>NZ_JBHSLU010000063.1:60057-449785 GCF_042655245.1 Allobosea massiliensis | reverse complement strand
GCCGCTGCGACGCCGCAATCCGCAACCGCCTAAAGGCAATCGGCATGGGGGTCAGTTCTTCATGACGCAAAGGGGTCAGTTCCGAATGTCGCTGGACACCACCATGACGGGGGCGCCCTTCCCCTCCATCCAGCGCGGCGGTTACCCGTGGGAGAAGCCCACCGAGCCCGAGGTAGCAAGCCAACAGCGTCCTGCAGCACCACCGCCCTTACCCGCTCCCCAAGAGCCGGCGAAGGTCCGCTTCTCGACGGGATCGGGCTTCTTCGTTTCCAAGGCAGGCCACATTCTGACCAACGCCCATGTGGTGAAGGACTGTTCTACGATCACCGCCAGGCCTGATGGCGCGGTCGCAGTAGCGGCCCAGATGCTCGCGAGGGACGCGGCGAATGACCTTGCCGTTCTGAAGGTCGCCGGCCCAGCCGAGCGCTCGCTCCCGCTTCGGCCGAGCATCCGGCTTGGAGAGGGCATCGCCGCATTCGGCTTCCCTCACAGCGACCTCCTGGCGACCACCGGAAACTTCACCCTGGGAAACGTGACGGCTCTGGCGGGGCTACGGGACGACAGCCGGTATCTTCAAATCTCAGCCCCGGTTCAATCGGGCAACTCGGGAGGCCCGCTGCTGGACGGATCGGGGAACGTTGTGGGGGTCGTTACCGCGAAGCTTGATGCGATCAAGGTTGCGGAGGCACAGGGCGACCTTCCTCAGAACGTCAACTTCGCCGTGAAGTCATCACTGGCCACGAGCTTCCTGGACGCCAACCAGATCGCTTACGACGCAGGCACTTTTGGCGAGAAGCTTGAACCGGCCGACCTTGCCGAGCGGGCCAAGAAGGCCAGCGTCTTCATCACCTGTCGATAGCGCCCTTCCTTGATGCTGCCACCGATGTTCCCCTCACATTCGGAGAGAGTATCGGGTCGCGGCAAGTCCGTCTCCGGCTATATCAAAGCCCTACAGATGAGGAGAACGGCCTGGATTGGATCTAAGTTTTTGGGGTCCACAACGCTGAATATCTGGGGTCCACCCCAAAAACAGCCATCTGTAACAAGTTGATTTTATTGATTTTTGTCAAGATCCACCGAAGTGGCGCGACCTACGGGAGTCGAACCCGTCTCCCCAGCGTGAAAGGCTGGTGTCCTAACCGATAGACGAAGGTCGCGGGCTTCCGAACCGCGGGCGGCTCGTGTCGAAGCGGGGCGAGGTATAGTGGCAGGCTCGCGGCTCCGCAAGCGTGCGTTTGGGCTTTTCCCGTGACGCGGCTGCGACATCCGGCCTCTCGCCGAGGGATAGACCAGTCCGGAGGGCGACGGAGCCGCTCAGACCGGCTTCGCCAGGTCGAGGACACGCAGCTCCGCCGTCTCCCGCCCGCCCCAGCGGTTCAGGCTCAGCGTGGCCGCGAGATGGACGCTCTCGCCGCGGGCCGCCAGCAGGGCGCGGCCAAGCGGCTCCTGCGCGCAGCGAAAGGCGACGCCGCCGACGCTGGCGCCGTCGCCGCCCTTGAGCTTGACGCGGACATGCCCGCCGCTGCCGATCTCGACCGCATCGGTCAGACGGTGGGCGGGAAAGACGAAGACCGGCTCCGGGCTGCCCTGGCCGAAGGGGCCGGCGCGCTCGATCTCGGCGAGCAGGCGCGGCGTCGCCCCGCCGGCGCTGAGCGCGGCGTCGACGAAAAGCGCTTCCGATTCGCCGGCCGCCTCGACCTCGGCGGAGAGCCGCTGGGCGAGGAAAGCGTGGAAACCATCGCCCTGCCCCGGCGCGAGGGTGACGCCGGCCGCCATGGCGTGGCCGCCGCCCTTGACCGCGAGCCCGGCCTCGACGGCCGCCCGCACCGCCCGGCCGAGATCGACTCCGGCGACCGAGCGGCCGGATCCGGTCGCGCCGCCCTCCGGATTGAGTGCCAGCGCGAAGGCCGGCTTGCGGAAGCGCTCCTTCAGCCGCGCCGCCACCAGCCCGACGATGCCGGGGTGCCAGTCCGGCGAGTTCGCCAGCAGCACCGCCGCGGCGGGATCGCGCATCAGCGCATGATCGGCCTGCGAGATCGCCTCGATCACGGCCTGGCGCTCGATCTCCTGGCGCTCCTGGTTCAGGCGGTTGAGTTCGGCGGCGATGCTGCGCGCCTCGATCTCGTCCGCCGTCAGCAGAAGGCGGGCGCCGAGGCCGGCATCGCCGATGCGGCCGCCGGCATTGATGCGCGGGCCGAGCAGGAAGCCGAGATGCCAGGGTTGCACCGGCCCGTCGAGCCCCGCGACATCCATCAGCGCCGCCAGGCCCGGCCGGGCGCGCGCGCGCAGGATGGCGAGGCCCTGGCGCACGAAGGCCCGGTTGAGCCCGCGCAGCGGCACGACGTCGGCGACCGTCGCGAGCGCGACGAGGTCAAGCGCTGCGAGCAGATCGGGCTCGCCGCCGCGGGCCGCCCAGACATCCTGGCGGCGCAGCACGGTACGGGTGGCGACCAGCGCCAGGAAGACGACGCCGGCGGCGCAGAGATGGCCGAGTCCCGAGAGATCGTCCTGCCGGTTCGGATTGACCAGCGCCTCGACCTCCGGCAGCCGCTCGGGCGCCTGATGATGGTCGAGCACGACGACGTCGAGCCCCAGCCGCCTGGCGTCGGCCAGCGGCTCGTGGCTCGTGGTGCCGCAATCGACGGTGACGAGCAGCGTCGCCCCTTCCGCCGCGAGCTGGCGGATGGCCTCGCTGTTGGGGCCGTAGCCTTCGATCAGCCGGTCGGGGATGTGGATGCGTGGTTGGGCGCCGCCCGCGGATAGGAAACCCGCCAGCAGCGCCGCCGAACAGGCGCCGTCGACATCGTAATCGCCGAAGATCGCAACGCGCTCGCGGGTCGCGACCGCGCGCGCGAGGCGGTCGGAAGCGGGCCCCATGTCGATCAGCGTGCCCGGATCGGGCAGCAGGTCACGCAGCTTCGGCTCGAGAAAGGTTGCCGCCTCGTTGGGCTCGACCCCGCGGCCGGCCAGGAGCCGCGCCAGGATGTCGGGAATGCCCTCGACCTGCGCCAGCGCCTCGGCTCGGCCGAGGCCGGCGGCGTCGAGCCGGTCTCGCCAGGGCCGGCCCAGCGCGGAGCGGGTGACGCCGAGAAAAGCGCGCGGAGGGTTCAGACTCATGGGCGTAGGGCGTCGCGCAGGCGCGCGCGTTCGTCAACCGTAGGCCCGCGGCTCGCCACGACTTCCAATGCAGAACGGCCGGGAAAGCCCGGCCGTCGCGATCAGGTTGGTCGCCGGTTGCGGCTCAATCCAGCTTGAACTTGCCGAAGTCGCGGTGTTCGCCGTGGATGCGGCGGACCGTGCCGGTGATCGAGCGATAGACGATCGTCTCCGTCTCGATCACGTCCTTGCCGAACTTCACGCCCCGGAGCATGCCGCCATTGGTGACGCCGGTGGCGCAGACGATGGTGTCGCCCGACGCCATCTCTTCCATGCTGTACTTCTTGTTCGGGTCGGTGACGCCCATGGTGAGCGCACGCGCGCGCTTCTCCTCGGTGTCGAGGATCAGGCGACCCTGCATCTGGCCGCCGACGCAGCGCAGCGCCGCCGCGGCCAGCACGCCCTCGGGCGCGCCGCCAATGCCGAGATAGAGGTCGATGCCGGTCTTGTGCGGCTCGGTGCAATAGATCACGCCGGCGACGTCGCCATCGGTGATCAGGCGGATCGAGCAGCCGGTCTTGCGCACCTCCTCGATGAGCTTGGCATGGCGCGGGCGGTCCATGATCAGCGTCGAGATTTCGCTCGGCTTGACGCCCTTGGCCTTGGCCAGCGCGTGGATGTTGTCGGTGGGCGACGCGTCGAGATCGACGACGCCGCGGGCATAGCCGGGGCCGATCGCGATCTTGTCCATGTAGACGTCGGGCGCGTTGAGCAGCTTGCCGGCCTCCGCCATCGCCATCACGGCGATCGAATCGGGCATGTCCTTGGCGCAGAGCGTCGTGCCTTCCAGCGGATCGACGGCGATATGGACCTTCGGACCCTGGCGGGTGCCGACCTTCTCGCCGATGAAGAGCATCGGCGCCTCGTCGCGCTCACCCTCGCCGATGACGATCTCGCCATCGATCGGCAGGCGGTTCAGTTCGCGGCGCATCGCGTCGACCGCCGCCTGGTCCGCCGCCTTCTCGTTGCCATGGCCGCGCAGCCGCGCCGCCGAGACGGCCGCGCGCTCGGTGACGCGCACCAGCTCCATCGAGAGATAGCGCTCGATGATCTGGGAGGAGGAAATGCGGAGATCGTCGGACATGAGCGGTTCCCTTTGGTTTTGCGGATGGCGGCGAGCGGTCACGGCGTCAACAACGCCGAAAACCCTACTCCCGTTCGATCCGGATGACTTGCGGCGGTTCGGCGATATGCCCATCGGCCGAGACCTGCTCCAAAGCGGAGCGGATGGCGGCCTCGCTCGTGGCGTAGGTGATCAGCACAACAGGGACCGGCGTGCCCGAGCGCCCGGCCGGATCCTGCGCCGCGGCGGCCGGGGAACGGCGCTGGACGATGCTCTCCAGCGAGATGTCGGCCTGGGCCATGCGGGTCGCGATGCCGGCGGCGGCGCCGGGGCGGTCGACCACCGAGAGGCGGACATAGTAGCCGCCCTCGTGGCGCTGCATCGGGGTGCGGGCCGCGGTCTCGAGCCGTGCGACCGGCAGGCCGAAGGGCAGCCCCGCCGTACCGCGGGCGATGTCGGCGATGTCGGCGACGACGGCGGAGGCGGTGGGGTCGCCACCGGCACCGGGGCCGACGAGGGTGAGTTCGCGCACGGCGTCGGCATCGACCGTGACCGCGTTGAGCACGCCCATCACCTGCGCGATGGCCGAGGATTTCGGTACCATGGTCGGGTGGACGCGCTGCTCGATGCCGGCCTTGGTCCGCTCGGCGACGCCGAGCAGCTTGATCCGGTAGCCGAGTTCGTCGGCCATCTTGAGGTCGAGCGGCGTGATCGAGGAAATGCCTTCGACATGAATCGCTTCGGCGTCGATCTTCGTGCCGAAGGCGAGGCTGGTCAGGATGGCGAGCTTGTGGGCGGTGTCATAACCCTCGACGTCGAAGGTCGGGTCGGCCTCGGCATAGCCCAGCCGCTGGGCGTCCTTCAGGCAGGCCTCGAAAGTCAGCCCCTCCATCTCCATGCGCGAGAGGATGTAGTTGCAGGTGCCGTTGAGGATTCCGTAGAGCCGCGTCACAGTGTTGCCGGCGAGTGCCTCGCGCAGCGTCTTGACGATCGGGATGCCACCGGCCGAGGAGGCCTCGAAGGCGAGCGCGACGCCCTTTTCCTCCGCCAGCGCGGCGAGCGCGACGCCGTGATGGGCGAGCAGCGCCTTGTTGGCGGTCACGACCGGCTTGCCGGCTGCGAGAGCCGCCTCGACCGCGGCCTTGGCCGGGCCGTCCGAGCCGCCGACCAGCTCGACCAGGCAATCGATCTCGGGCGAGCGCGCAAGGGCAACGGGATCGTCGAACCAGGTCAGTCCGCCGAGGTCGACGCCGCGATCACGCGTCCTGTCGCGGGCGGAGACGGCCGTGACGCGGATGGCGCGGCCGCAGCGCTCGCTGAGCGCGTTCTCCTGCCGGTGCAGGATGCGCAGCACCGAGGCGCCGACGGTTCCGAGCCCGGCAAGGCCGATGCGAAGCGGGGTGGCGGCGGGCTGTGCAGGGGCGCTGGTCATGGCGGCGGCGTCGCATGAGCGGCGCGTGCGAGTCAACGGCGAAGCCCCGTCTTGCGCTCAGCCGAACCGGCAGACGACCTCGGCGGCAAGGCGGCGCAGCTTGCCCTCTCCAAACGTCATGTGGATGCGCAGGAGATTGGTGCCGAAGGCGGTGATCTTGATGGTGCGCAAAGCTTCCAGCGTGTCGCCGTTCCAGCTCGTGGCGCTCTCGTTCACCGGCGTCCAGAACCAGGGCTTCGGCGGCTCGATCACCGCCTCGGCCAGGATCTTTTCAGCCGCCGCCTGCTCGATGCCCGGCGGGAGATGACGGGCGACCACCTCGGTGGCGTCGCGGCCGCATTCGCGGGCGGTGGTCGCGGCGAGCACATCCGAAATCAGCGGCGAGTTCGTCTGCGGCACGCGCCCGCGCGAGAAGTCATAGGTGCTGACGAGGCAGACCAGCGCGAAGAGAACCACGCCCCCGGCGAGCAGACGGCCTTTGCTGAACATCACGCGTGAAAGCCCCGTTCCGGACGGGTTCGTCCGTGGCGACGGGTTCCCATGTTTCGGGTTCGGGGTCCAGAGGAAGGCTGCCGTCATTCTCGGGCGCAGCGCAGCGGAGACCCGAGAATCTCTGGCAGATTGAGCATCAGCGCCGCGTGTCACGAGGTGCTCGGGTCAAGCCCGAGCATGACGCTCCGCGACGGAGCCCTCCTACCCCGCCTTCGGCATCTGGATGACGTTGTGCAGGGTGTGGTCGGCACCCTTCAGGAAGCGGCCGATGTTTCGCGCGGCCTGGCGGATGCGCTGCTCGTTCTCGACGATGGCGATGCGCACGAAGTCGTCGCCATGCTCGCCGAAGCCGATGCCGGGCGCGACCGCGACCTCGGCCTTCTCGATCAGCAGCTTCGAGAACTCCAGCGAGCCGAGATGGCGGAACTTCTCTGGGATCGGCACCCAGGCGAACATCGAGGCGGCAGGAGCCGGAAACTCCCAGCCGGCCTTGCCGAAGCTTTCGACCAGCGCGTCGCGGCGCTTGCGGTAGATCTCGCGCATCTCGCGGATGCAATCGTCGGGGCCGTTGAGGGCGGCCGCCGCCGCGACCTGGATCGGGGTGTAGGCGCCATAGTCGAGATAGGACTTCACCCGGGCGAGCGCCGCCAGAAGCCGCTCGTTGCCGACCGCAAAGCCCATGCGCCAGCCGGCCATCGAGAAGGTCTTCGACATCGAGGTGAACTCGACGGTAACGTCCATCGCGCCCGGCACCTGCAGCATCGAAGGCGGCGGGTCGTTCTCGTCGAAATAGACCTCGGCATAGGCGAGGTCCGAGAGCAGGATCAGCTCGTGCTTCTTCGCGAAGGCGACGAGGTCCCGGTAGAAATCGAGCGAGGCGGTGTAGGCGGTCGGGTTCGCCGGATAGCAGGTGACGAGCGCGATCGGCTTGGGCACCGAATGGATCATCGCCCGCTCGAGCGCCGGGAAGAAGGCCGGCGTCGGCTCGGCCGGTACGGAGCGGATCACGCCGCCCGCCATCAGGAAGCCGAAGGCGTGGATCGGATAGCTGGGGTTGGGCACCAGCACAACGTCGCCCGGCCCGGTGATGGCCTGCGCCATGTTGGCGAAGCCTTCCTTGGAGCCCAGTGTCGCGACGACCTGGGTATCGGGATTGAGCTTCACGCCGAAGCGGCGCTCGTAGTAGTTCGCCTGCGCGCGGCGCAGCCCGCCGATGCCCTTGGAGGCCGAATAGCGATCGGTGCGCGGCTTGCCGGCGGTCTCGACCAGCTTCTCGATGACATGCTTTGGCGCCGGCAGATCGGGATTGCCCATGCCGAGATCGACGATGTCGACGCCCTTGGCGCGTTCGGCCGCCTTGATCTTGTTGACCTGTTCGAAGACGTAGGGCGGCAGGCGCTTGATGCGGTGAAAATCGGCCATTCGAGTAGTTCCTTCGCCGGCCGGGCCGGCATCATGCCTGCGGGAACGCCCGGGCCGGCCCCGACGGTGCCGCGCCCTCCCCGCGATTCAGATCGTTGCGCGCAGCGCGCCTCTCGCCGCATCTTTGGTCACGGGCGGACCGAAAACGCAAGATTCAATCGCGAGCGTAGCACGGCCTGCGCGGCGGCCGCCGAGCGCCGGTCAGGTCAATTGGTGGGAATCGCGGCCGGCTTGGGGGCGGGCGTGGAGCCCAGCGTCTTCGCCACGTTGCCGGCGGCCTCGTTGGCGCTGCGCTTGGCCTCGAGTTCGGCCTCGATCTTCTTGAACTCGGCTCGCGGCTTGCAATCCTCGTTCGGCTTGCGACCGTCCGGGCGGTAGAGGAAGCGGGCCGCCTGCCCCTGCGGAACGAAAGCCGGCCTCGGCGTGTCTCCCTCGCAGAGCGGGTTCACCTGCACGGTCGTGCCAATCGGGATGTAGGTTGGATCCGACGGTCGGGTTTCGCGCACGAAGGGCTTGGGTTCGGCGGCTGTGGTGGCCATTCCCGCCGCCTCCGCGA
Organism: Allobosea massiliensis; assembly: GCF_042655245.1. NCBI lineage: Bacteria > Pseudomonadati > Pseudomonadota > Alphaproteobacteria > Hyphomicrobiales > Alloboseaceae > Allobosea > Allobosea massiliensis. Next base: position 441,664 of record NZ_JBHSLU010000063.1, on the reverse strand, counting down.
CGCTCTTGCCCGTTTCGCCGGCGCAGCCCGCCACTGCGACGGCCAGACCCGTCAGCATCAGCAGCGGCAGGAGCGGCGTGGACTGGAGTCGGGCTTGCGGCATGGGTCGATCCGGCCTGTTGCGGAATTCTCTTTGTAGCCGATATCCGCTACGTCCTTAATAGGACCAAAATGGGGAGCAGACAGCAGCCCCAACAGAAGACGTGCGACGGGGAGAGCGCGATGGACCGGCGAACCGGGGAGACGTCCGCGGGTGCGAACGGCGCGGCCGAGGTGCCGGTGCCGGATCTCGACGCTTTCGCCCAGAACATGAGCCGGCTCGTCGAGGAATACGGCAAGGTCACCGCCGCCTATCTGAAACCGATCGAGCGCGGCGAGGCCAAGGGCGGGCAGGCCGACGAAGCCAGTGAAATGGTCAAGACGCTCGGCCGCGTCGCCGAGAAATGGGTCTCCGATCCGCGCAAGATCATCGAGGCGCAGGCCTCGCTTACCGGCGATTTCCTGACATTGTGGAGCACGATGCTCAAGCGGGCCGGCGGCGAGGAGGCCAAGCCCGTGATCGAGCCCGACAAGCGCGATGCGCGCTTCGCCGATCCCGACTGGTCGGCGCATCCGATGTTCGACTTCGTCAAGCAAGCCTATCTGATCGGCACGCGCTGGGCCGAATCGATGGTCGATCGGGCCGAGGATCTCGATCCCCACACCCGCGAGAAGGCGCGCTTCTATGTGAAGCAGATCGCCAGCGCCCTCTCGCCCTCCAATTTCGTCGCGACGAACCCCGAACTGCTGCGCGAGACGCTGCAGCAGAACGGCGAGAATCTCGTCCGCGGCATGAAGATGCTGGCGGAGGACATCGAGGCCGGCCGGGGCGAACTCAAGATTCGGCAATCCGATCCGGGTGCCTTCCAGATCGGCGTCAACATCGCCTCGACGCCGGGCAAGGTCGTCTGGCGCAACGACATCATGGAGCTGATCCAGTACGCCCCGGCGACCGAGACCGTGCTGAAGCGCCCCCTCCTGATCGTGCCGCCCTGGATCAACAAGTTCTACATCCTCGATCTCAATGCGGAGAAAAGCTTCATCCGCTGGTGCGTGGCGCAGGGCCTGACGGTGTTCTGCATCTCCTGGGTCAATCCGGACGAGCGCCACGCCGGCAAGGATTTCGAGAGCTACATGCGCGAGGGCGTCTTCGCCGCGCTGGAGGCGATCGAGCGGGCGACCGGCGAGACGAAGGTCAGCGCCATCGGCTATTGCGTCGGCGGCACGCTGCTCGGCGTGACGCTGGCCTATATGGCGGCGGTCGGGGACAAGCGGATCGAGAGCGCGACCTTCTTCACCACCCAGGTCGATTTCGCACAGGCCGGCGAGCTCTCCGTCTTCGTCGACGAGGAGCAGATCCGGGCCGTCGAGGAGCAGATGACCAAGAGCGGCTATCTGGATGGCGCGCGCATGGCGGGCGCCTTCAACATGCTGCGCCCCAACGACCTGATCTGGTCCTATGCGGTCAACAACTACCTGAAGGGCAAGGCGCCGACGCCGTTCGACCTGCTCTACTGGAACTCCGATTCGACGCGGATGCCGGCGGCAAACCACTCCTTCTACCTGCGCAACTGCTATCTGGAGAACAAGCTTTCCAAGGGCGAGATGGTGGTCGGCGGCCAGCGGCTCGATCTCAAGAAGGTGGCGATCCCGATCTACAATCTCGCGACGCGCGAGGACCACATCGCCCCGGCCCGCTCGGTCTTCACCGGCTCGCAATGCTTCGGCGGGCCGGTCGACTATATCGTCGCGGGCTCGGGCCATATCGCCGGCGTGGTCAACCCGCCCGGCAAGGTCAAGTACCAGTATTGGACCGGCGGGCCGGCGCGCGGAACCTATGAGGACTGGATCGCGGCGGCACAGGAGCATCCCGGCTCCTGGTGGCCGCACTGGTTTTCCTGGGTCGAGGCGCAGGCGCCCAAGCGGGTCAAGGCGCGGGTGCCGGGAGCCGGCAAACTGCCGGCCCTCGCCGATGCGCCGGGGACCTATGTGCTGAAGAAGGCGTAACCCCCCGACAGTTCCACCCGCTGGCATTCTCTCAACAAAAAAGCCGGCCCGTGAGGGCCGGCTTTCTCGTGAGACGCTGTGGTTGCGCTCAGAACTTGCGAACCGCCGGCTGCACCGGGATCGTCTGGGCCGGGTTGTCCCAGCGATAGGTCAGGCCGGCCGAGACGATGTGGATATAGGGCTTGGCCTCGGCGGTGAAGAAGACCGGGCCCTGCTGCGGATGGGTGCCGCTGTAGTTCACCTTCGCCTTGTTCACATTGATATAGGTGTAGCCGAGGTCGAGCTTGAGCTTGTCGGTGACCTGGTAGCTCGCACCGGCCGAGAGCCAGAGGCGGTCGTTGTCCGAGATGAAGACGGTCCGGTTGGTGTCGTTCACCGGCGACAGCTCATAGGCGACACCGGCGCGCAGCGTCAGGGCCTGATTGTACTTGTACTCGACGCCGCCGCTGAAGAACCAGCTGTCGTCATAGACGAAGTTCAGGCTCGAGATCGGCAGGCCGCTGATCTGGCTGACGATCGGGATGCGGCGGAAACGGCTCCAGTTGGTCCACTCGACGCCAAGATGGGCCTGCCACTGGTCGTTGATGACCTGCGACACGCCGAAGACCACAGAGTCCGGCAGGTTCAGATTGGCCTTGATCGGGCCGACGCCGGCCACCGTCGAGATCGTGCCCTCGAGGGTCTGATGGATCGAGGAGCGGTAGGCGATACCGATCGTCGTGCCCTCGCGCGGGGTCAACGTCGCACCGACCCGGAAGCCGACATCGACGGTGTCGCCCTTGAGGATCTGGTTGGGGGCGAAGGGCCCGATCGCCGTGCCGAGCGTCGCGCCGGTGGCGTTCTTCAGGCTGGTCTTGAGGTACTGCACCTGGACGGCGGCACCGACGGAGAGCCAGTCGTTGACCTTGTAGCCGATCGTCGGGGAGACGTTGATCGTCTTCAGATTGGCCGAGCGGCCATAGACCTGGCCGGCATAGACCTGATCCTCGGCCTTGGAGCGCAGGCCGAAGGGCGCGCCCGTGGTCAGGCCGATCCAGAACCGGTCGGTGAGCTGCCAGTTCGAGTAGGAGGCCGGAATGAAGGCGCCGTCGCCGCCGATGTTGCCGGAGCCGTTCTGGATCGGGTTCAGCGGGCCGACCGGCGAGCCCAGCCGCGTCGGCGAGGTCGGATCATAGGAGGCGTTGGCGTTGAGATAGGTGACGTTCCACTGGCTGTTGCGGCCGGGGAACATGGTGATCGTGGCCGGGTTCCAGGCCATTGCGCCCATGCCGATGCCGCCGGAAGCCGCGCCCGCATAAGCCATGCCGAGACCCTCGGCGCTCTGGCCGCTGCGGATCGCGAAGGAGCCCGCCTGGGCCGCGCCGGCGGCGAGGAGGGCCGCGACCGAAACCGTGGCTGCGGCGGCTGTACGAACGATGCCCTTCATCGAATCCATCCCGTCTTTCGTTTCTTCGGGCTGCAACGCCCGTCTCGAATCCGAGCATGCCGCGAGCCGCCCTTCGCCGCAATGCCGCCGCGAAGTCGCCGAATTTGGACCAGCCGTCGGATTTGACGGTGGGGAAGGCACGAAAATGCCCCGAACTTGTCCGTTTTTCCTGTTGCCGGCTTCAACGCCGCGCTAAAGATATCGTTTACATGCGAACTATCGCGGGTTTTCGTGTTTCTGGCGCGTTTCGAGACAGCAGCGCCCAAGAGACGGGCACTCCGCTTTCGCGACCCTCGTTGCATTCCCGCAACAATCGCATGGGCAGCCCCTCGCATCCGGGGCATGCGCGCGAATGGGCTTGTCTTTCGCGGCGGCGTCTTGTCAGGTTCCCCTCCCAATTAGATCGTTTGAAACGGGGGAAACGACGTGAAACTGCTACGCTACGGGGCTGCCGGCCAGGAAAAGCCGGGCCTCCTCGACGCCCAGGGCGTCCTGCGCGACCTTTCCGGCATCATTCCGGACGTCGCCGGCAAGGCCCTGACGTCGGGCTCGCTGGCGAAAATCAAGGCGCTCGATCCGCAGACGCTGCCGAAGGTTGATGGTGCGCCGCGCATCGGCGCCTGCGTCGGCGATGTGCGCAACTTCATCGCGGTGGGCCTCAACTTCGCCGACCATGCGGCCGAGACCGGCGCCGAGATTCCGAAGGAGCCGATCCTCTTTAACAAGGCGCCGAACTGCATCGTCGGCCCCAACGACGACGTGATCATTCCCAAGGGCTCGAAGAAGACGGACTGGGAGGTCGAGCTCGCCATCGTGATCGGCGACGGCGGCTCCTACATCCCGGAGGACAAGGCTTTTGCCGCGATCGCGGGCTTCGCCGTCTGCAACGACGTCTCGGAGCGCGAGTTCCAGATCGAGCGCGGCGGCCAGTGGGCCAAGGGCAAGGGCTGCCCGACCTTCGGCCCGCTCGGCCCCTGGCTGGTGACGACGGACGAGGTCAAGGACGTCCAGAACCTCGCCATGTGGCTCGAGGTCGATGGCGAGCGCGTCCAGAACGGCTCGAGCAAGACGATGATCTTCGGCTGCGCGTATCTCGTCCACTATATCAGCCAATTCATGCGGCTGGATCCGGGCGACGTCATCACCACCGGCACGCCGCCCGGCGTCGGTCTCGGCTTCAAGCCGCCGCGCTTCCTGAAGGGCGGCGAGGTCGTCAAGCTTGGGATCGAGGGCCTCGGCGAGCAGCAGCAGCACTTCAAGGCCTATCAGGGCTGAGATTTCTCCGCTCGGACATGGAAAAGGGCCGCTCGCGCGGCCCTTTTTTGTTACCACCGCCGCAGGGGCCGGCTCACTTCTCCGCCAGCCCCAGCATCAGCCGGATGTTCTGCACGGCAGCGCCCGAAGCGCCCTTGCCGAGATTGTCCAGCCGCGCGACCAGCACCGCCTGGCGCAGATCGTCGTCGCCGAAGACGCGCAGTTCCAGCTTGTTGGTGTCGTTGAGCGCCTGCGGCTCGAGCTTGCCGCCCGTCTGCGCGGCGGGAACGACCGAGACATAGGTCGAGCCGGCATAATGTTCGGCGAGCGCATCGGCGAGATCGGCCGCCTTGGGCTTGCCCGGCAGCGTGTCGAGATGCAGCGGCACCGAAACCAGCATGCCCTGCCGGAAATTCCCGACGGACGGAATGAAGATCGGCCGCCGCGACAGCCGCGCATAGCGCTGCAGCTCCGGCAGGTGCTTGTGCTTGAGGCCGAGGCCGTACAGCTCGAAGGCCGGGGCCGTGCCGGCCTCATAGGCCTCGATCATGCTCTTGCCGCCGCCCGAATAGCCCGACACCGCATTGATGGTGACGGGGTAATCCTGCGGGATGAAACCGGCATCGATCAGCGGCCGCAGCAGCGCGATGCCGCCGGTGGGATAGCAGCCGGGGTTGGAGACGCGGGTCGCCTTGGCGATGGTCGCGGCGTGGCCGTGCTCCAGCTCGGCGAAACCGTAGACCCAGTCCGGCGCGACGCGATAGGCGGTCGAGGCGTCGACGATCTTCGGCGACTTCGCGCCGAGCGCGTCGGCGAGCGCGACCGATTCCTTCGCCGCGTCGTCCGGCAGGCAGAGCACGACGAGATCGACCTGCGCCATCATCTCCTGGCGGGCGACCGGGTCCTTGCGCTTCTCGGGATCGATGCTGCGGACGACGACACCCGGCATCCCCGCCAGCCGGTCGCGGATGCCGAGTCCGGTGGTCCCGGCTTCGCCGTCGATGAAGATGGATTTCGGGTTCTGGCTCATCGGACCCTCGCAAGGCGTCTGGGGGATCGGCTCAAGAAGCTTGGCCGGCTTCGGGCATAAAAAAACCGCGCTCCGGGCGCGGTCGCGGACAGTCGGACTGCAAGCCGAGCGTCATCGCGGTCGCGCGGGGGCGGCCGTGACAGGGCGACGTCGGGACAGGCTCATGGTCATGGGCGGGATATGAGGGAGGGAGGGGGCGCTGTCAATTGCATCGTCACTCTCACGCGGCGCAGAGCGACGACCAGCGTCCTGGACGGCCTTGTGCCGACCATGACGGAAACGCGTTCTTGAACGATCCGAATCGCTTGGCGTGACCGGCGGACAATCCGATTCAACGCGTTTTCTTCACCGCCAGCGCCTGGATGTGGTGCTGCACCAGGGTCGAGCCCGCGATCGCGGTGATGTCGGCATGGTCGTAAGGCGGCGAGACCTCAACGAGGTCCATGCCGCGGATGTCGAGGTCGCGCAGGCCCCAGACCAGGCGCAGCGCCTGCTCTGACGACAACCCGCCCGAGACCGGCGTGCCGGTGCCCGGCGCAAAGGCGGGGTCGAGCGCGTCGATGTCGAAGGTCAGATAGGCCGGCCCCTCCCCGACCCGCTCGCGGATCCGCGCGAGCGTTCTCGCCACACCAAGGTCATGGACGGTGTAGGCGTCGAGAATCGCGACCCCGCCGTCGCGCGGCGCGACGGTGCGGATGCCGATCTGGATCGAGCGCTCGATGTCGATCAACCCCTCGCGCACCGCCTCCAGCACGAAGGAGCCGTGGCCGATGGCGCCGACGCCGTCATCCCAGGTGTCCTGATGCGCGTCGAACTGGATCAGGGCGAGCGGGCCATGGCGGGCGACATGGGCGCGCAGCAACGGCAGTGTGACGAAATGGTCGCCGCCCAGCGTCACAAGATGCGCGCCTGAGGCGAGGATGCCCGCGGCCTCCCTCTCGATGGCGCGGGCGCAACCCGGCAGGTCGCCGCGCGGCAGCAGGCAGTCGCCATAGTCGAGGGCCGTGAGATGCGCGAAGGGATCGAGACCGGAGGGGTATTGCGGATCGCCGTCGAAGATCGCGCTGGCGCGGCGGATCGCCTGCGGGCCGAAGCGAGCGCCGGGCCGGTTGGTCACGGCGAGATCGAAGGGCACGCCCCAGATCACGAGATCGCAGCCGGCGACGTCCTTGCCATAGCGCCGGCGCATGAAGGAGAGCGCGCCTGCATAGGTCGGGTCGCCCGCACCGCCGCGGCGCTCGCCGGTGAAGGCATGGTCGATCGAGCCCGGGCCAGCCTGCTCGGTCATCGCCGCTCTCCCCGGCTCACGGGCGACGCCCCATCAGCCAGACATAGAGGCACCAGGGCAGGATCAGCGCCAGCGCCGAGAGCACCAGCCGCAGAGTCGTCCAGGCGACCGGGTTCTGGAGCGCGCGCCCATCCAGCTCCGGCACGCCATGGATCACACCGAGCGCGACGGCCGGCGCCAGGAAGATCACCAGCGCGCTGGCGATGCGCCGCCCCCGCGGCAGGTCCCGCCGGGCCAGCGCGATCAGGGCCGGCACGGCGATCATGCCGAAAGCGATGAGAGTCAGGAGGACACGCATGGTCGTGGCCTATCGCAGCCGCTCTTCCGAGGAAACCCCGTCCGTCATGGCGAGCGCAGCGACCCATCCAGGGAAACGTCGAGCGCGCGAGGCCGGATGGCCTCTCTGCGCTCGCAATGACCTGCTACCGCCCGCCGCCGACGCGCAGGATCGAGCCCGTCACATAGGACGCTGCATCGGAGAGCAGAAAAAGCACCGTCTCGGCGATTTCCTCGGCGGTCGCCGCGCGCTGCATCGGCACCAGCGGGGCGATACGTCCGACACGGGCGGCGTCGCCGGTCGAGACGCCGTGAATATCGGTCTCGGTGATGCCGGGCGCGACCGCATTGACGCGGATGCCGGGCGCCAGCTCCTTCGACAGTCCCAGCGTGAGGCTGTCGATCGCGCCTTTGGAGGCTGCATACCAGACATATTCGCCGGCACCGCCGATCGTGGCCGCGACCGAAGAAACATTGACGATCGCCCTGCCCCGCGCCGTGCCGTTGGCAATCAGAGCGCGTGCGGCCTCGCGCGCCACGAGGATCGCCCCCGTCACGTTCACGTCGATGCAGGTGCGGATCACGGCCGCATCCGCCTGCGCGAGCGGGCTCGCCCGCCCGGTGATGCCGGCATTGTTGACGACATGGGTCAGCGGCCCAAGCGCCTCTTTCGCCGCCTCGAAGACGCGCGTGATGTCCTCCTCGCGCGCCATGTCGCCCTGAAGCGCGACCGCCTTCGCCCCGGCTGCCTCGCAGGCCGCGACGACCTCGGCCGCGGCCTTTGCCGCGCTCTGGTAGTTCACCGCGACGTCATAGCCGCGCTGCGCGGCCATCACGCAGATGGCGGCGCCGATACCGCGGCTGCCGCCGGTGACGAGGAGGACGGGGCGGGACATGGCGGCTCCTTGGATGTTCGCGTTTCAGACCCGAGCCCTCATCCTGAGGAGCGGGCCCGCTGCCCGCGTCTCGAAGGATGCTCCAGATGCTACCGTAGCGTCCTAAAGCATCCTTCGAGACGACCGCTGCGCGGTCTCCTCAGGATGAGGGCTGGAGGCTCAGTCAATACGAAAAGGGCGGCCCTTGCGAGCCGCCCTTTCCATAGATCGGACAGTCTGGAAACGATCAGCGCTTCGAGAACTGGAAGCTGCGGCGGGCCTTGGCCTTGCCGAACTTCTTGCGCTCGACGACGCGCGAGTCGCGGGTCAGGAAGCCTTCCTTCTTGAGCGGGCCGCGAAGCTCGGGCTCGTAGAAGGTCAGGGCCTTGGAGATGCCGTGGCGCACCGCGCCGGCCTGGCCGGAGAGACCGCCGCCCTTTACCGAGACGACGACGTCGTACTGGGTCAGGCGATCGACGAGCTGCAGCGGCTGCTGGAGGACCATGCGCAGCACGGGGCGCGCGAAATAGACCTCCTGGTCACGGGTGTTGACCGTGATCTTGCCGGTGCCGGGCTTGATCCAGACGCGGGCGATGGCGTTCTTGCGCTTGCCGGTGGCATAGGCGCGGCCCTGGGCGTCGACCTTCTTGACGTGGACCGGAGCGGCCTCGGCCTGGGTCGTCTTGACGCCACCGAGATCGGCGAGAGACTGGAGAACTTCAGCCATGATCAGACCCTCGCATTCTTGCTGTTGAGCGCGGCGACGTCGAGCGTCTCCGGCGACTGGGCCGCATGGGGGTGCTCCGCGCCCTTGTAGACGCGCAGGTTGCCGAGGATCTGGCGGAAGAGCGGGCCGCGGGGCAGCATGCGCTCGACGGCCTTCTCGACGATCCGCTCGGGGAAGCGCCCCTCGAGGATGAACTTGGCCGAACGCTCCTTGATGCCGCCGGCGTAGCCGGTGTGGTGGTAGTACACCTTCTGGTCGCGCTTGCGGCCGGTCAGGACCACCTTGTCGGCGTTGATGACGATGATGTTGTCGCCGCAGTCGACATGGGGGGTGTAGGCCGCCTTGTGCTTGCCGCGCAGACGCATCGCCACCACGGAGGCGAGACGGCCGACGACGAGCCCGGAGGCGTCGATCACAACCCACTTCTTTTCGACATCGGCGGGCTTGAGCGAGATGGTCTTCATCGCGGGCACCCTTCGGAGCGTTGAAAAAAGGACAAGCCGCCGGAGAACCGGCGGCGGTGTGAGCGGGGGATAGTGGCAGGCCGCTCCGGTGTCAACCGTTGCTCAGTGCTTGGGAAACCGAAAAACGCATTGTTTTCAGAGAAATGCCGAAAACGGTATCATAGTACCGCATCTCGTTCGTCTTGCTCGGGCTTGACCCGAGTCTCTCGGGCCGGCGATTCTCGGGTGAGGCCCGAGGATGACGCCGCGTTGACCTCAGCGCTCCACCGGAATCGAATAGGTCCCCGTCGCATGGGCGACCATCTCGCTCTCGCCCTGCGAGTAGAGCGAGACCTCGCCGACCGCGAGCCGCTTGCCGAGCTTGAGCAACCTCGCCTCCCCGATCAGGGCTGCGGGCGCCGGCTTGCGCAGGAAGTTGAAGGACAGGCTCGTGGTGACGGCGAGCGCGACCGGGCCGATCTGGCCGAGGATCGCGGCGTAGAGCGCGAGATCGGCCAGCGCCATCATCGTCGGGCCCGAAATCGTGCCCCCTGGGCGCAGATGCTTCTCGTGATAGTCGCAGCGCATGCGGGCGCTCATCGGCCCGACCTCCTCGACGAAATAGGTCCGCCCGCCGCTGTGGAGCTGCGGGAAGACCTCGTCGAGAAAGGCCTCGAGCTGCGCGGCGTTCATGCGGGGCGTGGGGTCGCGCAGGGTCATCTCGGGCGGTCCGGCACAGGCAGCGATGAGGAGATGCCCCTTGCAGCATGGGGGAGCGCGGCGGACAATACGGCAAAACGCACAGGCAAACGCTCACGGAAACGCCGAGGTCACCGCCATGAACGCCCATGCCCGCCCCGAGGCGGCACCCGCGCTGCGGCGCGAGGACAGCGAGGGCATCGCCGTCCTCACGCTCGACCGGCCGCAATCGCGCAATCCGCTCAGCGAGGCGATGCTGGCCGCGCTGGCCGAAAGCTTCACCGCCATCGCCGCCGACCGGAGCGTCAAGGCGGTCGTGCTGGCAGCCGAAGGCCCGGTGTTCTGCGCCGGGCACGATCTGAAGGAGATGAGCGCGCATCGCGCCGATCCCGATCGCGGCCGTGCCTATTTCACTGACGTCCTCGGGCGCTGCTCGGGCGTGATGCAGCAGATCACCGCCCTGCCCCAGCCGGTGATCGCGGCGGTCGAGGGCACGGCGACGGCGGCCGGCTGCCAGCTCGTCGCCAGCTGCGACCTCGCGGTGGCGGGCGATGCCGCGCGGTTCTGCACGCCGGGCGTCCATATCGGGCTGTTCTGCTCGACGCCGATGGTCGCGCTGACGCGCAACCTCTCGGCCAAGCACGCGATGGAGATGCTGCTGCTGGGCGAGATGGTGCCCGCCGAGGAGGCGGCGCGGATGGGGCTGGTCAACCGCGTCGTGGCGGCCGGCAGCGCGCTCAGGGAGGCGAAGCGGCTGGCGGCCGTGATCGCCTCGAAATCCACCGCGACCATCCGCATCGGCAAGCGCGCCTTCTACGAGCAGCGCGAGATGGACCTGGCTGAAGCTTACGACCACGCCTCGGCGGTGATGGTCGAGAATATGCTGGCGCGCGATGCCGAAGAAGGCATCGGGGCCTTCGTCGAGAAGCGGGCGCCGGTCTGGGAGGGGTAGGCGCGGGGAACCCCTCTCCTGTAAGGAGAGGGGCGGGGGTGAGGTGTCGGCCCCTGGACCAGATTTCTGCCGCAGCCCGCTATCGTTTCACTGGTTTGCCGTCCGGCCCTCACCCCTGCCCCTCTCCCACACGGGAGAGGGGTTCCCCGCGCCTCTCCTTGCCGGATCAGAGCCTTGTCCATGTCCCACGACGCCTATCCCGACGCCCAGATCCGTCAGATTCTCAAGGACACCAAGCGCATCGCGCTGGTCGGCGCCTCAGCGAACGAGGCGCGGCCTTCCTGGATCGTGACGAAATACCTGCTCGACCGGGGCTACGACGTCATCCCCGTCAATCCCGGCCTCGCCGGCCAAACGCTGCTGGGCAAGACCGTTTACGCGTCGCTGAAGGACATCCCCGGTCCCGTCGACATGGTCGAGATCTTCCGCAACTCGGAAGCCGCCGGGCCGCTCACCGACGAGGCGCTGACGCTCGATCCGCTGCCGAAGGTGATCTGGATGCAGCTCTCCGTGCGCAATGACGAGGCGGCGGCGAAGGCCGAGGCCAAGGGCGTCGCCGTGATCATGAACCGCTGCCCCAAGATCGAGTATGGCCGCCTCTCGGGCGAGATCGGCTGGCAGGGCATCAACTCGCGCATCCTGTCGTCGAAGAAGCCGGTGCTCGCCGGCAAGGGCTTCCAGAAACTGACGATCCACCGCCCGGGGACGTGAGGACCCGCGCGGTCGATGAATTGACGCTGCCGGGGTCGTTCGATAAAACGAACGCAATGTCTCGCATTCAGAAGATCGCAGGGAGTAGACGATGACCGACCGCGCACCCGGTTTCCACACGCTCGCCATCCATGCCGGCGCCGCGCCGGATGCGGCCACCGGCGCGCGCGCCACGCCGATCTACCAGACGACCTCCTTCGTCTTCGACGATGTCGACCATGCCGCCTCGCTGTTCGGGCTGCAGGCCTTCGGCAACATCTACACCCGCATCGGCAACCCGACCAATGCGGTGCTGGAGGAGCGCGTCGCGGCGCTGGAAGGCGGCACGGCCGCGCTCGCCGTCGCCTCGGGCCATGCCGCCGAGTTCCTGACCTTCCATGCGCTGCTGCAGCCGGGCGACGAGTTCGTCGCCGCCAAGAAGCTCTATGGCGGCTCGATCAACCAGTTCAACCACTCCTACAAGAACTTCGGCTGGAACGTGATCTGGGCCGATTCGGACGATCTCGAGGCCTTCGCCGCCGCGGTGACGCCGAAGACCAAGGCGATCTTCATCGAATCCATCGCCAATCCGGGCGGCGTGATCGTCGACATCGCCGGCATCTCGAAGATCGCGAAGAAGCACAACATCCCGCTGATCGTCGACAACACCATGGCGACGCCCTACCTGATCCGCCCCTTCGAGCATGGCGCCGACATCGTGGTGCATTCGCTGACCAAGTTCCTCGGCGGCCACGGCAACTCGATCGGCGGCATCATCGTCGATGGCGGCTCGTTCAACTGGGTCGGCGACGACCGCTACCCGATGCTCTCCAAGCCGCGGCCGGAATATAACGGCATGGTGCTGGGCGAGACCTTCGGCAATTTCGCCTTCGCCATCGCGACCCGCGTGCTGGGCCTGCGCGACATGGGCCCGGCGCTCTCGCCCTTCAACGCCTTCATGATCCTGACCGGCATCGAGACGCTGCCGCTGCGCATGCAGCGCCATTGCGAGAGCGCGCTGGCGGTCGCGACGCATCTTTCGAAGCATCCGGCGGTGGAATGGGTCAGCTATCCGGGCCTGCCCGGCGACAAGTATCATGAGCTGGCGAAGCGCTATTCGCCGAAGGGCGCCGGCGCGGTCTTCACCTTCGGGCTGAAGGGCGGCTACGACGCCGGCGTCAAGCTCGTCACCGAGCTCAAGCTGTTCTCGCATCTCGCCAATATCGGCGACACGCGCTCGCTGGTCATACACCCGGCCTCGACCACGCATCGCCAGCTCAGCGACGAGCAGAAGACGGCATCCGGCGCCGGCCCGCAGGTGATCCGCCTGTCGATCGGGCTGGAGGACGTGCAGGATCTGATCGACGATCTGGATCAAGCGCTGGCCTGATCTTCGTCAATAGCCACGCCGTCATTCCGGGGCGCCCGCAGGGCGAGCCCGGAACCCATAACCGCAGGCGGCTGCAGAAAGCACGCGGCCGCCGGTCGCCTTTCCTTGGGTGCTCGGCGGTCATGGGTTCCGGGCTCATTGCTTCGCAATGCCCCGAGCATGACGGCGCGGTTCACCCCCGCGAGGCGCCCTCGTTGCGCGTCACATGCACCACGCCCATCGCCAGCACGAGGAAGCCGAGCGCCTGGTGGGCGAGCCCGGCCCAGAGCGGCACGACCAGCAGCAGCGTGACGATGCCCAGCACGGCCTGGCTCAGCGTCAGGCCGGCGAGAGCGGTCGCGCGCTTGGCCCCGCCCGAGCCCGGCGCCGCCCTGCGCAGCGAGAGCATGTGCCAGAGCGCCAGCGCCAGCAGCAGATAGGCGCCGATGCGGTGGTTGAACTGCACGAGAGCGGCGTTGTCGACGAAATTCTCCCAGAAGGCGGGCCGCACGAACAGCGTCTCGACGCCAGGCACCAGCGCGCCGTCCATCAGCGGCCAGGTGTTGTAGACGAAGCCGGCGCGCGAGCCGGCGACGAGCCCGCCGAGCGCGATCTGCCCGAAGAGCAGCGCCAGCAGCAGCCAGGCCATGCCCCGGCCCTGCGCCGGTTCGGCCCGACGCGGCGGGGTCAGGAATGTCGCGAAGGCGACGACGGAGGCGAAGAAGAGCGCGGCGAAGGTCAGATGCAGCGTCAGCTTGACCGGCGCGACCGCGATCATGCCGGGCTGCAGGCCGGACGCCACCATGATCCAGCCGATCGTGCCCTGCAGGCCGAGCAGCAGCCCCATGCCGAAGAGCACCAGGGTCTGGCGCCAGGACAGCAGCCGCAGGCCTGCGACAACCAGGAAGCCGCCGAGATAGACCAGGCCGATGAAGCGGCCGAGCTGGCGGTGGCCCCATTCCCACCAGTAGATGAACTGGAACTCGCCGAGGCTCATGCCCTGGTTCAGCAGCTGGTATTGCGGGCTGGCGCGGTATTTCGCGAATTCACTCGCCCAGGCCTCGGCCGAGAGCGGCGGCAGGGCGCCGGTGATCGGCTTCCATTCCGTGATCGAGAGGCCGGAGCCCGTCAGCCGCGTCGCGCCGCCGACGACGACCATGACGAAGACCAGCGCCGCCACGGCCCAGAGCCAGCGCCTGACCCCGGCATGCTGGCCGCCCTGCAGGATGATCGAGGGGTGTCTGTCGAGAGCGATCGTCACGGAAGCGGGGCCTTCGGTCGCATCGGATTGGCTTCACAAGCGCGGGAGCAGGTGACAGATAGTCGGCGCGCCGGGAGCCGACAACGCCCGCATTGCCGCAGGCCGGCGCCCGCGCCGAGAACCAGGACGAGACCGCCCGATGAGACAAACCCACCGCAAGCTGATCGGCGCCGTCGTCATCATCGTCTTCGTCTGCGTCTACGCTCTCGTCGCCATGGCGCTGGCGCAGGGGCGCATCACCGAGGCGCCGAAATTAGTCCAGACGATCGCCTATATCGCGCTCGGCCTGGTCTGGGTGCTGCCGCTGCTGCCGCTGATCAAGTGGATGGAGCGGAAGGACCGGGTCTGAAGCGCGCACCCGTCATGCTCGCCCTTGTGGCGAGCATCCACGTCTTGAACTCAGGTCCCGACCAGCAAAGACGTGGATGGTCGGGACAAGCCCGACCATGACGTCCGGCGCTATTCGGCGTTCACCCGCCGCCCCCGGTTCCAGAGCCAGAACGGCAACCCGGACAGCAGCGCCCTTACGGCCGCCTCGCTCTGGTGCAGCCCGTTGAGCGAGACGCGCGGCAAAGCGTGGAGGTGGTCGGCATGCTCCGCGAAGAGATGGCCCGGCCGCGTCGTCACCGCGCTGGCGAAGCCTGCCGCCTTCGCCATGGCGAACTCCCGCGGACCGGCCGAGGTGGGGTCGCCGACCGGATAGGCGAAGTGGCGGATGGGGAGGCCAAGCTCGGCCTCGATCCGGGTTCTGCTCTCGGTGATCTCGGCGTGGGCGAAGGCCTCGTCATGCTTGGCCAGCATCGGATGCGTCAGCGTGTGGGCGCCGATGGTGACGCCCGGCGCGCCGGCCAAAGCGCGCAGCGTCTCCCAGGGCAGGCATTCGCGCTCCACGAGCGCGGCGGAATCCATGCCGGCCTGGGCCATGAGATCGGAAATCGCCGACAGCAGAATCGCTTCCGGCTGTTTGCGCAGACGCCAGTAGAGCGTCTCAAAAGCGCGCTGCTTGCCGGCTTCGCTGGCCGTCCTGGCCGTGAAGGGGCCGTCTGGCAGGGAAAGCGAGAGCGCCGGCAGCGCGCGGATCGCCTCCTCCAGTTCCAGCCACCAGAGCCGCGCGGTGCGGTCGGCGAAGCCCGGCGTGACGAAGAGCGTCCACGGCGCGTGATGCTTCGCCAGCACCGGCCAGGCGTGCTCGACATTGTCGCGATAGCCGTCGTCGAAGGTCAGCGCGACGAAGACGCGGCCCGGGCGCGGTGCCGCCAGCCGAACGAGCGCTTCGTCCAGCGACACCAGATCATAGCCCTCGGCGCGGATCAGGGCGAGCGTGCGGTCGAGGAAGTCGGGCGTGATCTCGAGCAGGCCATTGGGCCGGAAGCCGCCCGCGCCTCGCGGCCGGACATGATGCAGCGTCAGGATGACGCCGCGGCCCTGCGCGAGGCCCCTGCCCCAGCGGTCGGCGCCTGTGGCCGCGATCGCCCTGAAGACGGCGGAGAAGGCAAGGTGGCGCAGGTTCATCTGTCCGTTCCGCGGCAACCGCCCGCTAACGCTGTTGTCCGATGGCGGCGCCATCGCGAGCGATCTCGGGCGATCTTGGCCAGTCCGTTCACAATAGCGGGTTAAGGAGGCGGCATCGCCGTTGCTCCCGAGGCTTTCAGATCCATGTCAGCGCTCGTCGAACAGAGTCCATCCGCCCCCCCTCGCCTCGCCGATCAGCCGGTCGCGCGCGAGGCCGGCGTCACGAGAGGCTGGGCCAGCCTGTCGGTGGTCGCGGACATCGCGGCGCTGGCCGAGGATTGGCAGTGGCTCGAGCAGCGCGCCCTGGTCACGCCCTACCAGGCCCATGGCTGGGTGCGCGCCTTCGCGGAAACGGTCGGCCGGGCCGAGCGCATGGTGTTCCGCCATGCGGTGCTGCGCGGCGCGACCGGCGAACCGCTGGCGATCCTGCCGCTCGTCATCACGCGCCGCAATGGCATCCGCTTCGCCGAATTCATCGGCGGCAAGCATGCCAACTATCATATGGGGCTCTACGACCCGGCCTTCGCCGCCGGGCTGGACGCTGCCGCCGCGCGGCTGATGCTGGCCGAGATCGGGGCGGCCATCGGCGGGCTCGACGCCTTCATCTTCGTCAACCAGCCGACGCAGTGGCAGGGTGTGCCGAACCCGCTGGCCCAGCTCGCCGGCGGCCCGAGCCCGAGCGGAGCCTACAAGCTCGCCCTCACGCCCGGCGATGCCGAGGGTTCGCTGCGGCGCTCGATGAGCAGCCACGCCCACAAGAAGCTCAAGAACAAGCGCAACCGTTTCCAGGCCTATGGTCCCTCCGAAGTGGTGCGGGCCCGGACGCCGGAGGAAATCGCCCGCGTCATCGACGCCTTCTTGCGCCAGAAGGCGGCGCGTTTCGCGATGATGGGCATCGCCGATCCGTTCGCACCGCCCGCGGTGCGCCGCTTCATCGAGCGCGGCGCCCGGGCGGAGGGCGAGACCGCGCCGACGCTGGAGCTCTATTCCCTCGATGTCGGGGGACAGTCGGTCGCGACCTATGTCGGCGCCGTACAGGGCGCGCGCTTCTCTGGCATGGCGACCTCCTTCGACATGGACAGCGAGGCCGCCAAGAGCAGCCCGGGCGAGATCCTGCTGGTCGAGCTGATCAAGCTGAAATGCCGGGAGGGCGTCACGGTCTTCGATCTCGGCGTCGGCGAGGCGCGCTACAAGACGACGATCTGCGACGAACGCGACGATCTCGTCGATACCTTCCTGCCGCTGACGGCCAAGGGACGGGCGTTTGCCCTGTTCAGCCGGGCCAAACGCGAGGTCAAGCGACGCATCAAGGCCTCGCCGACAGCGCTGAAGCTCGCGCACCGCATCTCGGGCTGGCTGCGGCGCGGGCGCAAGCCCGCCGCCGAGGAGTAGCCGCCGTCAGAGCGGCGCGGGGTCGCGCTCGCGCAGCTCGCCCATTCGCGCCGGCTCGGGCGCATCGAGGATCAGCGTCACTGGCGTCTTGGTGAGATCGGCCAGGCGGTAGGCCGCCTCGACGGCATGGCCGTTGCCGAGCTGGCCGGCCATGACGAGCCCGCCCTGGGCGCGCTTCGCCAGCGGCGCGAGCACCGTGGATTCGTCGTTGGAGGCAGCGGCGACGAAGACCCAGTCATAGGTCTCGCAGAGCGCGTCCAGCGCGACCTCGACGAGGTCGGGCGCCGCCAGGACCGCGTCGCGGCCCGCGCGCCCGGGACCGATGCGATGCAGCCGCGAGCCGGTCTGGCGGGTGATGATGTCGGAGAACAACGCCTCGCCGGCGAGCAGCTCGGAGAAACCGGGCTGGCTGCGCCCTTCGTCGGCCGCGAGATCGACGATGATGCAGCGGCAGCGCTGGGAGAGCAGATCGGCGAGATCATGCGGGGTGGTCGCGCCCTCGCCCGCCCCGTCGAGCACGAGCACCATCGGCGCCATGCCGCGCGCCGGCTCCTCGATGCGCTCGGCGAGATCGGCCAGGGTCTGCTCGGGATGGACGAGATCGATCGTGACCTGGCCCAGCCGCCCGCCATGGGTGAGCAGGCCGGCGACGCGCTCGCGCCTCGTGTCGGTCTGCGGCTCCTCGCGGCGCGGCGCCCCCGTGGTCCCGCCGCCGACCCAGCCCGGCGTGCGGCGCGACCCCGAAGCCGGCACATCGCGCTGCCCGTTCAGCAATTCGCGCGAGACGACTGTCGCCAGCGAGACCAGGAAGGTCGCGAGCGTCGCCACCAGCACCGTCGGCAGCTTCTTCGGGAAGGACGGCTCGGTCGGCTCGATGGCGCGGGAGATGACGCGGGCATCGGCGGGCGTGGCGTTCTGGGTGTCGCGGGCCACGGCCTCGCGGTAGCGCAGCATGTACTGCTCGAGCTGTTCGCGCAGCGCGCGCGCCTCGCGCTCCAGCGCGCGCAGCTGCACCTCGCTGTCATTGCCGGTCGAGACGCTCTTCTTCTGGCCGTCGAGGGCGGCGGTGAAGCTCTCGACGCGCTGGCCGGCGATCTTGGCCTCGTTCTCGAGCGTCCGGACGGCCCGTTCGGCCGCGGCGCGGAGCTGGCCCTCGAGATCGGCGAGCTGGGCGTTCAGCTCCTTGATGCGAGGATGCTCGGAGAGAAGGTTGCGGGATTCGAGCGCGATCTGGGCGCGCAGATTGACACGCTGTTCGATCAGCCGGCGCACCAACTCGTTGTTGGCGACGTCGGGGATTTCGAAGGTGCGGCCCTGCTTGATCGCCTCGCGGATCAGGCCGGCCTTCGCCTGCGCCTCGGCCTGCTGGCTGCGGGCGGCGGAGAGCTGAGCCGAGAGATCACCGAGCTGCTGGGCGTTGATCGTGGTGTTGTTGCTGCCGACGAGCAGCCCGTTGCGGGAGCGGAAGGCCTCAACCTTGGCCTCGGCCTCGGTGACGCGCTGGCGCAGCGGCTCGATCGTGGTCGAGAGCCAGGAGGAGGCGCTGCGGGCGGAGTCCTGCTTCGCCGCCTCCTGCAGCTCGAGATAGACATTGGCGATGATGTTGGCGCCCTTGGCCGCCAGCGCCGGATCCTGCGAGGTGAACTCGACCGCGACGATGCGCGAACGGCCCACCGGATAGACCAGCAGCCGGTCGTAGTACTTCTCCAGCACCCGATCCTCCGGCGAGCGGTCGGCCGGATGGCCGCCGAGCCCGACAAGGACGCCGATCTTGCGCAGCGCGTTCAGCGCGCCGGCGCCGGAATCGAATTCGGGATTGCCGACGAGCCCGATGCGCTTGATCGCCTCGCGGGCGAGATCCCGCGACATGATGATCTGGACCTGGCTTTGCACGGCCTCGGAATCGAACTGGGCCGAAGCATCGGCGGACTGGCCGGGCAGCGCGAAGAAGGTGCCGCGGTTCTCGAGCAGGATGCGCGCCTCGCCGGTGTAACGCGGCGAGACCAGGTTCACGGCAACGAAGGACAGGCCGAGCACGGCGAGCGTCGGGCCGATGATCCAGCCGCGGCGGCGCTTGACCGCCTCCCACAGCGCGGAGAGATCGAGCATCTCGCCGCGACCGTCGTCGCGCGCCGCCGGCTCACGCAGATCATCCCTGACGAGGCTCTCGGTGTGAGCGGTCATGACCCATCCATTCACGCAAAACGCACGCGCCCCGGACAGGACGCGGAAGGGATGAAAGCGCAGTAAGGTTATTGCCGGGTTAAGCGCCGGCGCGCGCCTTCGTCCCGAAGCGGCGCGAAAGCGCTCGCCCGGAAGCTTTTCTTAACCATATCGCGCCCATGCTTTGCGCAGCTTCGCATGGGTATCGCTTGTGATGAGTCGTCGTCTCGCCCCTCTCGCACTGGCCATCGCCATGACGGCCGGCGCCTGCGCGCCGCGCGTCGGCCCTTCGGAATACGCCCTGGCCCAGCCTGCCGGCCCCTACCGCCTCGCCAGCGGCGACCGGCTGCGCATCATCGTCTTCGGACAGGACAATCTCTCGAACATCTATGCCGTCGATGGCTCGGGCCGGATCGCGATGCCGCTGATCGACACCGTCGAGGCGCAGGGCCGGACCACGCAGCAGCTCGAACGGGCGATCGAGGGCAAGCTGCGCGCCGGCTTCCTGCGCGAGCCCAAGGTCTCGGTCGAGGTCGACACCTACCGACCTTTCTTCGTCCTCGGCGAAGTCACCAATTCGGGCCAGTTTCCCTACGTCCACGGCATGACCGTGCAGACCGCGGTGGCGATCGCGGGCGGCTTCACCCCTCGCGGCCAGCGCAGCAGCGCGGAGGTGACCCGGCAGATCGACGACCGGCTCGTGACCGCGAGCGTCCCGATCACCTATCCGGTGCAGCCGGGCGACACGATCGTGATCAAGGAACGCTGGTTCTGAGCCTGCGCGGAGAACCCCGATGACGGATGCCGCGCGGCTGCGGATCCTTCACGTCTTCCGGGCGCCGCTCGGCGGACTGTTCCGGCATGTCCTCGACCTCGCCCGCGGCCAGGCGGAGCGAGGCCATGAGGTCGGCATCTTCTGCGATGCCAGCACGGGCGGGACACGCGCCGACGCGGTTTTCGCCGAGTTGTCGGGCCGGCTCTCGCTGGGCATCACACGCGTGCCGATGTCGCGCTATCCGAGCCTCACCGATGCGCGCGCGCAGTTCTCCGCCATCGCACTGCGCCGCGAGCTGGCGCCGGACGTGGTGCACTGCCACGGTTCCAAGGGCGGGGTCTATGGGCGAATGCCTGCGCTCATCAGCCCCGGGCGGCGCTACATCACCGCCTATACGCCTCATGGCGGCAGCTTCAACTACAAGCCCGGGAGTACCGAGCATAAGGTCTACATGGCGGTCGAGCGGCTGCTCGAACGCGCCACAGACATCTTCCTGTTCGAGAGCCGCTTCATCGCCGGGCGCTTCGAGGCCTCTATCGGCCACGAACCCAGGACGGACCACCGCATCGTCCTCAACGGCGTGTCCGACCCCGAATTCGAGCCGATCGACCACAGCGAGGCGGCCTTCGACCTCGTCTATCTCGGGGAGTTGCGCTCGGCCAAGGGCATCGACACGCTGATCGAAGCGCTCGGCCTGCTGAAGACGCGGGACAGGCTGACGCCGCGCATCCTGATCGTCGGCTCGGGGCCCGACGAGGCGGAACTGCGCTCGCTGACCATCGCCCGCGGCGTCGCTGCGCAATGCGTGTTCGAGCCGCCCGGTCCGATCCGGCAGGCGCTGTCTCGCGCGCGCGTCATGGTGGTGCCGTCGCGGGCGGAATCGCTGCCCTATGTCGTGCTGGAGGCGGCGGCGGCGGCGCAGCCGCTCGTCGCCACCGATGTCGGCGGCATCAACGAGATCTACGGACCACGCCATCGCCACCGGCTGATCCCGCCCGACGACGCCCCCATCCTCGCGGCGGCGATCGCCAAGCTGCTGGCAGCGCCGGAAGCCGATCGCGCGGCCGAGGCCGCCGATCTCGCGGCGCATGTGCGCGAGAATTTCCGTCTCGCGCCGATGATCGACGGCGTGCTCGACGCCTATCGCGACGCGCTGGCGAAACGCGCAGGCGGCTGAGCCGTCAGAGCGATTTCAGTGCGACGACGCCGACCACGACCAGAACGATCCCGGCCCAGCCGCTCGGCCTGATGCGCTGGCCGAAGGCTAAGGCGCCGACGAGGGCGGTGATCACCAGCCCCGCTCCGCCCCAGACGGCGTAGGCCACCGAGAGGTCCATGCCGCGGATCGCCTGGGCGAGAGCGGCGAAGGCCCCGATGACCAGCAGGATACCGATCGCTCCCGGGAGACGCCGGCGCAGCCCGTCCGACAGCTTGAGCAGGCAGGACCCGGCAACTTCGAGGACCACCGCCAGAGCGAGCCACGCGATGGCCAGCCATTGCGGCAACAGGGCGGAGGTCATGCGAGCCTCCCCTGGTGCGGCGCAGCGGCATCGGGACTTTCGCCGACGCCGCGCTCGAGCAGCAGGATGCCGGCGAGGATCGCGGCCAGGGCTGCGACGCGCCCCGGCGTGAGATGCTCGCCGAAGAGGAGATGGCCGATCAAGGCGATGCCGACGATGCCCAAGCCCTCCCAGACCGCATAGGCGACGGCGAGCGGGATGACCCGCAGAGCGACGCTGAGCAGCGCGAAGGAGAGACCGATGAGAAGGAGTGGCAGGAACGCGACCAGCCAGGATTCGGACACGACGGATTTCAGCGCGGCCGTCGCGACGATCTCGACGGCGATGGCCGCGAGCAGGAAGAACCAATGGGAAGACATGAAGCACACGGGCCGATCGGGCGGCGGCCATCGCGGGGGCGAGGCCGGAAGATCGGCAAAAGTTCGGGTTTGAAATCAGCGTCCGGAAGAACAGGCCACCGCAGGATAACCGCAAGGCATCACAGCGACGGGCGCGCCATCAGCACTCAGGCTGCAGCGGCAATCGCCTAGAAATATGCTTCTCAGACACTCATCACAGTTGGATATAGCCTCGCGATTGCATTTCGTCAACCTTTCATCACTTTACAGGCACCGAACCCAGTCTGGATCGAAGGCATTTCGTCGGCTCAAAACCTGGATCAATACCTTGTCAGACCAAGACAATTCCGGCTTTCCCAAGCCGGCGAAAAGCGAGGCCCGCGGGATGGCCTCCCGCAGCCCGCCTTCCTGACCACGCTCCGGGAAACAGCGATGCGTCCGATTAAGCCTTCCGTGAGCATTTTCCGGTAGGCCAGCGGCAAGATCGGCGGGCCGGCGAAGATCGCGTCCGGCGGTGCCGACCGCGACGGGGATGTGACGTCATGGGTGCCTTCGATGTCCGCGACCTGATGAAGGCGGATGCCGCCGCCTCGGCGACGCCCGACATGTTCGGGCCGGCCCGAAGCGGGACACGCGTGTTCCATCCTCTGGCCGAGCGCATTGCCGCGATCCCGGTCAAGCCGACGCTGTCGCCGGTGATGATCGAGGGGCTGGTTCGCCTGCTCGACGTGCTGGCCGTGGTGGGGGCCGGCGGCCTGATCTACTGGCTCTACGCCGCGGGCACGACCGAGAGCATCCTGCCCTACCAGATCACGATTCCCGCGCTCGCTGTGGGCGCGCTCGCCACCTTCCAGGCGCTGCATCTCTACCATGTCGGTGCGCTCAGGAACTTCATCGCCATGGCGGTGCGGCTCGCCAGCGGCTGGACCCTGCTGTTCCTAATCACGCTGGCCGCCTTCTTCTTCCTCAAGATCGGCGATCAGGTCTCGCGCGTCTGGCTGCTGGGCTTCTACAGCGTCGGCGCGGCGGCATTGCTGGGCGAGCGTCTGGCGGTGACGCTGGCCGTGCGGCATCTGACGCGCTCGGGGCGGCTCGAGCGACGCACTGCCATCGTCGGCGGCGGCGAAGGCGGCGAAGCCCTGATCAAGGCGCTAGAGGCGCAGCGCGACACGGGCCTGCGCATCTGCGGCGTCTTCGACGACCGCAACGACGACCGCTCGCCCGACCTCGTCGCGGGCTATCCCAAGCTCGGCACGATCGACGACCTCGTCGAGTTCGCGCGGCGCACCAAGCTCGATCTCGTGATCTTCACCCTGCCGATCTCGGCCGAGGCGCGGCTTCTGGCGATGCTGCGCAAGCTCTGGGTGCTGCCGATCGACATCCGGCTCTCGGCGCATATGTCGAAGCTGCGCTTCCGGCCGCGCTCCTATTCCTATTTCGGCGCGGTGCCGGTGCTCGACGTCTTCGACCGGCCGATCGCCGATTGGGACATCGTCGTCAAATGGGCCTTCGATAAGGTCGTCGGCACGCTGGCGCTGATCCTGCTGTCACCGGTGATGCTGGCGACGGCGATCGCGATCAAGCTCGATTCGAAGGGGCCGGTGCTGTTCCGGCAGAAGCGCTACGGCTTCAACAACGAGCAGATCGAGGTCTTCAAGTTCCGCTCGCTCTATCACGAGATGACCGACCACACCGCCGCCAAGCAGGTGACGAAGGACGATCCGCGCGTCACCCGCGTCGGCCGCTTCATCCGCAAGACCTCGCTCGACGAGCTGCCCCAGCTCTTCAACGTCGTGTTCAAGGGCAATCTCTCGCTGGTCGGCCCGCGCCCGCATGCGCTGCATGCCACCGCCTCGAACCGCGCCTATGAGCAGGTGGTCGACGGCTATTTCGCGCGCCACAAGGTCAAGCCCGGCATCACCGGCTGGGCGCAGGTCAATGGCTGGCGCGGCGAGACCGACACCGAGGACAAGATCCAGCGCCGCGTCGAGCACGACCTCTACTACATCGAGAACTGGTCGGTGCTGCTCGACCTCTACATCCTGATCAAGACGCCCTTCTCGCTGATGACCAAGAGCGAGAACGCCTATTGAGCGCGCTCGCCGACAGGAGCGGCCAGGAGCCGGCACGACGCGGCCGGCTGCGCATCTCCTATGCGACGCTGAAGCGCGGCGTGCTCTGGCTGCTGACTGCCTGCAGCGGTCTCGCCCTGATCGAGCCCTCGCCCTATGAGGTCGTGTTCCTGCTCGCGCTGTTCGTCTTCGCGCTGACGGGGATCCGCTTCTCGCAGAAGCTGCTGCCGCTGGCGCTGCTGCTGCTGCTCTACAATATCGGCGGCACCTTCTCGCTGATCCCGTGGATGGACGATGCCGCGGCTGTGCGCTTCACCGCCGTCTCGGTCTATCTGATGATCACCGCCGTCTTCCTCGCCGGGATCATGGCGGAGGACCCTGTGGGGCGCCTGGAGACGCTGCGCCGGGGCTATCTGTTCGCCGCCTGGGGCGCGGGATTCGCGGGCATCCTCGGCTATTTCGACATCGCCGGCCTCGGCTCGATCTTCACGCTCTATGGCCGCGCCTCGGGCACCTTCAAGGACCCGAACGTGCTCGGGCCCTTCCTGGTGCTGCCGATCGTCTATCTGCTCCAGCATGTTCTGATCGGCCGGCTCGGCCTGATGCGGGGACTTCTGCTGATGAGCGTGCCGCTGGTCGCGCTGTTCCTGACGTTCTCGCGCGGCGCCTGGGGTAATCTGGTGGCCGCCACGCTGCTGATGGTGGCGCTGACCTTCCTGACGGCGCCGAGCGCGGCGCGACGGGCGCGCATCATCGGTCTCTCGCTGCTGGCGCTCGGCTTCGTGGTCGTCGCCCTGCTCTTCGCACTGTCCTTCGAGAACATTCGCAGCGTCTTCGAGGTGCGCGCCAACCTCGTGCAGGATTACGACGGCGGCGTCACGGGCCGCTTCGGCAACCAGCTGCGCTCGATTCCGCTGCTGCTGGACGAGCCCAACGGCTTCGGGCCGCTGCGCTTCCGCTGGCTGTTTCCGGAGGACCCGCACAACGTCTACATCAACGCCTTCGCCTCCTATGGCTGGCTCGGCGGCTTCTCCTGGCTGGCGCTGATGGCGGCAACCTGCCTCGTCGGCTGGCGGCTGGTGTTCCAGCGCACGCCGCGCCAGACCCATGCCATCGCGCTGTGGTCGGTGCTGTTCGTCACGATCCTGCAGGGGATGCAGATCGATACCGACCATTGGCGTCATATGTATCTGATGCTGGGTCTCGTCTGGGGGCTCGCCGCCCTCCCCGCCGCGCCGCAGACGGCGCCTCAGCCGCGATCCTTGCGCACGACGACATAAGCGTAGGTCGTCACGAAATCCCAGCCGATCTTCGCCGCCAGCGCGTTGAAGCCGTGGTCGATCTGCTTCAGCCCGGGCATCCGGTCGAAATAGCCGTGTCCCCAGAAGCGCTGAATGTGGATGTCGGTGAAGCCGGCGCGGTTCAGCATCGGCGCGAGCGTCGCCCGGCTGCCGCGGCACCAGTCGTAATGGGCGGGAAACTTGGGATCGCCGCCGCCGTCCCGGCGCAGCGGGAAGAGCGCGTGGACGATGGCGCGCGAGGCCTTCTCCGGCAGCAGATGGTTGAGCGCGAAGACCGGGGCCCAGAGCGTCGGGAAGAAGGCGAGCGCAACGCCGCCCGGCGCCAGCAGAGCGTGGATGTTGGTCCAGGCGCGCTCGACATCCTCGACATGCTCGAAGACCATGCGCGAGACCATCAGATCATAGCCGCCGCGAGCGATGTCCGGTTCGGAAAGATCGCCCGCAATGTCGAAGCGCGCCGTCTTCAGGCCCGCCGGCGTCAATGCGAGTTCGCCCGCGTCGATGTCGTTGACGATGAGGTCGATGCCATGGCCGGCCGCCTGCTCGGCGGTAAAGAGCGGATCGCGGCCTCCGCCGATCTCGCAGACACGGCGCAGGCCGAACTGCCGCGCAAGGTTGAGAATCGTCGGCTCGTAATGGTCCCAGGCCCATTGCGAATGCCAGTCGGGCGCGAGTTCACGGAAAAAGCCCTCGACGGACCGGTTCGGGTTCGCATGAGCGCGCGAAGCAGGCCGGATCGGATCGGCCGTGACAGTCGCCAGTGACATGGTCTTCTCCGCCTGCTCGACCCTTGGGGAACGCTCAAAACAATGCTGATCTGCCCCGATAACCGCAATCACCGAGTGTTTCGACAGTTAATGGGCCCTGACATCGGCCGGTTTCGGCCAGCCTCGGCAAAGGTGCGGAACGAATGACGGGTCGCGCCCCAAAACAACCGACGCAAGCGGATTGCATCCGCGGAACACCGCCACTATAAGCCGACCCGTCGGAGCGTAGCGCAGCCCGGTTAGCGCACTTGTCTGGGGGACAAGGGGTCGGAGGTTCGAATCCTCTCGCTCCGACCATTTTTTGCCGATCCGCTTCCCCCTCCTCGCGGTCGGCCGTGATCCGGTTTGTCCACAGGCTCGCAGCGACCCTGCTCTTGCAGCGTCATGGAAATGACGAAACGTTAGCGCTCTGCTTCGCCGGAGCCCGTCGCCATGCCTGCGTCCCCGCGTTCCGTCTCGTTTGGCGTCTCAGGCCAAAAAGCGGTCCTGCTGCGGATGGTCATGGTGCTGACGATCGCCATGGCGATCGCGTTGCCACTGCTGAACTAAGCCGAGTTTTCAGGGCCTCTGCCGTCAAAACCCTGCGACGTCGCTCGTATCCCGACGCAATCGCAGGTAAGCTCTGCCATCAGCGTGCGAGAGAAGGACGAGAACGATGGTAGGGGACAACCGGGGACCGCGCGCCTGGCACGACGTCAACACCGTGCAGGAGGCACCGCGCGAGAAGCAGAAGTCGAGCGGACGCATCGCCGCCGAGGAGGCTGCCGCTCGCAAGAAGATCGAGGCGCTGCGCGCCCAGCGGCTGGCCAAGCAGGCCGCCGAGCCGCCGCCGGCACCGCCCGCGCCGAAGACGCCGCGGCGCAAGGCGGCGGCGCCGTCGGCCTGAGCGATCAAGGGCGGCGCGCGACGCCGCCCTTTGTCGTCGCGCTCGCCGCTCAGGCGGCAAACCAGCCTGCGAGCAGGTTGATGTCCGCCTGGGACAGGCCATGGCCCGCCGGCAGCGTGCGATGATCGACGCTCGCCCCATTGTCCGACAGCGTCCTGGCTAGCCGCCCGACATCGGCGGCCGGAACGATCGGGTCCATCGCACCGGAGAGGATCAGCACCCGCTTGCCGCTGAGATCCGCCTCGGGCGGCTCCGCGAAAGGCGACATCGCCCGCAGCAGCGCCGCTCCGGCCAGCACCTGCGGCCGCAGCAGCAGAAGGCTGGCTGCGATGTTGGCGCCGTTCGAAAAGCCGAGCGCGACCGGCTGGGCGAGGCCGTAGCGCTCCCGCGCCGTCTCGACGAAATCGGCGAGTTCATGGGTGCGCCGATGCAGGTCGTCCTCGTCGAACACGCCCTCGGACAAACGCCGGAAGAAGCGCGGCATCGGGCCTTCGAGCACCTTGCCGCGCGGCGAGAGTAGGGTCGCGCCTGGCGCCACCGCCCGGCCGAGGCCGAGCAGGTCGCGCTCGTCGCCGCCGGTGCCATGCAGCAGGAGGAGCGGCGACCGGGCGGCATCGGAGCCGGGCTCGTAGATGTGGACGAAGTCGGTGGTGGCGGTGGTGTCCATCGGACATCCTCCTTTCGAGAGCGGTGACACCGCCCTGCCCCGCCCGAAGGCGGAGCAGGGTGGCGATCAGGCGAGAGCGGGCAGCACGGCCTCGATGCGGGCACGCTGCGCCTCGAGACCCGGCGGCAGCTTCAGCGCCTGGCCGAGGCTGTCGGCCGGCTCGTCCACGGCGAAGCCCGGCACGTCGGTCGCGATCTCGAAGAGCACATGGCCGGGCTCGCGGAAGTAGACGGAGCGGAAATAGTTCCGGTCGCGCTGCTCCGTCGTGCGGATGCCGTGGTTCTCCGCGAGCTTGCGGACCATCTCCTCCTGCGCCGCGTCGTCGGCCGCGCGGAAGGCGATGTGGTGAACCGAGCCCGCGCCCTGCCGCGCCGGCAGGAAGCCGCCGGCGACGCGGAGGTCGACGACATCGCCCATCGGCGCGCCGTCAGCGCGGTAGCGCACCAGCGTCTCCTCGCGACCGATCTCGCGGAACCCGAAGACATCGCTGAGGATCGCCCCGGTCGGCGCCGCATCGGCGACGAGCAGGCTGACGCCGTGGAAACCACGGATCGCATGCTCGACCGGGATGCCGCCCTCGGCCCAGGCAGGCTCGGCCTCGATGCCGGGCACACCGACGACCGAAAGCCGCATCCCGTCGGGATCGCGGAAGGCCAGCACGGTTTCGCCGAAGCGCTTCACCGGCACGTCATGGGGCACGCCGTGCTCGACGAGGCGATGGGCCCAGTAGCCGATCGCGCCCTCCGGCACGCGGAAGACCGTCTCCTGCGTCTCGCCGACACCGAGGCGGCCCTGAGCCGCATGCTCCCAGGGGAAGAAGGTCAGGATCGAGCCCGGCGCCGCGGCGGCATCACCGTAATAGAGGTGATAGGTGCCCGGATCGTCGAAATTGACGGTCTTCTTGACGAGGCGCAGGCCGAGCACGCGGCCATAGAACTCGAGATTGCGGCGGGCCGGACCGGCGATCGCCGTGACGTGATGAATGCCGTTGATCTGCATGGCGGTGGTCCTTTCGAACCGGGGCGGCGCCCCGTTGCCGCTGAGATTGGACCGACGGCGCCGAAAAGCCAGCGCAACACCATTGCTCATTCGCAATGTCGACATTGAGATCAAGCCATTTGCATTGCGTCGATGCGAGAGCGATCTCTTGGGGCGAGACCAGCCCGGTCCCGTTCAGGAGACTGCCCCCATGATCGACACACGCCTCGCTCCCTATGCCGCGCTCGGCCTTCGCATCGCGCTCGGCCTGATGTTCATCGCCCATGCCTATCTGAAGATCGCGATCTTCACCCCGGCCGGTTTCGCCGGCTTCCTCGGGCAGGTCGGCCTGCCATCGTTCCTCGCCTGGCCGATCATCCTGGCCGAACTCATCGGCGGCCTCGCGATCCTCGTCGGCTTCTACGGCCGCTATGTCTCGCTGCTGCTGCTGCCGATCCTGCTCGGCGCACTCTTCGTCCACGCTCCGAATGGCTGGGTCTTCAATGCGCCGAATGGCGGCTGGGAATATCCGGCCTTCCTGGCCCTGACCGCCCTCGCCCATGGCCTGCTCGGCGACGGCGCGCTGGCCCTGAAGTCTGCCCGGCTGCCGGCCCTCGGCACCCCCGCCGCCGCCTGACGCCGCCCGCCGCGAACCCCTCGCCGCCTTCAAGGCCTCCCGGCCTTGAAGGCGGCGATGTCCTGTCGGAGAGTGCGGCGATGCCTGCTTTCGCCAAGCCCCCCTCCGCCAAGTCCCCCTCCGCCGCCGGCCCGCGCACCGGCCCGCAGACCCTCGCCTGGGACGATTTCCGCCTGATCAAGGCGATCGCGGAGCGCCGCGCCCTCCCGGCTGCCGCCGCTGCGCTCGGCCTCAACCATTCGACCGTGTTCCGACGTCTCGGCCAGATCGAGCAGGCGCTCGGCGTCAGGCTCTTCGAGCGCCATCGCAGCGGCTATGTCGCGACGCCGGCCGGCGATGAGATGGCGCAGCTCGCCGAGCGCGTCGACAGCGACATCAGCGCCTTCGCCCTCAAGCTCGCCGGCCAGGAGATCAAGCCCGCGGGCGATCTGCGCGTCACCACCAATGACACGCTGCTGGTCGACCTGCTGACGCCCGTCTTCGCCGGTTTCCTCGGCCAGTGTCCCGACATCCGGCTCGACGTGCTGCTCAGCAACCAGGCGCTGAACCTCTCGAAGCGCGATGCCGATGTCGCCATCCGCGCTACCGACAATCCGCCGGAGACGCTGGTCGGCCGGAAGGCGGCCCGGATCGCCTGGGCGCTTTATGGCCGAGCCGTCGATTTCACCGGCGCCGAGCCCGTCCCCATCGAAAGCCTCTGGCAGCGCGCCTGGGTCTCGCTGGGCGACAGCTTCTCCGGGCTGAAGGCCGTACGCTATCTGGCGCAACATGTCGCGCCGGAGCGGATCGTCTACAAGGTCAATACGGTGCTGGGACAGGCGGAAGCCGTCGAGGCCGGCATCGGCATCGGCTTCCTGCCCTGCTTCATCGCCGACCGGAAGCCGGCTCTGACGCGGCTGGCCCCGCCCGATGACGGGCTCGGTGCCGATCTCTGGCTGCTGACCCATCCGGATCTGCGCCATTCGCCCCGCGTGCGCCTCTTTCTCGACTACATGGCCGGCGAGCTCGGGCGGATGAAGCCGCTCATCGAAGGAGAGTTCCCGCTGTCGCCGCGCCATGCAGACGGCGAGCACGGTTCGCAGGCTCCGGCGGCATGAGCGGCGAGCTGAACGGCCTGACCTGGCTTCTGCTGCTGTCGATCCCGCCCGGCCTCGCCTTGGCCGGCTACTGGGCGCGCGGCCGCTTCGGAGACAAGCCACCGAAGGTGCCGCCCGGCGATCCGGGCAATCCGACCTGACGCGGAACGACCCGCGACGGGGTTCCGTCGCGGGTCGTTCCGAGGTCGGCAAGAGCCGGATCAGGCCGCCTTGCGGTTGATCCCGGTCTCGGCGAGCTTGGTCAGCTTCTCGTCGGCAGCATGTTCCTCGTCGAGGTTCTGCTGCAGCAGGGCGGCACAGTCCTCGCGGCCGAGCTGCTTGGCCCAGGCCGTCAGCGTGCCGTAGCGCGTGATCTCGTAATGCTCGACCGCCTGCGCGGCGGCGACGATGGCGGCGTCGAGCACCCGCTTGTCGGCGACCTCGCCCACGACCTCGTCGGCCTCCTTCAGGATGCCGTCGATGGCCGGGCAGTCGACCGCCTTCACCTCGGCGCCATGCTGCTTGAAGACCTGCTCGAGCCGGGCGATATGGCCTTCGGTCTCGGTGCGGTGCGCCGTCAGCCCCTGCTTGAGGGTCGGATCCGTCGCCTTCTCGATCATCTTCGGCAGCGCCTTATGGATCTGCTTCTCGGCGTAGTAGATGTCCTGGAGCTGATGGACGAAGAGGTCGTCCATCGTCTTGATGTCCTTGGAAAACAGTCCCATGGCGGTCTCCTGCGGTTTCGGGATCGTCGGAAAGAGCGTGCGGCGCCGCCGGGCACCGGATGCGCCGCTCCTGTCGAACGAACGTGCGCGCCGGCCATGTGTTCCGCTCGCGGAGGCCCCCAGGCGGTGCGGCCCGGGTTTCGCGGCGCGGCTGCTTCCTCTAGGCTCCCGCCATGGAGATGATCATACCCCTGATGATCGGCCTGACGCTGATCTGGCTGATCGGCCGCGGCACGCCCTGGAACGCCCGGCTGATGACGCTGGCGGTGACGCTCGCGGTCATCGTCCTCATCGTCGCGCTTGAGCGTGGCGGCTACTGGCCGGCGGAGTGGCGCCGGCAGTGATGCCGCGCGCTCAGGCGACGAGCTTGAGACCGACGATGCCCGCCACGATCAGACCGATGCAGGCCAGCCGTAGCGCCGTCGCAGGCTCGCCGAGCAGGACGATGCCGAGGATGGCCGTGCCGACCGTGCCGATGCCGGTCCAGACCGCATAGGCGGTGCCGACCGGGAGGCTCTTGAGCGCCAGCCCGAGCAGGCCGAGGCTGACCGCCATGCTGGCGAGCGTCAGCACGGTTGGAACGAGGCGGGTGAAGCCCTGCGTATATTTCAGGCCGATCGCCCAACCGACCTCGAACAGACCCGCGATGAAAAGATAGAGCCAGGCCATGACGGCGCTCCGCGTCGAAATGGCGAGGTCGTCCACGCCGGACCAGACAGGCGCCGTCGCGCCGGGGTCGTCCCCGCTCCCGATCTAGGACAGGGGCCAGGCGCTTTCAACCGGCGGCGTCAGGCGAGTTCCGCCGGCGGCTGCAAAGCGCGGTCGAGGATGCGCTTGCACTCGCCGAGTTCGGCCAGGACGGCGGTGAGCAGGGTGATGTCGTCGAGCCCGGGCGGTACCGGCGCGCGGCCGGGCTGCGCCGCTTGAGCTCCGACGCCTTCGCGCGCCTTGGCGGCTCCCGCCGGCGGCGGCCCGATCGGCGCACCGCGGCCGATGGCCTGGACATGGCGAGGCCCCTGTTCCTTCAGGATCCGCTGCAGGCCCTTGATCGTGTAGCCCTCGCCGTAGAGCAGGCGGCGGATGCCCTTGAGCAGGGCGACATCGTCCGGGCGATAATAGCGCCGGCCGCCGCCGCGCTTCAGCGGCTTGATCTGGGGAAAGCGCGTCTCCCAGAAGCGCAGGACATGCTGGGGAATATCGAGGTCTTCAGCGACCTCGCTGATGGTGCGGAAGGCATCCGGGCTCTTGGTGTCCATGTCGGCCTCTGTCTCGCCGGTGTGGAACTCCAGGCTCACTGATTTCGGCTCACGCGTCTTCGCTCTCGCTCGTCTGTCCGTTGATCCGCGCCTTCATCACATTCGAAGGCTTGAACACCATCACGCGGCGCGGCTCGATCGGCACTTCCACGCCCGTCTTGGGATTACGCCCGATTCGCTCGCCCTTGTCGCGCACGACGAAGGAACCGAAGGAAGAGAGCTTGACGTTCTCGCCGCGCGCCACCGCGTCGCAGATCTCGTCGAGCACCGCCTCGACGAGCTTGGACGACTCCGTCCGCGAGAGGCCGATCTTCTGATACACCGCCTCGCAGAGGTCCGCCCGCGTAACCGTGTGCCCCGCCATCCACATCCTCCAAGGCGTTATCTCGGCCGGCGGGTCTGCCACCTGCCTTTCGCCATTCCGGACGATGAACGCTAGGCGCAGCCCGCAGCCGGGTCAATGCTCGAACAGGCGCCGAAACGCCGTGACGCTGAAATTCAGCTGAAACCGCGAGAAAATCCGGAAAATATGACAGTTTTCTCGCTGTCGTTGGTCACCACCGGATCAAGGCCGACCCCCAGGTGAAACCGCCGCCCATGGCCTCGATCAGAACGAGCTGCCCGCGGCGGATGCGGCCGTCGCGATGCGCCTCGGACAAAGCCAGCGGGATCGAGGCCGCCGAGGTGTTGCCGTGCCGGTCGACCGTGACGACGACGCGGTCATGGCCGATGCCGAGCTTGTCGGCGGTGGCGTCGATGATGCGCCGATTGGCCTGGTGCGGCACGAACCAGTCGATGTCGGCGCCGCTCAGCCCGGTCTCCGCGAAGGTGTGGCGCACCGTGTCGGCGAGGTTCTGGACCGCGTGGCGGAAGACCTCCTTGCCTTCCATGCGCAGGAAGCCGACCGTCTTGGTCGAGCCCGGCCCGCCATCGACATAGAGCTTGTCCTTGTAGCGGCCGTCGGAGCGGATATGCGTCGCGAGCACGCCGCGATCGGCCAGCGTGCCCTCGCCCGGCTCGGCCCTGAGCACGACCGCCCCCGCCCCGTCGCCGAAGAGCACGCAGGTGGTGCGGTCCTCCCAGTCGAGGATGCGCGAGAAGGTCTCGGCGCCGATCACGAGCGCGGTTTTGGCCGCGCCGGTGCTGAGAAACTTGTCCGCCGTCGCGAGCGCGAAGACGAAGCCGGAGCAAACCGCCTGGAGATCGAAGGCGACCCCGCCGGCAATGCCGAGCGCGGCCTGGATCTGCGTCGCGGTCGCGGGAAAGGTGTGGTCGGGCGTCGCGGTCGCGACGATGATCAGGTCGATCTCGGCCGGCTCCATGCCGGCATCGGCCAGCGCCGCCTGCGCGGCCTTCAGCCCGATGATCGAGGTCGTCTCGTCCTCGGCCGCGACATGGCGCTGACGAATGCCGGTGCGCTGGATGATCCACTCGTCGGTGGTGTCGACGCGCTGGGCGAGTTCGGCATTGGTGACGATGCGCGCGGGCAGATAGGAGCCGCAGCCCGCGATACATGAACGCAAAATCGACAAACCGGTGTCCTCAATGGGCCGCGGCTGACCGTGCCGCGGCCTCCTGCTGGGCGGACGCCTCCTGGCGCGCGGACGCTTCCTGGCGGGCCGATGCCGCGACCATTTCGCGGACCTTGGCCATCAGGTTCTCCCGGGCCATTTCGTAGCCGAGCTCGGTGGCGCTGGCGAAGCCGACGGCGTCGGTGCCGCCATGGCTCTTGATGACGATCCCCTCGAGGCCGAGGAACACGCCGCCATTGACCTTGCGCGGATCCATCTTGTCCTTCAGGGCGGCGAAGGCGCCGCGCGCAAAGAGATAGCCGATCTTGGCCATCAGCGAGCGACCCATCGCAGCCTTCAGATAGGAGCTGATCTGGCGGGCGGTCCCCTCGGCCGTCTTCAGCGCGATGTTTCCGGTGAAGCCTTCGGTGACGACGACATCGACCGTGCCCTTGCCGAGATCGTCGCCCTCGACGAAGCCGTGATAGCTGAGATGCGGCAGGTTCAGCTCGCGCAGGATGCGCCCCGCCTCCTTGACCGCCTCGACGCCCTTGATCTCCTCGACACCGACATTCAGCAGGCCGACCGTCGGGCGGTCGAGATCGAAGATCACGCGGGCCATGGCTGCGCCCATCACGGCGAGATCGACGAGATGGCGGGCATCGGCGCCGATGGTCGCCCCGACATCGAGCACGACGCTCTCGCCGCGCACCGTCGGCCAGAGGCAGGCGATCGCCGGCCGGTCGACCTCGGGCATCGACTTCAGGCAGAATTTCGACATCGCCATCAGCGCGCCGGTGTTGCCGGCCGAGACCGTGACGTCGGCCTCGCCGGTCTTGGTGGCGTCGATGGCGCGCCACATCGAGGATTTGTAGCGGCCGTAGCGCAGCGCCTGGCTCGGCTTGTCGTCCATCTTCACCGAGACCTCGGTGTGGTGGAAGGTGGTGACGGCCTTCAAAGCAGGGTGCTGGTCGAGCAGCGGCAGGACTTCGCCCTCGTCCCCGAAGACGACGAAACGCGCATCGGGCCGACGCTCCAGCGTCAGCGCGGCGCCGGGGATGACGATGGCAGGGCCATGGTCTCCGCCCATCGCATCGAGCGCGATTGTAACCGGTCGTGTCATGGAGTGATGGTTGATCCCAGGAGCGGCCGACCTTCAGTCCGGGGCGGCTCGATGCGGGCGGGACAATAGCGACTTGGGCGCCCGCCGCAAGCTTCCAGAGAGGGGGAACGGGCCGTCAGCTGTCGCGCTTGAGCCGCGCCAGCTTGGCGAACGGCGATTCCGGCGGCTCTTCCGGGGCAGGCTCTGCGAAAACCGCCCCGGGCTTGCGGGGATAGGGATCGAGCGCCAGCGCGAGGAATTCGAGCGTCACGGCGCCGAGATCGATCGCGCCGTCGACGATGGGCTCGGGCGGATCGTCCTCGTTGAGCCGCACCTCGATATCGATCTCGCCCGAGTCGTCGGCGGCGGCGCGCCGGCGCGGCTCGGCCGGTTCCTCGGGCGCGAAATCGAGCTTCAGCGGCACCTCCAGCGTCACCGGAAACGGATCGAGCGTGACCGTGCAGGTCTGGTGGAAGGCGGCCTTGATCGTGCCCTCGAGCTTCACGCGCTCGCCGCTGCGCGACAACATGTAGCGCGCCTCGAGCGATTCGACGGAGGGCAGATCGAGCATGGTCGCGATGCCGGCCTTCTCCTGCGGCTCGGCTTCGAGCGCGAACGGCGTACCGCGCAGCTTGATCGCGTCGACGCGGACGGGCCGGCTCAACGGAAGGGGCGGCAGGGCTTCGGACGTCATCACGCATTCTCCTCCGCCGGCGGCGGAAACGGCTCCGGGTGGTTCAGCACACCGTCGATATCGAGCGTCGCCAGTCGGGCCTGGATGCTGCGGGCATAGGTGGCGAGATAGGCCGCCCCGCCGCGCTCGGCGGTCGCGTTGCGCTGCAGGGCTTCGTCGAGCGCGGATGGCTCGGGCGAAACCAGCGCCGCCTCATAGGCCTGGACGCGGCCATAGAACATCTGGCCGATCTTCTTCATGCGCTTGGGCACGGCGATGTCGCTGACGCCGCCATTGCGGACGCCCAGTTCGAGATAGGCGAAATTGGCATCGACCAAATCCTGCGCCAGGTCATCGGCCGGCGCGGGCAGCTCGCGCAGGCGGCGCAGGACGAGGAAGACATGCAGGGTCAGCGATTCGAAGCGGCCCTCGAAGCTGTCCGGGATGCCGCCCTGGAGATAGAGCGCGGGGCGGCGCGACGCCTCGGCGATGCGGGCGAAGACCGCATCGACCGGCGCCGTCCTGCTCTCGCGCTTGCCGAACCATCCGAACATGACGTTGCGATCCCTGGCCGGCGGCGCGGAAGAGGTCCGTCGCCTTGCCAAAGCCATGCTCGGGCGTTACGCCAACCCTCACCCGTTTGACAAGCGGCCCGGGCCTCGGCCCATTGCCGCAGCGCCACTGGATGCCCTCCGCATGATCGCCGTCTCCCGCCGCACCGCCCTCATCGGCCTCCTCGCGACGACATCCCTGGCGCTGGGCGCCTGCGGCCCCAATGCCGGCGGCTTCAAGCTCGCCACCTCGGCGGGGATGAACGAGGAGTTCAAGCGCGGCTTCGTCGCCGACGACGCGCTGATCGCGCAGATCAAGGTCGGCATGGACGTGCAGCAGGTGCTGTCGATCCTGGGTACGCCGTCGACGACCTCGACGGTCGGGAACCGGACCTTCTACTACATCAGCCAGACCGTACGCCGGCGCTTCCAGTTCCAGGATCTCTCGGTCGTCGACCAGACGGTGCTGGTGGTCTATTTCAACAAGGGCTTCAAGGTCGAGCGCATCGCCAATTACGGCCTGCAGGACGGCGTCATCTTCGACTTCATCAGCCGCACCACCGCGACCGGCGGCGAGGAGCAGAGCTTCCTGCGCAACCTCTTCCGCGGCGTGACCCGCTTCAACCCGCTGGGGGCGTGAGCCTCTTCCACCGGACTTGACGAGACAAAACCCGCGGCCTGCCCCGCAGGTTTTGTTGTTTGGGGCGAACCGGTCGCTGCGTGACAGCCAACCGGTAGACGCAACATGAAAAACCCCGCGGATCGCTCCGCGGGGTCGGTGTCATCACGATGGGCCGCGCGGCTCAGCTATGAGCCAGGATCGCCAGCAACAGCAGCGCGATGATGTTGGTGATCTTGATCGCCGGGTTCACGGCGGGGCCCGCCGTGTCCTTGTAGGGGTCGCCGACGGTATCGCCGGTGACCGAGGCCTTGTGCGCCTCGGAGCCCTTCATGTGGCGCACCCCGTCCTTGTCGACGAAGCCGTCCTCGAAGGACTTCTTGGCGTTGTCCCAGGCGCCGCCGCCCGAGGTCATCGAGATCGCGACGAAGATGCCGGTGACGATGACGCCCATCAGCATGGCGCCGACCGCCGCGAAGGCCTGGTTCTTGCCGGCGATGGCGTTGATCGCGAAGAAGGTCACGATCGGCGCGAGCACCGGGAGCAGCGACGGCACGATCATCTCCTTGATCGCCGCCCGCGTCAGCATG
Source organism: Allobosea massiliensis (assembly GCF_042655245.1). Classification (NCBI taxonomy): domain Bacteria; kingdom Pseudomonadati; phylum Pseudomonadota; class Alphaproteobacteria; order Hyphomicrobiales; family Alloboseaceae; genus Allobosea; species Allobosea massiliensis. The sequence goes on along the minus strand of NZ_JBHSLU010000063.1, from coordinate 404,217 downwards.
TCGACGGCCCGGCCGTAATCGGGCCGCTCGGTGCCGTCCATGATGCCGGGCTTCTCCTTGAACTGGCGCCGGACCTCCTCGACGACGGAGCCCGCCGCGCGTCCCACCGCCGTCATGCCCATGCCGGCGAAGAGGAAGGGGATCAGGCCGCCGAGCAGCAGGCCGACGACGACGTAAGGGTTGGACAGCGAGAAATCGACGACCACGCCCTTGAAGTACTGGAACGAGGTCGCGCCCGCCTTGTTGGCCTCGGCGACGAAGAAGTTGAGGTCCGAGGTGTAAGCCGCGAAGAGCACCAGCGCGCCGAGGCCGGCCGAGCCGATCGCATAGCCCTTGGTGATCGCCTTGGTGGTATTGCCGACGGCGTCGAGCGCGTCGGTGGAGTGGCGGACCTCCTTGGGCAGGCCGGCCATCTCGGCGATGCCGCCGGCATTGTCGGTGACCGGGCCGAAGGCGTCGAGCGCCACGACGACGCCCGCCAGCGCCAGCATGGCGGTGGTGGCGATGGCGATGCCGAAAAGGCCGGCGAGGCCATAGGCGACGATGATGCCGGCGATGATCACGATCGTCGGCAGCGCGGTCGATTCCAGAGAGACCGCGAGGCCCTGGATGACGTTGGTGCCGTGTCCGGTGACCGAGGCCTGGGCGATCGAGACGACCGGGCGCTTGCCGGTGCCGGTGTAGTATTCGGTGATCACGACGATCAGCAGCGTCACGGCGAGGCCGACCAGCGCGCAGGCGAAGAGCCCGCCCGAGGTGAAGGTGACGCCCTGGACCGTGGTGAAGGAGGCCGAGAAGCCGCCGAACATCCACTGGTTGACGGCCGCAATCGCGCCGATCGATAGCACGCCGGTGGCGATGAAGCCCTTGTAGAGCGCGCCCATGATCGACTGGTTGGCGCCGAGCTTGACGAAGAAGGTGCCGATGATCGAGGTCACGATGCAGGCTGCGCCGATCGCCATCGGGTAGAGCATCATCGCGCCGAGCGAGGCCTGCCCTGCGAAGAAGATCGCCGCCAGAACCATCGTGGCGACCAGCGTCACCGCATAGGTCTCGAACAGGTCGGCCGCCATGCCGGCGCAGTCACCGACATTGTCGCCGACATTGTCGGCGATGGTGGCCGGGTTGCGCGGATCGTCCTCGGGAATGCCGGCCTCGACCTTGCCGACGAGATCGGCGCCGACATCGGCGCCCTTGGTGAAGATGCCGCCGCCGAGACGGGCGAAGATCGAGATCAGCGAGGCGCCAAGCCCGAGCGCCACGAGCGAATCGATGACGACGCGGCTCGAGGGCGAGAAGCCGAGCATCGAGGTCAGGACGCCGTAATAGACGGCGACGCCGAGCAGGGCGAGGCCGGCGACCAGCAGACCGGTGACGGCGCCGGCCTTGAAGGCGACGTCGAGCCCCTCGCCGAGGGACTGCATCGCCGCCTGCGCGGTGCGGACATTCGCGCGCACCGAGACGTTCATGCCGATGAAGCCGGCCGCGCCTGAGAGCACGGCGCCGATCAGGAAGCCGATCGCCACCCACTGGCCGAGCAGATAGGCGAGCGCGACGAAGAGCACGACACCGACCATGCCGATGGTGATGTATTGCCGCTTCAGATAGGCCTGAGCCCCCTCTGCAACCGCCGCCGCGATCTCCTGCATGCGCTGGTTGCCGGCATCGCGCTTCATGACGTCGGCATAGGCCCAGACGCCATAGGCGATCGATAATGCACTTAAGACGATGATGATGAGCAGGGCTGACATTCGGTTTCCTGACCTTGAGCTTCCGACCGAGCGGGAGCGCTGTCGCTCCTCTTTTGCCGCTTTGGACGCCAGGCTCAGGAAAATCGCGCCGAAAGACTTGTCGGCTCGCTTCGCGTCGCCAGTGTCGGGCGAATTTGTGGCAAGTTTCGCAAGGAAGCGCAAACGCGATGACGATGAGACGCGCGATCGATCTGCCGGCCGTGGCGAGCTCGAGCACATTGTGCTAGCTTGTGTACATGTCGCGGAGGGAGCCATCATGACCAGCGTGACCATGACCATCCGCCTGAGCCAGGACACCAAGGACGCGCTCGGTCGTATCGCGGCCGCGACGCGCCGGACGAATTCCTATCTCGCGGCCGAGGCGATCGAGGCCTATGTCGCGCAGCAGATGGCCATCGTCGAGGGAATCCAGGCCGGTCTCGACGATCTGAAGGCTGGACAAACGGCGCCGCATGACACCGCGATGGCCCGCCTGGAAGCGACCATCGTCGCCGCAGAGCGCGCGAAGGGATGAGCCGGCGGGTCGAATGGTCAGTGAGCGCGCTCGACGATCTCGATCAATCGGTCGCCTACATCGCTCGCGACAGTCCAGCCGCCGCGCGGGAGGTTGCCGCCACGATCGGACGCAGCGCTCTCGCCCTCGCTCTTCGGCCGACCGGTCGGCCTGGTCGCGTTCCCGGCACCTATGAGAAAAGCGTCAGTGGGCTGCCTTACGTCATCGCCTATGCGGTCCCCGACGAGGCGCGCCTCGTCGTTCTGCGGGTGATCCACACCGCTCGGGACTGGCCAAGCGGCGCCTGGCCCAAAGCCTGATATTCACGGTGGGCGTTCGCCTCAGAGCGCCACGTCGCGATTGACATTCTTGTAGAGCAGGTAGCAGGCCTGCTCGAAACCGGTCGGATAGAATTGCTGGGGGCAATAGCCGCCCATCCAGATGAAATCCTGTGCCCAGATCTCGTGCCAGTCCTGCCCGAGGAAATAGAGCCCCTGCCCTACCAGCATGTAGAGCCCATGCTCCATCACATGGGTCTCGACATCAGGAAAACAGGTTCCCGGCTTGAACCACATCAGGTTCATCTCGAAATCGAAGCGCAGATCGCCATAGGGCAGCAGGAACTGGAAACCGCGCCCCTCCATGCCGGTGTGGTTCGTGACCGGGATCGCATCCTGATGGGAGAGGATCGGCTCCGGTACGGCCAGCCCCGGCGCGGGCTCGTAGCGCTTGCGCAGCGCGAGCACGCGAACGGGCGCAGCGCTCTCGTTGCGCAGGCTGAACGCCGTGCCCGGCGGCAGATAGGCGAAGCTGCCCTTCCCGAACGCGACGGGTGTGCCGCCCGCCACAGCAAAGGCGGCCTCGCCCGACAGCCCGTAGTAGAAATGCTGAATACCGTCCTCAGCGAAGGGCGCGCGTGTGCCACCCCCCGGCTCGATTTCGAAGACATATTGCGCGAAGACCGCCCCCAGCACGGGCGCGGCGAGAATGCGCACGACCGTTTTTTCAAGATGCGGCAGACGGCTGATGAGGACGCCCTCCGGCGGCATGAAGGCGTAGTTGCGCGCGACCACGCCGCGGTTGTGACCGATCGCCCCGACGGGAGGCCTGCCGGAGACCTGGGGCATCTGGTGGGGGCGCATGGCGGGATCTCCTCTCGGCAGGGCGCCGCAGCGAGGTTCAGGCCGGGACAGCCGGCTTCGACAGAGCCTGCCAGAGCACCATCGCCATCGCCACCGCCACTGGCGGGAAGACCAGCCAATTGACGCTCTCCCAGCCGCCGGCATGCAGCAGCCCGCCCGAGGAGAAGGAGGCGATCGCGACCGAGCCGAAGACCAGGAAGTCGTTGGCGGCCTGGACCTTCACCCGCTCCTCCGGCCGGTAGCAGTCGGTGACGAGCGCGGTGGCGCCGATGAAGCCGAAATTCCAGCCGACCCCGAGCACGATGAGTGCGATCCAGAAATGCGCGACGCTGAGGCCCGTGAGCCCGATCACGGCGGCGAGCGCGGTGAGCAGCAGCCCGGCGATCGTGACCTGGGCCTTGCCGAAGCGCGTAATCAGCCGCCCCGTGAAGAAGCTCGGCCCGAACATCGACAGCACATGCCACTGGATGCCGAGCGCAGCATCGCCGACCGAATGGCCGCAACCGACCATGGCCAGCGGCGCGGCCGTCATGACGAAGCTCATCAACCCATAGGTCACGAGCGCCGCCGTCACCGAGGCGATGAATTTCGGCTGCCGCATGATCTCGCCGAGCGGACGCCCGCCGCTCATCTTCGCCTGCGCCACCGGTGGCGCCCGCAATTGCAGGATGACCAGCATGGCGATCAGCGCGAGGCAGCCCTGGGCCAGGAAGCTGGCGGCGAAGGGCGCGGCCGGCGTGAGGTCGCGCGTCCAGTAGACCGATTGCGGGCCGATCACGCCGGCCGCGATGCCGCCGATCATGACCCAGGAAATCGCGCGCGGCCGGAAGCTCTCGGTCGCGGCGTCGGCGGCGGCGAAGCGGTAGCTCTGGACGAAGGCGCCGTAGAGCCCGCAGGCGAAGGTGCCCAGGCAGAACAGCCAGAACAGCCGCGTGCTGGCACCGGCCGCCGCGGTCGCGGCCGCGCTCGCCCCGATCAGCGCGCCCAGCAGATAGCCGTTGCGGCGCCCATGACGGCGCATCAGCATGGCAGCGGGAATGACGCCGACGGCGATGCCGAGCTGCATCAGGCTCACCGGCACGGTCGCGAAGTGCTGGTCGGCGACGAGCTGCGAGCCGACGATGCCGCCGAGCGAGATCACGATCGAGGGGCTGGCGCCGCCGAGCGCCTGAGCGCAGGCCAGCACGACGGAGTTGCGCTTGGCGAGCGCGTCGGCGTCAGCGACCGGAACATGCTGGTTCATGGTTTTGCCGTCCCTGCGAAGACGGCCCGGGGCCGTCTTCAGAAATGAGCGAAGGAGCCGGCCGCGAAGCTGCGCGCCCTGCCCCTCTCGCGATACTCGATGGACCCGGCCGCCCCGGTCACCACGCCGATCGTCGTCAGCGCGATGCCGGCGGCCGCAGCCGCCTCGGCCATAGCAGGAAATTCCCCCTGTGGGACCGCGCAGAGAATTTCGTAGTCGTCTCCGCCGGTCCAGGCCAGTTCCGCCAGCGCAGGATCGGCCATGATCGCAGCGCGCGCCGCCTCCGACAGCGGGACGGTGTCGAGATCGACCTCGGCGCCGGCGCCGGACGCCTTCAACAGCTTGACGAGGTCGCCGACCAGCCCGTCGGACACATCCATCGCCGCCGAGGCATGGGCCTGCAGCGCGGCGGCGAGCCCCAGGCGCGGCTGCGGATGGAGATAGCGATCGGCGAGGAACCCGCGATCGGAGGATGAGAGCCTCTCCACCCAAGCCGGGGCGCCGGGGCCATGGGCCTTCAGCCCGAGCGCACCGTCGCCGATGGTCCCCGACACGGCGAGCACGTCGCCGCGCTTCGCGCCGGAGCGCAGCACCATGCGTCCGGCCGGGACGCTGCCGAACGCCGTGATCGTGAGTGTCAGCGGGCCAGGCGTGGAGACGGTGTCGCCGCCGATCAGCGGACAGGCGCCCTCGTCGGCGGCCTGCTTCAGCCCGGCGGCGAAAGCGGCGAGCCAGCCTTCGGTCCAGCCCTTCGGCAAGGCGAGCGCCAGCACGAAGCCGTCGGGCTTTGCGCCCTTGGCGGCGAGATCGGAGAGATTCACCGCGAGCGCCTTGCGGGCGATCGAGCCCGGCGGATCATCGGGAAAGAAATGCACGCCGGCGACCAGCGCATCGGCGGTGACGACGATTTCGTAGCCCCGCGCCGGCCGCAGCAGCCCGGCATCGTCGATGAGCCCGAGCCCGCCGGGCCCGGCAATGGGCGCGAAGTGACGCGCGATCAGCTCGAATTCGCCGGGGCGTTCCAGAACGCTACTCCGCCGCTTCCGGAGGAGCGAAATGCAGCCGGCCACCTGCCACGGTCTTTCGCACGTCGAGCAGTTCGATACCGACCACACCGCCCCCCTCTGCGAAATCGATCACGATGCCAGGGGCGACCTCTTCCGTCCGCGCGATCTGCCCCTCGCCGACGCGCAGATAAGCTGCATCGGCCTCAGGATCGTAAGTGCTGGCGATATCGCGCCTCATGGCGTGCGGCGTCCACGGTTGCGATCGGGGTGACCGTGATCACACGGATCACGTCGGTGTCGACAACATAGACGATCCGCAGCATGCGGTCACCAAATTCGGGAACGCGGCCCCAGCACCGGCGCCGGCCATCATCGGCGGGGTCAGGTTCGTCGATCAGGGGATGATCGAGGATCGCCTCGATTCACTTCGTCGGAATGCGGCGTTCGCGAAGCCGTCCGCTTGTATGGATCGTGTAGACGATGCCTTTCCCCGCTCTCACCATCTCACGCCGCAGGCGCGTCGAACTCGTCGGAGCGGAATTCGCGGGCAAGCTTGTCGAGCACGGCGTTGACCATGCCGATCTCCTCGCCCTCGTAGAAGGCGCGGGCGACGGCGACATATTCCGAGATCACGGCGCGGGCCGGCACGTCCTTGCGGAAGGCCAGTTCGTAGGCGCCGGCGCGGAAGATGGCTCGGACCACGGCCTCGATGCGCTTCAGCGGCCAGCCCGAAGCCAGGGCCTCGTCGACCGAGCGGTCGACCAGGCGCTGTTCGCGCACGACGCCGCCGAGCAGGTCGCGGAAGAAGGCGATTTCGGCCTTGGGCAGCTCGATGTCCTCGACTTGCTTGCCGATCCAGAAGGCCTCGAACTCGGCCATGGCCTCGACCACGCCGCGCCCGCCGATCTCCATCTCGTAGAGCGCCTGCACGACCGAGAGCCGGGCGCCGCGGCGCATCTCGGCCCGGTTGGATTCCGGCCGGCCCGTTTCGGACCGGCTCATGTCGACTGCTCCCCGAGCGAGCGCTTGTAGCGCAGGACCGACAGCGCCGCTTCGGCCGCACCACCGCCCTTGTCCATCTCCGAACGGTTGGCTCGGGCCCAGGCCTGCGCCTCGTTCTCGACAGTCAGGATACCGTTGCCGAGCGGCAGCGCGAAAGCGACCGAGAGGTCCATCAGCGCGCGCGAGCTCTCGCCGGCGACGATGTCGTAATGGCCGGTCTCGCCGCGGATCACGGTGCCGAGCGCGACCACCGCCTCATAGGGGTCGACCGCCTCGTCGGCGGCACGCAGGCCGATGACGATGGCGGAGGGGATTTCGAGCGCACCGGGCACGGTGACGACATCGACGCGGCAGCCCGCCTCGTCGAGCACGGCGCGTGCGCCTGCCAGAAGCTCGTCGGCCAGCGTGTCGTAGAAGCGCGCCTCGACCACGAGAACGCGCGCGCCGTCGAGATCGACGGCAGAAGTTGCGGCCGGTGCGGCCGAGGATTGCCGGGGTCCGGCCATGGTTCTTGTCCTATTCGAAAGAATGAGGCCGCTGGTTAGACCTCCGCACGCGCCTCCGCAAGCCGCGCGGCATAGCGCGCCATTAGATCGACCTCGACATGGATGGGATCGCCCGCCTTCCGCTGCCCCCAGGTGGTGACCGCGAAGGAGTGCGGGATCAGCAGCACGGTGAAGACGTCGTCCGCGACCGTGTTGACGGTCAGCGAGGTGCCGTCGAGGCAGATCGAGCCCTTGGCGGCGATGAAGCGCGCCAGCCCCTGCGGCGCGCGGATGTGGAAGCGCGCGGTCGCGCCCCAGGGCTCGTCGGGATCGGGCGCGATCGGTTCGATCGTCAGGATCTGGCCGACACCGTCGACATGGCCGGTGACGAGGTGGCCGCCGAGCTCGTCGCCGACCTTCAGCGAGCGCTCGAGGTTGATCGCGCTGCCGACCTCCCATTCGCCGACCAGCGTCTTGGCGAGGGTCTCGGCCGCGGCCTCGACCTGGAAGACGCAGCCGGGCTCGCCATCCGTCCGCGGCCGCAGGGCGGTCACCGTCAGGCAGACGCCGGCGCAGGCGATCGAGGCGCCGATCTCGATGCCGGCAGCCTCATAGGGGCAGGCGATGGCGAGCCGCTTCAGGCTCGGGCCCTTGCGCTCGCTCTCCACGACGGTGCCGATGGCGGTGACGATGCCGGTGAACATCAGCCTGTCCTCACGAAATGCTCGAAACGGTCGTGGCCGATCAGGCCCGTCTCCGCAAGGCGGTAGAGATCGGGGTCGGCCAGCGCCGCCGCAAGGCCCGGCCGCACGGCGACGACGCCGGGCTGGCCGAGTGCGTTCGGCGACGTGGAGATCACGACCTCGTCGAGCAGCCGGGCGCTCGCGAGCGTCTCCGCCACGGTCGGGCCCCCTTCCGAAAAGACGCGGGTGATGCCGCGCGTGCCCAATAGGGTCAGCGCCTCGGCAAGATCGAGATGCCCCTGCGCATCGGCAGAGACGCGCATGACCTCGACGCCGGCGGCGACCAGCACCCTCTCGCGCTCGATGGGGGCCGTTTCGGACGCCAGGACCCAGAGCGGCACCTCATGGGCCGTCCGCACCAGTTGCGAAGCCACGGGCAGCCGCAACTGCGAATCCAGCACAACCCGCACCGGCGAGCGCGCCGCCATCCCCGGCAGGCGCACGGTCAGGAGTGGATCATCGGCCAGCACAGAGCCGATGCCGAGCATGATGGCGTCGTGATGGGCGCGCTGGAGATGGACCCAGCCATTGGCCTCAGGGCAAGAGACGGCAAGCCGCGCCCCGCCCGGCCCGCCGGCATAGCCATCCGCCGTACGGGCGATCTTGAAGGTCACCATCGGCCGGCCCTGCGTCACGCGCAGGACATGCCCGCGATGGGCCTGCTGTGCCTCAGCCTCCAGCACGCCCGTCGTCACTGCGATGCCCGCCGTCCGCAGCAAAGCGAAGCCCAGGCCCTGGAAGCGCGGGTTGGGATCGGCCATCGCCGCGACGACACGGCGCACGCCGGCGAGGATGGTGCGCTCGACGCAAGGGGTGGCGGCGCGAATGGTGCGGTGCGAGCAGGGCTCGAGCGTGACGTAGAGCGTGCCGCCGGCCGCGGCATTCGGCCCCGCCCGGTCGAAGGCATTGGCCTCGCCATGGGGGCGCCCGCCGGGCTGGGTGTGGCCGCGCGCGACGATCACCGGCCCGTCCGCGGTGTCCTGTGTCACCAGCGCGCCGACGCAGGGGTTCGGCCAGGTCGTGCCCTGGCCGCGCGCGCCGAACGCCAGCGCCTGTCGCATGAAGTCGCGGTCGATGGCGGCGCGGTCCGCGGTGGCCTCAACCATCGGCCCGGGGCGGCTGCGGGGCGGCCTCGCCCGCCTCCTCGTCGCTGCTGAGCTGGCCGAGGATCGCCTCGAAATCACGGGCCTCGCGGAAATTCTTGTAGACCGAGGCGAAGCGGACATAGGCGACGTCGTCGAGCGCCTTCAGCCCCTCCATGACCAGCTCGCCGATGGCGGAGCTGGCGATCTCGCCCTCCCCCGAGCTTTCGAGCTGGCGGACGATGCCGTTGACCATACGCTCGATGCGCTCCGGCGCGACGGCGCGCTTGCGCAGCGCCACCTCGATCGAGGTCTGCAGCTTGTCGCGGTCGAAGACCGTGCGCCGTCCCGAGCGCTTGACCACGGTCAGCTCGCGCAACTGCACCCGCTCGAAGGTGGTGAAGCGGCCGCCGCAATCGGGGCAGACGCGGCGGCGGCGGATGGCGGCGGAATCGTCGGTCGGGCGTGAATCCTTCACCTGCGTGTCGAGGGAGCCGCAATAGGGACAGCGCATCGTGGGCTCAGGGTTGCGCAGCGGAGGCGACGGCCTCCGTGCTCAGGGCTGCGGCGAGATTGGCGCTGGACCAGGACGGCCAGCCCGTTCCCGCAAAGTCGCGGTCATGCGACCAGATGTCGGCGTCGTAAGTCCAGGCCAGCGCGAGAATGTGGGCGTCCTTTGCGCTGCCGTTCCGCGAGGCGGGGGCTTGACGAAGCGCTACGGCCGCTTCCGGTATCAGCGCGTCGTAAAGACGCGGCGACGGCGCTTCCAGCAATGCGATCAGAGCCTGGGCATCGGCTGGGGCGTGAGGAAAACGTTCGCTGTTATGCGCGATCACGGCCATAGCCTCGGCAACCGCCTCGGTCGACAGGAGCAGACGTCGGTGCACGCTCGCCAGAACCCAAGACGGTCGCCGGCGCGAACTCAGAATTGTAGAGACAAGAATGTTCGTATCGACGACCAGAGCCGCAGACGGGCTTCGCCCGTGCATCACCGCTCCCGCTCTTCGAGAAAACGCTCGAGCCACTGCTTCGAGTCCTCAGGCAACGCATTGTAGTGCTCCTCGATACGGTCGAGCACAGCCTTCATGCGTTCGGGATCGGGCCGGTGGAGCGGCATGAGCATACCGACCGTCTCGTCACCGCTGGTGATCGGAACGGCATGCGGGAGAGACTTGATCGCCGCGGCCGACATCTTCTGCAAATCGCGCATCGTCACGGCGGCCTTGCCCATATCGACCTCCATTGCCCGATCCGTATGTAAACCCGTAGGGCGGCCACCTCAAGCCGCCCTGCGGGGCCGCAACCTCAATAGATCGGGAAGCGCCCCGTCAGCTCGTGGACCTTCGCCTTCACCGCCTGTTCGACGGCGGCGTTACCCTCCTCGCCGTTGTGGCTGAGGCCGTCCAGGACTTCCGCGATCAGTTCGCCGACCTTCTTGAACTCGGCGACGCCGAAGCCGCGCGAGGTGGCGGCGGGCGTGCCCAGCCGGATGCCGGAGGTGACCATCGGCTTCTCGGGGTCGAAGGGGATGCCGTTCTTGTTGCAGGTGATGTGGGCGCGGCCGAGCGCGGCCTCGGCCGCCTTGCCGGTCACCTTCTTGGAGCGGAGGTCGACCAGCATCAGGTGGTTGTCGGTGCCGCCGGTGACGAGGTCGAAGCCCTTGGTCTTCAGCGTGTCGGCGAGCGCCTTGGCGTTCTCGACGACGGCGCGGGCGTAGATCTTGAACTCCGGCTGCAGCGCCTCCTGGAAGGCGACCGCCTTGGCGGCGATGACATGCATCAAGGGCCCGCCCTGGATGCCCGGGAAGATGGCGGAGTTGAACTTCTTCGCCAGCGCCTCGTCATTGGTCAGGATCATGCCGCCGCGCGGACCGCGCAGCGTCTTGTGCGTGGTCGTGGTCGCGACATGGGCGTGCGGGAACGGCGAGGGATGGGCGCCGCCCGCGACGAGGCCGGCGAAATGCGCCATGTCGACGAAGAGATAGGCGCCGACCTCGTCGGCGATGGCGCGGAAGCGGGCGAAATCCCAGTGCCGGGCATAGGCCGAGCCGCCGGCGACGATGACCTTGGGCTTGTGCTCGCGGGCCAGCCGTTCGAGCGCGTCATAATCGATGAGCTGATCGACCACGCAGACGCCATAGGAGACGACGTTGAACCATTTGCCGGACTGGTTGACCGGCGCGCCATGGGTCAGGTGCCCGCCGGCGGCGAGGTCGAGGCCCATGAAGGTGTCGCCGGGCTGCATCAGCGCCATGAACACGGCCTGGTTGGCCTGGCTGCCAGAGTTGGGCTGGACATTGGCGAAGCCGCAGCCGAAGAGCCGGCAGGCGCGCTCGATCGCCAGCTTCTCGGCGATGTCGACGAACTGGCAACCGCCATAGTAGCGGCGGCCGGGATAGCCTTCCGCGTACTTGTTCGTCATCACCGAGCCCTGGGCCTCGAGCACGGCGCGGGAGACGATGTTCTCCGAGGCGATCAGCTCGATCTCGTCGCGCTGGCGGCCGAGTTCGAGGTCGATGGCGCGCGCGATCTCAGGGTCGGCATCGGCCAGCGAGGCGCCGAAGAACGAATTCGACAGGTGCTTTTCGGCGGCGGCGTCATGGCTCATGGCGAGGCTCCATCGGCGCAGGATCGTCGCAAGGGCCGGACCGGAGGCCCCTGCGGTTTCAGTCTGGCTTGCGGAATCCGCGCACGATCCCGCCATCGGCGGTCCCGTAGCACCCGCAGAGCCCCTTTCCAAGCGTGAAGCGGGTGACATGAGCGCGCGGGGGAGGACTCGAGCTGCGTCACGCCACGAGACTGGGCCGGTGTGACTCCGCCGCATGGCGTGCAGCCTCTGGCGCAGCCAACTTGACGGCTCCTGACGGCCATCCGAGCTGTAACATGTAACGGTCAAGGAGGCTGCGATGCCCACACCGGTCAATCAGCGCGTTCAGAAGCGTCGCGATGCGCTGCGGGCCGCCGGGCTGCGGCCCGTTCAGATTTGGGTTCCAGACACCCGCCGTCCGGGTTTTGTCGAAGAGTGCCGCCGTCAGTCGCTCATTGTCGCAGCGGCGGACGCAGACGATAACGGCCTGAACGCTTTCTCGAGGCCGCTCTGGCCGATCTCCCCGGCGAGGACGAGGCGTGACGCGTGGCGAGATCGTCACCGTCGCGATGACGGGCGATTTCGGAAAGCCCCGCCCTGCCCTCGTCGTCCAGGCCGATCCTTTCGATCAGACCAGCACCATCACCGTCCTGCTGATCTCGGGCACGCTGGTGGATGCGCCGCTAATCCGGCTCACCGTTCCACCGACGCCGCAGAACGGCCTGATCAAGCCGTCGCAGGTCCAGATCGACAAGGCGATGTCGGTCCAGAAGCACATGGTCGGCGCCGTCATCGGACGACTGGACGACGCGGCCATGCTGGCGGTGACGAGGTCGCTGGCCCTGTTTCTCGGGATTGCGTGAGAGGGGCGCAGCAGTTTGATGGCAACGCATTGCCGGCACTAGCAGAGCGACCCGCTTTGGGGGATCACCTTGCAAGCGAGTGGCTGCAACTGAGCCCCTCAGCCTGAGCCGCGGAGTGCCGCTTGAGACTGGGCATCAATCTTCGCGGAGATCTCGCGAAACTGCCTGATGATGAGCTCGCTTCTCATTTCGAGAAATGCGTCGCCTACAGGGAGTGGTTGGCGCCGCGTGCGGGCGATCTGCCAAACCGCTGGCTCTACAAGTCCGGGCTAGCCATGCCGTTTGGTAGAGGCCCAGTGCATGCTTGCATCTGCTATCGGCTTATGGGTCTTCTCTACGGAGGTTCATGGAAAGGATTGAATGGTCGCACGCTGGGGAACCTTTTTGTCCTCGACTGTGAGATCAAGGATGTCGTGGACGAGATGCAGCGTCGGTCGCATCCGAAGCAACGGTAACGATAAACGCTGATCCGCACCTACTCTACTTCACGCGGGACGTACCCCCTGTCGATGTAGCGTCCCCCCACGAAAAAACCCGCCGTCGCCGGCGGGTTTCCTTGTCTCGGACGGCTCGCAAAAGGTCGCTCAGATGTCCTGTTCGCCCTGAAGCGCGGCGACGGGGGCCGGGCCGAGGCCGTCCTTGTTGTAGATGTCGTCGCGGAACTGGACGCCGCCATCCGGCGTCGCCCAAGCGGTGATGTAGACCCAGTAGCACGGCACCGGATTGCTGATGCGGGCATTGATGCGCTCGCCCGAGGCGATGACCTGGTCGATCTTGGCGCGGTCCCAGCCGGGCGTCTCCTTGAGCAGCCAGGCGATGTAGTCGCGCACGTTCTGGACGCGGATGCAGCCCGAGGAGACGAAGCGGAAATCGTCGCCGAAGATACCCTTGGCCGGCGTGTCGTGCATGTAGACGCCGTGCGGGCTCGGAATGTTGATGCGCACGAATCCGAGCGAGTTGAACTCGCCGCCCGGGTCCTGCCGGAAGGTGTAGCGGGTCGCCTCGTCGGAATTCCAGTTGACGCGCTCGGGCGCGATCTCGCCATTGGGGCCGATGATGCGAATCTTGTTCTCGGTGAGGTAGTTCGGCTCCTTCCTCATCTTCGGGATCAGGTCCTTGCGGATGATCGAGGCCGGCACCGTCCAGGTCGGGTTGAAGTTGACCTCGGGGATCTTGGTCGAGAGCAGCGGCGACTGGCGGTCGATCTTGCCGACGCCGGCGGCATGGCGCGTCGCGACCTGGCCGTTCTCGACCGTCTCGACCATCGCGGCCGGAATGTTGGCGACGACATAGCGGTTGGGCAGGTTGCCGGCCCAGGTGCGCAGCCGGACCACATTGGTCTCGAGCTGGCGGATGCGGCGGTCGATCGGCACGTTCAGCGCGGCGACGGTCGCGCGGTTGATCGCGCCCGTGGTCGAGAGGCCGACGCGGGCCTGGAAGTTGCGCACCCCCGCCTCGACATAGGAATCATAGACGTTGCTGGTGCCGGCATTGGCGTCGAGATCGCCGGTGATGATCAGGCGCTGGCGCAGCGCCACGACGCCGGGCCCGCGCGAGCCGACCGCCATGCGCTCGGTGAGCTGGATCGCCGGCCAGCCGCCGCGGGCGGCGAGATCGCGATAGGCGACGATGGCGGCTTCGGTCGCCTGCAGCGATTCCGGCGACATCATCGGCGTATGCGAGCGGGCAACGGCGTTGCGCGCGCCGGAATCATAGCTCTGGCGCCATTCGGCCTGCTGGGCGAAGGCCGGCACGGCCGAGGTCGCGGCGGCGCCCGAAAGCAGGGCCAGCACTGTCTCGCGGCGGGTCAGGCTCATCGTCGGCATCACGTCCCTCTCGACATCGTTCATGGTGCGGCCGTGGCGGCCTCCGGGCTGCGCGCCCGAGCGGGCAGCCTCATGGCCGGCGAAAGTGCCGTAACACAATTAACGACGCGTGATGAGCGCGGCGAATTTAGGGCATGGCCGCGTCCGGCGACAGGCGGGGCGCGATTGTGGCAAGGACGCAACGCGCCGCCGTTCCCGACCCGGAGGGCGGTAACGGCGGCGGCGTCGACAAGCGCGGCGAAGCGGGCGCCGCGCGCCTTTTTCAGAGCTTGTAGCGGATCTGGTCGGTCCAGAAGCGCTCCAAGCGCAGGAGGGCGTTGTTCATCCGCTCGAAGTCGTCGGCCGCGATGCCGCCGATCTGCTCGACCGTGCGGACGTGCTTGTCGTAGACGCCCTTCACGATGTTGTGCACTTCGGCGCCCTTCTCGGTCAGGCTGATGCGGACCGAGCGGCGGTCGATGCGCGAGCGGGCATGGTGGAGATAGCCGAGCTCGACCAGCTTCTTGACGTTGTAGGAGACGTTCGAGCCGAGATAGTAGCCGCGGGTGCGCAGCTCGCTCGCGGACAGCTCGGCATCGCCGATGTTGTAGAGCAGCAGGGCCTGCACGCTGTTGACGTCGTCGCGGCCGCGCCGCTCGAACTCGTCCTTGATCACGTCGAGCAGGCGGCGATGCAGCCGCTCCACCAGCGTGAGGGACTCGAGGTAGAGAGGCTTCACCTTCAGGTCAGCCTCGTCGGACCTTTCGACGACCGAAGTCTTGACGCTCGCTTTCATGGTATATCCCGCCTGTTGACTGCCGGTCAGGATTGATCTCCCGATCCGCTTCTGAGAAACACCATAGGCGGGCCGGATGAAAACGAGTTTAAATATCAGGATGAATCGGGGATTTACCCCTTTGGGTGAATCCAAGATGAAGCCAGAAACGCTTAAGCTAAAGCGTTAGTTACCAGGACCGCCGGCAATCGACGTGTCCGCCGGTCATTCGGCCTCGTTCTCGGCCGCCCAGGTCGCGAGGAAATAGGCCAGGATCGCGGCGATATAGGCGCCGGTCAGCCAGGGCGTCATCGGCAGCAGGCGCGGGAAGAAGAAGGCCAGCAGCAGCTGGCTGATCGCCGCCAGCAGCCAGAGCACGCCGCCCCAGGTCGAGGTCAGCCACAGACCCACCGCCGCGACGAGATCGATCACCGCGAAATAGACCGTGATCGCCTGGAAGCTGAGCAGGCGATTCTCGAAGGGCGGCTGCGCCTCGCCCCAGACACCGAAGATCACGGCCCAGGCCAGCAGGCCCTTGGCGAGCCAGAGCACGGAGAGGATGCGCAGCATCCAGACCAGCAGCGTGCGCCAGCGGGTCGAGGCCGCGGCGGCTGCGCCGGCCTCGTCGCTGCGCTGGCCGCGCAGGACATCGCCGTCCCCGCCCGGCATCAGGAGGCCAGCTTCAGTTCGTCCGCGCCGAGGGGCGCGAAATAGGCGGCGATGTCCGCCGGGTCGACGGCATCGAGCGCAGCCGGCCGCCAGTGCGGCGCCTGGTCCTTGTCGATCACGACGGCGCGGACGCCCTCATAGAAGTCGTGGCCATGGGCGATGCGGGAGACGATGCGGAATTCGGTCCGCATCGCCTCGGCGAAATCGAGGCCGGCGCCACGGCGCATCTGCTCGAAGGCGATGGCGACGCTGGTCGGGGACTTCACCGCGAGCGTCTGGCGCAGCTTGCCGGCAAAGGCGCTGCCGCCGGCCGCCGCGGCCTCGAGCCGGGCGAGGATCTCGGGCAGGCTCGCGGCCCCGAAGCCATCCGCGATCAGCCCGCGCTCGGAAGCCAGCGCGGGCTGGCCGGGATCGTGGGTGAAACCGGCCAGGATGTCGTCGAGCGCGCCGCGGCGGGTCAGTGCGTCGGTGAGTTCCGCCATCCGCGCGCTCGGCACGGCATGGGTCGCGAGCCCGAGCGCCAGCGCATCGGCCGCGCCGACACGGTCGCCCGTCAGCGCGAGATAGATCCCTGCGGCGCCCGGCAGCCGCGGCAGGGCATAGGTCGCGCCGACATCCGGGAAGAAGCCGATGCCGACTTCGGGCATCGCGAAGAGATAGCGCTCACCCGCGATCCGGTGGGAGCCGTGCAGCGAGATGCCGACACCGCCGCCCATGACGATGCCGTCGATCAGCGCGACATAGGGTTTGGCGTAGTTCTGGATGCGGGCGTTGAGGATGTACTCCTCGCCCCAGAAGGCGAGCATCTCGTCATGCCGGCCGGCCTTGCCGAGATCATGCAGGGTCCGGATGTCGCCGCCGGCGCAGAAGGCCTTCTCGCTGGTGCTGGTGACGACGACCCGCTCGACCGCCGAGTCCTTCTCCCAGGCGTCGAGGGCGCGGGCGAGCTCGCGGACCATCGCCAGATTGAGCGCATTCAGGGCCTTGGGCCGGTCGAGAACGACCACGCCCGCCGCGCCGCGCACCTCGCACTGGATCTCCGGGGTCTGCGACATGCGGCTGCGCTCCCTGCTGCTTCGGCCCGGTTCTGGGCCGGGCCAAGGATGCTTGTCAACGCGTCCGGAAGCCTGACGGTCCGTGCGACCACAGGCCCTTTTTTGGAACGGTTCCGATGTGCTACGGTCTTGCGACCGGCCCTGCCGGCACACTCAGCCGACGGAGGCCTCATTGGACAACCGGAACGTGCGGCCCTTCCCGGCGCCGCAGTCTCGCCCGGATACGGCCCCCGCCCTCGGCCTGACGCGCCGGATGCGGCGCAACCGCAAGGCGGAATGGTCGCGGCGGCTGGTGCGCGAGACGCGGCTGACCACCGACGACCTGATCTGGCCGCTCTTCCTGATGGATTCGAGCGAGGCGCGAACGCCCGTCGCGTGGATGCCGGGCGTCGACCGGCTCAACATCGACGAGGCCGTGCGCCAGGCCGCGCATGCCGCGTCGCTCGGCATTCCGGCGATCGCGCCCTTCCCCTTCGTCGACAAGGCGCTGCGCGACCCGACCGGCTCGGAAGCGCTGAACGCGCGCAACCTGATGTGCCGGGCGGTGCGCGCCATCAAGAGCGAGGTGCCGCAGATCGGCATCATCTGCGACGCCGCGCTCGACCCCTACACCTCCCATGGTCATGACGGCGTGATGGAGGGCGAGCGCATCCTCAACGATGCCAGCGTCCATATCCTCGTTCAGCAGGCGCTGGCGCTGGCCGATGCCGGGGCCGACGTCATCGCCCCGTCCGACATGATGGACGGGCGCGTCGGCGCGATCCGGGCCGCGCTCGACGCGTCCGGCCAGGAAGACGTGCAGATCATGGCCTATGCGGCCAAATATGCGTCGGCCTTCTACGGCCCGTTCCGCGACGCCATCGGCACCAATGCGACGCTGGTCGGCGACAAGCGCACCTATCAGATGGACCCCTGCAATTCGGACGAGGCGATCGCCGAGGTCGGGCTCGATCTCGAGGAGGGCGCCGACATGGTGATGATCAAGCCCGGCCTGCCCTATCTCGACGTCGTGGCGCGGGTGAAGGACCATTTCCGGGTGCCGACCTTCGCCTATCAGGTCTCGGGCGAATACGCGATGATCGTCGCGGCGGCCGGCAACGGCTGGCTCGACGGCGAGCGCGCGATGATGGAGAGCCTGACGGCCTTCAAGCGCGCCGGCGCCGATGGCGTGCTGACCTATTTCGCCCCCAAGGTGGCAGAGAAGCTCAAGGCCGCCGGCTGAGGGCGCGCACCTCCGCTCGTCATTGCGGGCGCAGCGAAGCCATCCAGCGCCATGGCGCTCGACGCCGCTGGATGGCTTCATCGCTGCGCTCCTCGCAATGACGAATGGCGCGCGGCCGGTTCTGCGCTAGGCTGCGCGCCGCATGCGCCCTCTCCTGCCGACGATTCTGCTGGTTCTCGCGCTCGGTGCCTGCAGCGAGCGCTTCGACACCGACCAGCAGCGGCTCTGCCGCCAGGCCATTCCCGCGCTGAACGCACCCGGCACGCCGATCACCATCGAACGCTCGGGAACCGGATCGCACCCGCATATCCTGCGGATGATTTATCTCGCGGGCCCGTCCGAGGGGCCGGTGCGACGGCGCAGCATCGATTGTCTCTTCGCCGGTGAGGGCCAGGGTCCGCGGAGAGGCGCGCTGATCGGCCTCGCCTCGGATGGCCAGCCGATGAGCGACGCCAGCTTCTATCTGCTGCGCCGCTTCTATCTGGAGGACCGGCTGGACCCGCCGGTCGATCCCGGCGCAGCCGCCCCGCTCCGGCTGCCGGAGCTGTCGCCCGCTCTTGCCTATGGGCTGCAGCAGGCACTCAGCGGGCTGCCCTCGGCGGCCATCTACGCCCTGCTCGCCTGCGCCTATGCCCTGATCTATGGGCTGAGCGGGCGCATCATCCTCAGCTTCGGCGAATTCGCGGCCCTGGGCGCGACGGCCGCAGTGGTGGGCGCGGCCCTGTTCGTCTCCGTCGCGGCCTCGACGCCGGTCGCGGGGCTCGCGGCGGCCTTCGTCGTCGCCATTCTCGTCGCGGCGCTGCATGGTTTCGCGATGGGCCGCTTCGTGCTCAGACCCCTCGCCCAGGCCCGGGGTCAGGCGGTGCTGATCGCCACGCTCGGCCTCGCGCTCGCCCTGTCGGAATATCTGCGGCTGGCGCAGGGCACGGGGCTGCGCTGGCTGCCGCCCGTGCTGAACGAGCCGATGGCGCTGGCGCGGGCCGGCAGCTTCGTCGTGACCGCGACGCCGCTCGGGCTCGGCGTCGCGGCGGCCGGCTTCGCGGCGACGCTCGGACTCGTGCTGCTGATCGCCCGCTCGGCCTATGGGCGGCAATGGCGCGCGGTCGCGGACGATGCTCGCACGGCGGCGCTCTTCGGCGTCGATCCACGGGCGGTGCATGACAAGGCGCTGATCCTGGCCTGCGCGGCCAGCGGCATGGCCGGCGTCATCGTCACCGCCGTCTATGGCGGCATGGGCTTCGCCGGCGGCTTCACGCTCGGGCTGAAGGCGCTGATCGGCGCCATCCTCGGCGGCATCGGCACACCGGCGGGCGCCGCGCTGGGCGGGCTTTGCATCGCCCTGTTCGAAGTGCTCTGGTCGGCGGCGATGCCGCTGGAACAGCGCGACATCGCCGTCTATGCCCTGCTCGCCGTGGTCCTGATCCTGCGGCCGGGCGGCTTCTTCGGCGATGGCGCATTGGCGCCGCGGCCGGTCTGAACGCCTGCCCTCGCCTTTCCCCGCCTTCGCCCCTCCCAGCCACCGGACTCTCCCTCATGAGCGAGCCCTTCACGATCACGCCTGCGGATGTCGAGGCGGCGGCCCGGCGCATCGAGGGCCATGTGCTGCGGACCCCGCTGGTGCCGGCGCCGCGCCTCTCCGACCTCACGGGCGCAACCGTGCTGGTCAAGCACGAGAACATGCAGGCGACGGCCTCCTTCAAGGAGCGTGGCGCGGTCAACAAGCTGCTGACGCTGGACGAGGACGAACGCGAGCGCGGCGTCATCGCCATGTCGGCCGGCAACCACGCCCAGGCTGTGGCCTATCACGCGCGGCGCTTCGGCATTCCCGCCACCATCGTGATGCCGGAGACGACGCCGCTGGTGAAGGTCGAGAATACGCGCTCGCACGGCGCCCGCGTCGTGCTGCATGGCGAGACGCTTTACGAATCCGCGCAGAAGGCGCGCGAACTGGCGGCCGCCGAGGAACTGGTCTTCGTGCATCCTTATGACGATCCCGCCGTAATGGCCGGCCAGGGCACGATCGCGCACGAAATGCTCGAGGACGATCCCGATCTCGAGGTGCTGATCGTCCCGCTCGGCGGCGGCGGGCTGATGGCGGGCAATGCCGTCGCCGCCAAGGCGCTGAAGCCGTCGATCGAGCTGATCGGGGTGGAGGCTGCGCTCTACCCCTCCTTCTTCAACGCCATCAACGCCGACGATCTGCCTGTCGGCGGGCCGACGCTGGCCGAGGGCATCGCGGTCAAGACCGTCGGCGTCCAGACCCTGCCGATCGTCTCCAGCCTCGTGTCCGACATCGTGCTGGTCGGCGAGGACATGATCGAGCGGGCGGTCTATGCCTATGCCAGTCTTCAGCACAGCCTGGCGGAAGGCGCCGGCGCGGCCGGGCTGGCCGCGATGCTGAAGGAGCCGGGGCGCTATGCCGGGCGCAAGGTCGGGCTCCTGCTCTGCGGCGGCAATATCGACACCCGCCTGCTGGCGGCGATCATGGTGCGCGAGCTGGAACGCGAGGATCGCATCGTCGCCTTCCGGTTGACGACCGCCGACCGGCCGGGCCTGCTCGGCAAGGTCGCGAGCCTGCTCGGCGAGCAGGGCGCCAACATCCTCGAGGTCAGCCATGGCCGCCTCTTCCTCGACGTGCCGGCCAAGGGCGTGACGCTCGACGTAACGGTCGAAACCCGCGGCAGTGCCCATTCGGCAGCCATCGAAGCGGCGCTGCGCGAGAGCGGCTTTGCGCCGCATCGCGTGCTGCCGCGCGGTCTCGCCGGCCGCGACCTTGCGGAACCGGGGCGCTGATCAAACATTGTGTGGAGGGCCAGATCGGCCCGACCGAACACAGGATGCGATTTCAGATGACCGACACCCGCTACGGCCAGCCCCCGATCGTCGCCTTGGGCGAGCGACCGGTCCAGGATGTCAGCGGCGTCCTGGGCTCGCGCATCTTCGCCTGGATCGGCGACATCATCATCCTCGCCATTCTCGGTTCGCTGGTCTGGTTCGCGCTCGCTGTTCTCGGCATCGTCACCTTCGGCGCGACCTGGCTGCTGATCCCGATCGCGACGGTCGCGACCGCGCTCGGCTACGCCGCGCTGACGATCGGCGGCCCGCGTCAGGCGACCTGGGGCATGCGGATGGCGGGCCTGCGCGTGGAGACCGCCACCGGCGGCCGCCCCGACGGGCTGGCGGCTGCGGTGCATGCCCTGCTGTTCTACGTCGCCGCTGGTACGATCGGCCTGTGGGTGCTCGACGTCCTCTTCGGGATCCTGCGCAGCGACCGGCGACTGGGCCACGATCTGCTCACCGGGCTCGTGGTGGTGCGCGCCTGAGAGCGTTCCCGCCCTTGTTGATACAGGTGCGGCTGCTACACTCCGCCTCGACCCCCACGCCGGAGCGAGCCTGACGTGACGCGCCCGTTGCGGGATGCCCCGCAATTCTACCTGACGTCGCCGACGCCGTGCCCCTATCTGCCCGGGCGCGATGAGCGCAAGGTCTTCACCCATCTCGTCGGGGCCCGCGCCCGCGATCTGAACGACGTGCTCAGTCATGGCGGCTTCCGGCGCTCCCAAAGCATCGCCTATCGCCCGGCCTGCGAGACCTGCCGGGCCTGCATCTCCGTGCGCGTGCTGGTCGACGATTTCCGCCCCTCGCGCGGCTTCCGGAAGGTGATGTCGCGCAACAGCGACCTCGTCGGCGAATGGCTGCCGCCGCGGCCGCGTTCGGAACATTACTCGCTGTTCCGAACCTATCTCGACGAGCGCCATCCGGATGGCGGCATGGCGACGATGTCGGCGCTCGATTTCGCCATGATGATTGAGGACACGCATGTCGAGACCTCGCTGATCGAGTATCGCCGCCGCGGACCGGACAGCGGCTTCACCGGGCGCGGCCAGGGCGATCTCTTCGCCATGGCGCTGACGGACCGGCTGAGCGACGGGCTCTCCATGGTCTATTCGGTGTTCGATCCCGCGCTGGAGGCGCGCTCGCTCGGCACTTTCATGGTGCTCGACCATATCGAGCGGGCGCGGAAGCTGCGCCTGCCTTACGTCTATCTCGGCTACTGGGTCGATGGCTCGCCCAAGATGGCCTATAAGGAGCGTTTCCTGCCGCAGGAACGCCTGCTGCCGCAGGGCTGGGAGCGCTTCGGCTAGCCGTATCCCCCGCCGTTGGCCATAGCGCTGACGCTACGACAACAGGTTTTGTTCATACCGTTTTTCGAGAATGGTTTGCGCAAGAGCCGCACCGCGTCACACTGGACGCGGTCCTGCGGGGCCGGCCCGTCATGGGAAAGGCTTGGGGGCGTCATGCTGCACTCGCTGTTCAAACTGGCCGCGGAGTCATCCTCCGACGCCCGTCGCCGGCTGCTGCAGGCGGTGACCGACCTGTTTTTCTGCGACCCCGAGCCCACGGGCATGTCGAAGCATCACTATGGCGAGATCGCGCTGCGCGCCCTGCCGCATCTCGATCCGCAGGCGCGGCAAGGCTATGCCGACGAGGTCGCGGCCGAGCCAAACCTGCCGCGCAGCGTCGCCAATGCGCTGGCGGGCGACCCCGATGGCGAGGTGGCCCGGCTCGTCCTGCGGCTGTCGCCCGTGCTGACCGACCGAGACCTCGCCGCCATCGCGCTCAACCAGTCCCAGGCCCATCTGACCGCCATCGCCGAGCGCGTGCGTCTGTCGGAGAACATCACCGACATTCTGGTCGAGCGCGGCGACGACGATGTGCTGAAGACCGTCGGCGGCAATGAGGGCGCCGCCTTCACGGAGGAAGGCTTCGAAAAGCTGCTCGACCGCGGCCGCGAGGCGGCGGCGATCCCGCTCGCCGTCGCTGTCCGCACCGATCTGAGCGAGGCGCGCGCCGAGCGGGTGCTGCGTGTGCTCGCCGAACTCGGCGAACAGGGTGAGATCGACCCCGACAGCGAGGCGGCAGCGATTGCCAGGCTGGCGCGGCGGCAGCGTCTGGAGGTCAGCCAGCTGATCACCGACCTCAAGGGCGAGACACGGGTCCTCGACGAGGTCGTCGTCATGCTGGCGGACGAGGACCGTGCCTACCACCTCGCGCAGGTCCTGGCCCGCATCTCCGACATCAGCGTCGAACAGGCGTTGCGCGCCCTGCTCCAGCGGGATGTGAGCGGCATCGCGCTCGCCTGCCGCGCGCTCGACATCGGCATCCCCGGCTTCGCGGCCGTGCTGGCGCTGCGGGCGCGGCGCCTGATGTTCGCCAACAAGGACACGGAGGAAGATCTGCGTCGCTACGCCCAGATCGAGCCCGCCGCCGCCATCCGCGGCATGCGCTTCATCCGCATGAAGGCGCGCGTGGCCTGACCCGACTTCGCGCAGGGCGGCCGCACACCGGCGCCCGAGATAGGGCGCATAACCCAGGGTCATCTTAATGATCGGTCAAACCATCGGCGTTACTTTGCGTGTCTCAACCGATGCCGGACGGCCCGATGCTCAGCGAACTCTCCCGTATGCCTGCCGAAATGTCGTCGGAGAGCCGGCGGCAGCTGCTGAACGCGGTCACCGATCTGTTCCTGCTCGACGAGAGCCCCAACGAGGCGTCGCAGGCGCATTATGGCGACATCGCCCTGAAGTCGCTGCCGCATCTGGAGGCTGAGGCGCGGCGCGACTATGCCGACCGCGTTGCCGAGACGCCGACCCTGCCGCGTGACGTCGCGGTCTCGCTCGCTTCCGACCCGGATGCGGATGTGGCGCGTCTCGTGCTGAAGCTCTCGCCCGTGCTCACGGACACCGATCTCGCCGCCATCGCGGTGACGCAGTCGCAGCGTCACCTTGTGGCCATCGCGGAGCGCGCGCGGCTCTCCGAAAGCGTAACGGACATTCTGGTCGAGCGCGGTGACCGTGACGTGCTCCACACCGTCAGCGCCAACGAAGGCGCAAGCCTCTCCGACAAGGGCTTCGACCGGCTGATCGAGCGCGGCGGCCATGACGGCCAGATCAGCCTGGCCCTCTCCTCCCGATCCGACCTGACGCCAAACCGCGCCGAGCGGGTCATGCGCATCGTCGAGCAGATCGGCGATGACGGCACGCTCTGGAACAAGCCCGGCAGCGAGGCGCTCAGCCTGGCCCGGCAGGCGCGCCAGCAGCGCCTCGAGATCAAGCTGCTGATGGCTGATCTGAGCGCCGGCCGCCGCCCGCTCGACGAGATCGTGACGATGCTGGCGGAGGAGGACCGCGCCTTCCATCTCGCGCTCGTCTTCGCGCAGGTCGCGAGCCTCAGCACCGACCAGGCGCTGCGCGTGCTGATGCAGCGTGATCCCAGCGGCATCGCCGTCACCTGCCGCGCGCTCGGCGTCTCGACGGAGGCTTTCGGCGCGGTGCTGCGGCTGCGGGGACGGCGGATGATGTTCGCCAAGACCGCGACCGAGGACGATCTGAAGGCCTATGCGGCGCTCGACCCCGCCACCGCCGAGCGCACCATGCGCTTCCTCAAGCTCAAGACCAAGCTGTCCTGAGGGTTCGGCGCGGCCACAAATCCGCGACATTCCGGCGGCCTCATGCTAGCCTGCTTCCAGCATCGGCTGCGACGAGGACCCTAGTGATCGTGAGAGTGCCGCTTCTCTCCGCCGCCATCGCCGGCGCCCTGCTCCTGCCGGGCGCGGCCCGCGCACAATCCTGGCTGCCCTTCGACGGCTTCGCGCCGCTGCCCTCCTTCGCCTGGTCGCAGCCGACGCTCGCGCCCGGCGGCGTGCGGTGGGAGGGCTCCTATGCCCGCATCTCGACGGGCTTCAACGTCACCAGCTCGAAGCGCTTCGGCAGCAGCGCCGGCCCCACCTTCGGCCTGGAAGCCGGCGTGATGAAACGCGAGGGCAATTTCGTCTACGGCATCGTCGGGGCACTCGACTACATGCCGAGCTTCGGCGGCGCGAACACGCCGGGCTTCGGACAGGCGAGCTTCACCCGAGACTTCGCCGGTGCCTTCCAGATCAAGACCGGCGTCCTGGTGACGCCGGACGTGCTGCTCTACACCAAAGTCGGCATGGCCGCCGCCAACGAGACCTATCGCTGGGGCGCGACGCCGTGGTCGGCGCCGTTCTCGCGCAGCGACATCGCGCTGCGGCCCGAGGCACGCGCCGGCGTCGAATGGGCCGTGACCAACAATCTCACGCTCGGCCTCGAAGTCGGCGTCGTCGGCCAAAGCCTCCGCTGAGAGATTGATTCAGGCGGTTGTCGCGCTGATTCCGCCGCTGGGCGCAAGTGATTGGCGCATCTCGCTTTCCACTGCGTCATGCTCGCCCTTGTGGCGAGCATCCACGTCTTGAACACCGCACTTTCCCGATGAAGACGTGGATGGTCGGGACAAGCCCGACCATGACGGCGGCGCTGAGCGCCTACTGTCTGCTCAGCCCCCGAACTTGTTGTTCTTCGGGAAGCCCTTGGGCGGCAGGCGGCCGGCTTCGCCGCGATGGCCGAGCCATTCCAGCAGCTCGGCCTGCGCCACGGTCCAGGTCCGGCCCGAGGTGTCGCGCCAGGTCAGGCCGTCCGCCAGCTTGAAGGTCTTGGCGTCGGAGACGCCGCCATCCTTGTAACGCTGCAGCCGCACCCCCTTGCCGCGGCTCATCTCCGCCACTTCCGAGAGCGGGAAGCAGTTGAGCTTGCGGTTCTGGCCGATGATCGCGACATGGTCGCCTTCGGCCGGGGTCGCCAGCAGCGCCTCGACGGGCATCTCGACATTGAGCACCTGACGGCCCTTGCGGGTGTTGGCCACAACGTCGTCGGCGGGGGCGACGAAGCCGCGACCGTCGGTCGTCACCATCAAGAGTTTGAGGCCGGGCCGGTAGGGGAAGGCCTCGACGATCTCGGCATGTTCCTCGAGGTCGATCATCAGGCGGATCGGGTCGCCGAAGCCGCGTCCGCCGGGAAGCTTGGCGGCCTCCAGGGTGAAGACCTTGCCGTTGGTGGCGAGCACCAGGATCTTCGCGGTCGTCTCGGTGAAGAAGGCGGTCTTCAGCCCGTCATCGCCCTTGAAGGTCAGGGTCGACTGGTCCTGGACATGGCCTTTCAGCGCGCGGATCCAGCCCTTCTTCGAGATCACCACGGTCACCGGCTCGCGCTCGACCATCGCCTGGGTCAGGTCGATGTCGGCGGTGTCGGGCATGTCGGCGAAGGAGGTGCGGCGCTTGCCGATCGCGGTCTCCGGCCCGAAGAGCTTCTTCACCTCGCGGATGTCGTGCTGGATCAGCTTCCACTGCACGGGCTCCGAGGCCAGCAATTCGTCGATCTGGCCCTTCTCTTTGGTCAGTTCGTCGAGTTCGGTCTTGAGCTGCATCTCCTCGAGCTTGCGCAGCGCGCGCAGCCTGGTGTCGAGGATGGCGTTGGCCTGGATTTCGGTGAGCTCGAAGACGCGCATCAGCTCGATCTTCGGCTCGTCCTCCTCGCGGATGATCTTGATGACGCGGTCGAGGTCCAGATAGACGATCAGTAGGCCGCGCAGGATTTCGAGCCGCTTCTCGATCTGCCCGAGCCGGAAGCGGGAGCGCCGCAGCAGCACGTCGCGGCGGTGGTCGAGCCAGGCGCGCAGCGCCTCGTTGAGGCCGAGCACGCGCGGCACGAGCCCGCCGGTCAGCACGTTCATGTTCATCGAGATGCGCGATTCCAGCTCGGTCAGCCGGAAGAGCGATTCCATCATCAGCGCCGGATCGACGTTGCGGGCGCGCGGCTCGATGACGACGCGGATGTCCTCCGCCGACTCGTCGCGGATATCGGCGACGAGCGGCAGCTTCTTCTCGTTCAGAAGCTCGGCGATCTTCTCGATCAGCCGGCCCTTCTGGACCATGTAGGGGATCTCGGTGACGACGACCTGCCAGGTGCCGCGGCCGAGATCCTCCGCCGCCCAGCGGGCGCGGGTGCGGAAGGCGCCGCGGCCGGTGCGGTAGGTCTCCGCCATCGAGGCGCGGGACTCGACGATGATGCCGCCGGTCGGGAAATCCGGCCCCTGGACGAAGGTCATCAGCTGCTCGGAGGAGGTCTCCGGGTGCTGGATCAGATAGAGCGCGGCGTCGCAGAGTTCGGCGGCGTTGTGCGGCGGGATCGAGGTCGCCATGCCGACCGCGATGCCCTGCGAGCCGTTCGCCAGCAGGTTCGGGAAGGCGGCGGGGAGCACGATCGGCTCCTCGTCCTCGCCATTATAGGTTTCGCGGAAATCGACCGCGTCCTCGTCGATGCCGTCCAGCAGCAGCCGGGCGACCTCGGTCATCCGCGCTTCGGTGTAGCGATAGGCGGCGGCGTTATCGCCGTCGATATTGCCGAAATTGCCCTGCCCGTCGACGAGCGGGTAGCGCTGGGCGAAATCCTGCGCGAGCCGCACCAGCGCGTCGTAGACCGACTGGTCGCCATGCGGGTGAAACTTGCCGATGACGTCGCCGACGATGCGGGCGCATTTCTTGTGGACCTGACCGGGGTCGAGCCGCAGCAGGCGCATCGCGTGCAGGATGCGCCGGTGGACCGGCTTCAGCCCGTCGCGGGCATCCGGCAGGGCCCGGTGCATGATGGTGGACAGCGCATAGGCGAGGTAGCGCTCCTCGAGCGCCGCCTTCAGGTCGATGCGCTCGGACTCCTCCTCCGGCGGCGGATCGACCGGCTTCCCCATGGCTTGCTCACCCCCGCTTGCGATTCCAGACGCGCCTCTATCGCACGACGCGAATCGCCCCGCTAGAACGTTGGCGGGCGAAGCATGGCGTTGCAATCGATCGGCCCCCATCGGCCGCCAGGGAGACCCGCATGACCCATCCAGACCCCAGTGCCGAGACCGGCCTCTGCGCGCTGACCGGGCGCACGCTGCCGCGCCGCCATCTCATCGGCCTCGACGCGCTGCGGCCGGCGCTGGCCGAGGCGATCCGTCGCGACCATCCCGATCTCCCGGCCCATGCGCTGGTCTCACAGGACGCCGTCGCCGGCTATCGCTCGCGCTACATCAACGCGCTGCTCGCCAGCGAGCGTGGCGAGATGACCGAGCTCGACCGGCAGGTGGCCGAGAGCCTCGCCTCCTCCGAGCTGATCACCAGCAACACGGATGACGAGATCGACCGGGACCGGACCTTCGGGCAGCGGCTGGCCGACCATGTCGCGAGCTTCGGGGGAAGCTGGGCCTTCCTGATCTCGTTCGGCGTCGTCCTCGCCGTCTGGATGACGATCAACGTCGTCGGCGTGGCCAGCTTCGACCCCTACCCCTTCATCCTGCTCAATCTCGCGCTGTCCTGCGTCGCGGCGGTGCAGGCACCGGTCATCATGATGAGCCAGCAGCGGCAGGAGGCGAAGGACCGCGCCCGCGCCCGCAACGACTATCAGGTCAATCTCAAGGCCGAGCTGGAGATCCGGCATCTGCACGAGAAGATGGACCATCTCGTCAACCGGCAATGGCAGCGCCTCGCCGAGATCCAGGAGGTGCAGATCGAGCTGCTGCAGGAGTTGCGCAGCGCTCAGGCCTCGGACGCGAGCGCGGCGCGCGCCGCGAGCTCGACCAGCCGCGCCCGCTCGGGCGGCTCGGCCAAGCCTCGCGGCTCCAAGACATAGCGACGCAGGAAGAAGCCCGTGAGCGCGAAGCCGGCGGCTAGATCAGCGGGGGATGGCGATCTCGCGCCCTGGCCCTCGCTCAGGAAGGGCGGCAGCGGCAGCAACCGGTCGCGATAGGGCTCGGCCGCCTTGCGGCTGACGGCCTTTCCCGATTTCGGCGAGACATGGCTGAGATCGTCGGGCGAGCCGGTGACGGCACAGCGCGAAAGATCGAGCCCGAAGCCGAGTTCGGACAGCATCGCGACCTCGAAGCGCACCACCAGCGCCGGCGCGAACGCCGGCTCGTCGAGATGCGCGACCATCACGGAAAGCGCCTCATGCAGGCCGGGATGCGGGTCGCGCTCCGGCAGCAGCCGCAGCAGCGCCCCGATCGTGCCGAGTCCGTAGAGCGCGACCGGCGCCGCGATCAGCCGCGCGGCATGCGAGGCGAGCAGTTCGACCTTGTATTCGCCGAGATGCTCGTCGAGCCGCGCCCGCCAGGTCAGCGCGACGGCGTTGCCGGGCTGGAGCACCGGCTGCTGCTTCGCGGAGCGCCCGCCGCGGACGAGGCCGAGATGGCGGCCATGGTCGCGGGTCATCACCTCCAGGATCACGGCGCTCTCGCCATGACGCCTGACGCCGATGATCGTGCCCTCGTCGCTCCATTCCATGGGATGGGTTTAGGACAGGACATCGCAGGGCGAAACAGCGCAGGTTCGTCATGGTCGGGCTCGACCCGACCATCTCGGGAACCAGAGCCCGCTGGTCATGAGATTCTCGGGTCGTCGCTTCGCTTCGCCCGAGAATGACGTCTAGCCCACATACTGCGCGATGCCGCCGCCGAAGGACCAGTCCTCGCGCTTGACCTCGAGCAGGTTGACGAAGATGTCGTCCGGCTTCAGCCCGGGCTCCTGCTGAAGGTTGGCCGCGATGGCGGCGAACAGCGCCTTCTTCTGGGTGACGCCGCGGGTGTTGGCGACCGTGATCTGGATGATCACCAGCCCGGCCGAGCGCTGAAAGCCGAAGAAATTGGCGTCGAAGACGAACTCCTCGGCCTCGTGCTGGTGGACGACCGCGAAGAGGTCGTTCTCCGGCACCTCGAAGGTCGCGCGCAGCGCCCGGTAGACGCCGTCGACGATGGCCGCAGGATGCGAGGCGGGGCGCCCGCGGCGCATCGAAATTCGGATCAGGGGCATGAGAGGTCTCCGTTGGCACAGCGGCGGTCCCGCCAGTGAGGAAAACCCTAGCTTGCATCAGCCATCCCGAAACCGTATCCAAGATGATATCAGCGATATTGATCGAGGATCATTGATGCTGACTACGCTCGATCCCGATGCCGTCGCCGCCTTTCTGAGGACGGCCGAGCTCGCCAGCTTCACGCGGGCGGCCGAGGCGCTGGGCACGACGCAGTCGCTGGTCAGCACGCGCATCCGCCGGCTCGAGGAGCGGCTGGGCAAGGTGCTGCTGCAGCGCCATCCCAGGCTGGTCCGGCTGACAGCGGAGGGCGAGCGCTTCCTGCCTGCGGCGCGCGAGGTGATGGCGGCGCAGGCCAAGGCGCTCTCGGTCTTCGCAACCGTGCCCGAGCGCATCGCGATCGGGATCAGCGAGCAGGCGGTCGGCGCGGAGATCCCCTCGGTGCTGGCGCGGCTGGCGACTGCCCATCCCAGTGTCGTGATCGCGCTGCGGATCGAGCCGTCGCGGGCGCTGGAAGCGTCCTTCGAGCGTGGCGAACTCGATGTCGCGATCATCCGCCGCCTCGCGCCCGGCCGCAGCGGCGAGGTGCTGCGGGAGGATGGGTTCGGCTGGTTCGCCGCGCCGCGGCTGATCCGGCGGCCCGAGGAGGCGCTGCCGCTGGTCAGCCTGATGCCGGATTGCTGGCTGCGGCAGCATGGCATGGCGGCGCTCGACCGGGCCGGCCTCGCCTGGCGCGAGGCCTTCATCGGCGGCGGCATGGCGGCCGTCCAGGCGGCGGTCGCGGGCGGGCTCGGCATCTCGCCGCTGGCGGCACGGCTGGCGCCGGCGGGCACGGTCGATGTCGGGCCGAAGTGGGGTCTGCCCGATCTCGGCAGCTCCTGCGTCGTGCTGCGCAGCCAGGTCGCGACGCCGGGCGCGAATGCCTTCGTGCGGGAACTCGCCGCGGCCTTCCGGGCGGGCTGAGGCCTACCCCACCACCCGCTCGACCCGGCTGATCACCCGCTTCTCGCGCAGTTCGCTGATGATGGCGCTGAGATGCTTCAGGTCCCAGACCGTCAGGTCGATGGTGACATTGGTGAAGTCCGGGTTCGGCCGGTGCATCGCCACCGCGTCGATATTGCCGTCATGCTCGGCGATGGTGGTGGTGATCTGGGCGAGCGAGCCGGGCTCGTTGATCGAGTTCAGGGCGATCCGCGCCGGGAAGCGCTGCGTCGCCTTGTCGTCGAGGTCCCAGCGGACATCGAGCCAGCGCTCGGGCTCGTTGTCGAAGGCGGCGAGCGCGGGCGACTGGATCGGGTAGATCGTCACCCCCTCGCCCGGGGTCAGGATGCCGACGATGCGGTCCCCCGGCACGGCGCCCCCGTTCGGCGCGAAGCGCACCGGCAGGTCGCCGCCGAGGCCGCGGATCGGGATCGCGTCGTCGCCGGAGACCTCGTCGCCGCCGCCCTCGCCCGGGAGCTTGAACTTCAGGTTCTCGCCCTGGCGCAGTTCGAACCAGCCTTTGCTCCCGCCGGCCGCAGCGGTCGCAGCCGCTTTGGCATCGGGCGCGTTGCGCTTTTCGGGTTCGAGATCGGGGTAGACCGCCTTGACCACGTCGCCCGAATACATCTCGCCGCGCCCGACCGCCGCCAGCACGTCGTCGACGGCGTTGCGGGCGAGGCGCTTGAGCGCCGCCTTCAGCTTCTCGTCGGTGAAGGGCCGGTCGACACGGCCGAAGGCGCGCTCGAGGATCTGGCGGCCGAGGCCGGAATACTGCCGGCGCACCGCGCTGCGGGTGGCGCGGCGGATGGCGGCGCGGGCCTTGCCGGTGACGACGAGCGATTCCCAGGCGGCCGGCGGCGTCTGCCCTTCCGCGCGGGTGATCTCGACCTCGTCGCCATTGGCGAGTTCGGTCAGGAGCGGGGCGATGCGGCCGTTGATCTTGGCGCCGACGGCGCTGTTGCCGACATTGGTGTGGATCGCATAGGCGAAGTCGATCGGTGTCGCGCCGCGTGGCAGCGCGATCAGCCGGCCCTTCGGCGTGAAGCAGAAGACCTGGTCGTGGAAGAGTTCGAGCTTGGTGTGCTCGAGGAATTCCTCCGGGCTGTCGCCCTCCGCGAGCAGATCGACGGTGCGGCGCAGCCACTGATAAGCGCGGCTTTCGTCGGCATACTGGGCGAGTTCTGTGGTCCGCCCGTCCTTGTAATGGGCGTGGGCGGCGATGCCGTATTCGGCGATGCGGTCCATCGTGTCGGTGCGGATCTGCAGCTCGACGCGGCTATGGGCCGGCCCGACGACGGTGGTGTGGATCGAGCGGTAGTCGTTCTGCTTGGGTGTCGAGATGTAGTCCTTGTAGCGGCCCGGGACCATCGGCCAGGTCATGTGGACGATGCCGAGCACGCGGTAGCAATCCTCCGGCGTCGCGACGATGACGCGGAAGCCGAAGATGTCGGAGAGTTGCTCGAAAGAGATGGATTTGCGCTCCATCTTCTTCCAGATCGAATAGGGCCGCTTGCGCCGGCCGGAGACCTCAGCCTGGATTCCGCTGGCGGCGAGCTTCTCCTTGAGGTCGCGCTCGATCTCGCCGATGACGCGGCCCTCGCGCTCGGTCACCTCCTCCAGCCGCTTGGTGACGGTGGCGTGGGCCTCGGGCTTGATGTGGCGGAAGGCGAGCTCCTCCAGCTCCTCGCGCAGTTCCTGCATGCCCATGCGCCCGGCGAGCGGAGCGTAGATCTCGACCGTCTCCTCGGCGATGCGCAGGCGCTTCTCGGGCGCCATGAAATGCAGGGTCCGCATGTTGTGCAGCCGGTCGGCGAGCTTGACCAGGAGCACGCGGACATCGTCGACGATGGCGAGCAGGAGCTTGCGGAAATTCTCGCCCTGGGCCGCCTTCTTGGAGACGAGGTCAAGCTTCTTGATCTTGGTCAGCCCGTCCACCAGCCGGCGGATGTCGGGGCCGAACATGCTCTCGATCTCTTCGAGCGTCGCCGCCGTGTCCTCGACGGTGTCGTGCAGGACCGCGGCCACGATGGTCGCGTCGTCGAGCTTGAGGTCAGTCAGCAGCGCCGCGACTTCGAGCGGATGGGCGAAAAACGGGTCGCCCGAGGCGCGCTTCTGCGTGCCATGGGCGCGCATGGCATAGACATAGGCCCGGTTGAGGAGGTCCTCGTCGGTGTTCGGATTGTAGCTTCGAACCCGGTCGACGAGTTCGTATTGCCGCATCATGCCCATGCGGGCCCTCTGTCACGCCTGCCTGATCTGGAGTCGCCCAATATCGGGGCAGCAAGGCACGGCAGCAAGGCGTATTCCCCGATCGGGACATGAAAAAGCCCGGCGGCGCCGGGCTTTAGCGGATGGGGTGAAGAAGCCGTTAGGCTTGCATCCCGGCGAGGCTCAATCCTCGTCGTCGGCGCTCTCGGTCGGCGGCACGAGACCGTCGAGGCCACGCAGCAGGTCTTCCTCGCTCATGCGGTCGAACTGGACCTCCGAATCCGGGGTTGAGGCGCTCTGGCCGGGGGCTGCGAGCAGCGGAACCGTCTCGGCCTCCGGCTCGTCGACCTCGACATGCTTCTGCAGCGAGTGGATCAGATCTTCCTTGAGATCCTCGGGCTTGAGCTTCTCGTCGGCGATCTCGCGCAGCGCCACGACCGGGTTCTTGTCGTTGTCGCGCGGCACCAGGATCGCCGAGCCCGACTGGATCATGCGCGCGCGATGGCTGGCGAGGAGAACCAGCTCGAAGCGGTTGTCGACCTTGTCGATGCAATCTTCAACGGTGACGCGAGCCATGGGCGGCTCCTTCTGATCTGTCGCGATGCAGGGAAAGGGGTAGCGCGTGGCCTTACAGGCAAAGCGGCGCGGATGCAAGATTGGCGTCGGCCGCCCAAAGCCTCAGCCGCGCATGCGCCGGACCATGTCGTCGAGCCCGGGTTCGCGGCGCCCATCGGCGCCGGTGACAACGTCCATCGAGGGCAATTCGTGCGGGGCGAGCTCGGCGAAGCGCATTCGCATCGTCGTCGCGACGCCCTCTCCGAAGGCGATCGCCTCGCGGTTGCCGACCGAGGAGAGGAATTTCAGCGTGCTGGCCGAGGCGTCCGAAATGGCGGAGCGGATGATCTGCTGGTCGACCTCGTTGGCGAGGCGCATCGCGAAGATGGTCGAGCATTGCGACAGGATGGTCGGGTCGAGTTCGCCGGGGCGCTGCGTCACCACGCCGAGATAGGCCCCGTATTTGCGACCTTCCTTGGCGATGCGGGCGATAGCCTGGCGCGTCGGCTGGAATCCGAGCGCCGGATCGGCGGGCACATAGCGATGCGCCTCCTCGCAGAGCAGCAGGATCTCGTAGGTGCCCTGGCTCGCCCAGGCGAGATCGAAGGAGAGCCGCGCCAGCACCGAGGCGACGGCGTCGACGACCTCGGAGGGAAGCCCGCCGAGCTGGAAGACGGTGATCGGGCGGCCGTGATGCGGCAGGCGGAAGATCTGCGACAGCACCGGCGCCATCGTCTCCATCATGTTCGCGCGGGCAAACATGAACTGGTAGCGCGGGTCGTTGTGCAGCGTCTCGAGCCTGACCTTCAGCGAACGCAGCGAGGCGTGCGGCCAGCGCTTCTCGTGCAGGCCGATGAACTCGTCGATGATCGCGATGGCGTCGACGATGCGATAGGGCGTCGGCATGTCGC
Organism: Allobosea massiliensis; assembly: GCF_042655245.1. NCBI lineage: Bacteria > Pseudomonadati > Pseudomonadota > Alphaproteobacteria > Hyphomicrobiales > Alloboseaceae > Allobosea > Allobosea massiliensis. The sequence goes on along the minus strand of NZ_JBHSLU010000063.1, from coordinate 369,940 downwards.
CGGCGGTGGTCGTGCCCTCCTCGCGCCGGCCGAGCCCGACGTCGAGCGGGCGCTTCAACAGCGTCGAGTTGAGGTCGCGCATGGCGTTGCGGGCGGTGCCGGAGCGATAGCGCTCGCGGGCGCCCAGCACCACCTCGCGCAGGATGTCGTTCTCTTCCTCGAAGGCGGCACGGCCGCGGAAGACGACCTCCGCGAACTCCTCGAGCTTGAACATCCAGAACGGCAGGTCGAGCGCCTCGGCGTCGATCGCCAGAGCCCGGTCGGGAAAGGCGGAGGCGTATTCGTTGTGCGGATCGAGGATCAGCACGCGCAGCCGCGGGCGCGCGGCGACGGCCCGGCGCAGCAGCAGCGAGACGGCGCTCGACTTGCCGACGCCGGTGGTGCCGACCAGCGCGAAATGGCGCGCCAGCATGTCGTCGATGCAGATGGTGGCCGGGATGGAGGGATCCTGCGTCAGCGTGCCGATGGCCACGGCCTTGCGCGTGCCGAGATCATGCACCAGCGCGAGGTCGCCGGCGCGGATGCGATGGGCGACAGCCCCGATCGGCGGATAGGTCGAGATGCCGCTCTGGAAGCTGGTACGACCGTCGGCGCTCTCTGTGACCTCGCCGAGCAGTTCGACCTGGACATGGATGGCGTTGTCCGCCCCCTCGTCCCAGACGGCGTTGACCGCCGACATCTCGTAGACGAGCCCGACGATACGGGTGCGGCCGAGATTGATCGAGATCATCCGCCCGACGGTCCAGGATTCGGGGCCGAGGCGGGCGATGCCGGCGACCGTGCTGGCGATGGTCGCGCGGGAGCCGTCGCAGGAGACGACCCGACCGAGCGAACGGTCGGGATCCTGCGCCGTGTCGCGCCGGTCGCGCGTCAGATCGGTCTCGAACGTTCCCGACTTTACGGCCAACTGCACGATGCGCGCCCCATGACACCCAAACCCCCGATCCGTCAGCCTAGGGAGGAGTGCTTACGATTGCCTTATCCGCCGCATCGCGCACGCCCTCGCGGGCGACGCGGTTAGCGAAGCCCGAAGACCGGGGCGCCAATCCTCGCGACCCATCCGTTTTCGTGATGTCGGCCGTGACAACGCGTGTCTTGAGAGGGCGGCACCTTGTCGTCTATGCACGCCGGGTTCCGAGGAGAGTTGACCCATGGCGAACCGGCTGCGACTGGGCGTGAACATCGATCACGTCGCGACGGTGCGCAATGCGCGCGGCGGCGCCCTGCCCGATCCTGTGCGGGCCGCGCATCAGGCCATCGCCGCGGGCGCGGACGGGATCACCGCGCATCTGCGCGAGGACCGGCGCCACATCCGCGACGTCGACATGGCGCGCCTGGCCGCCGAACTGACCAAGCCGCTGAACTTCGAGATGGCGGCGACCGAGGAGATGATCGCGCTGGCAGAAAGGCTGAAGCCGCATGCGGCCTGTCTCGTCCCCGAAAAGCGCGAGGAGCGCACCACCGAAGGCGGGCTCGACGTGGTCGGCCAGGAGCAGGCGCTGCGGCCCGCCATCGCGCGATTGAAGGCGGCCGGCTGCCGTGTCTCGCTCTTCATCGAGGCAGACGAGGCACCGATCGCGATGGCGGCGAAGCTCGGCGCGCCGGTGATCGAGCTGCATACCGGGACCTGGTGCCACGCCGTTGCGGATGGGCACACCGACAAGGCGCAGGCCGAATTCGCCCGTCTGGCGAAGGGTGCGGCCTACGCCGCCTCGCTGGGCCTCGAGGTCCATGCCGGGCACGGGCTCGACTACGACACGGCGCGGCAGCTCGCCGCCGTGCCGGAGTTCGTCGAGTTCAACATCGGCCATTTCCTGATGGGCGAGGCGATCTTTGTCGGTCTCGACGCCGCCCTGCTGCGGATGCGGCAGGCGATGGACGAGGGTCGCGGGGCCGTCTAGACGGAGGCCATGATCCTCGGCATCGGCTCCGATCTCTGCGACATCGACCGCATCCAGAAATCGCTGGACCGGTTCGGCGAACGCTTCACCCACCGCATCTTCACCGAGGGCGAGCGCGCCAAGTCGGACCGGCGCGCGACGCGGGCAGCGTCCTATGCGCGGCGCTTCGCGGCGAAGGAGGCCTGTTCCAAGGCGCTGGGCACAGGCCTGCGCGCCGGTGTGTTCTGGCGCGACATGGAGGTCGTCAACCTGCCCGGCGGGCGGCCGACACTGCGGCTGACCGGCGGCGCAGCGGCGCGGCTCGCCGCGATGACGCCGCCGGGGCACGAGGCCTTCGTGCATGTCTCGATGACCGACGACCCGCCGATGGCGCAGGCCTTCGTGGTGATCGAAGCGCGGCCCCTTCCAGACGCCTGAAAGACTGCCGGTCAGGCCCTGCGAGAGACCCTCATCGCGCGGACCGAGACGGCCGCTTCCGGGTGGCGCCCCCCGCCCTCAGAGCGGGAAGACGATGCGCGTCGCGAGGCCGGGGTTGGACTGGCGCGAGACGCTGCCCTTGAGCTGCTTCGCCAGCGCCTCGACGATGCGGTTGCCCAGCCCGTGGCCCGGGACGGCATCGTCCGGCGTGGCCGGAAGACCGACGCCGTCATCGGCGATCGTCAGCTCCGCCTGCCCATCATCGAGCCGGCGCAGCGAGACCGTGATCTGGCCGCCCCGGCCGTCCGGATAGCCGTGCTTGAGCGAGTTGGTCACCACCTCGGAGACGAGCATGGAGATCGTCGTCAGCCTCCGAATGTCGAAGGTCATCTCCGGCACGTCCACAGCGCAGCGCACGCCCGAGAGGCCGCTGGTCTCGACGACATCGGCGCAGAGATCCTGCAGATAGGAGCGCACCGGCAGATCGACCTGGTTGGGGTCGTGCAGGCGCCGGTGAATGCGGGCCATGGTCTCGATGCGGTTGCGCGCATCGTCGAGAATGGCGGGCGCTGCCGCGGGATCGGCGGCGAGGCGCCGGCGCGACATGTTCAGCAGGCTGGCGACGAAGGCCATGTTGTTGGCGACGCGGTGCTGCAGCTCCTCGAACATGGTCCGCTGCTGCTCGGCCAGGGCGTTCGAGACCCGCTTCTCCGCCTCCAGCCGCCGCATCGCGCGTGTCATCAGATGGATCAGCACGATGTCGACCGCGACGATGAAGACATAGAAGCCGAGCGCGAAGGCGCTCTGCCGGTCGAGCGAAAAGCCGTCGGGCGGGATGAACCAGTACCAGGCCGCCAGACCGCAGAGCAGCGCGCAGAGCGTGCCCGCCGCCGTTCCGCACAGAAAGCTCGTGATGATCGCCGCGGGAAAGAAGGTCAGGAAAGGGTAGCCGGCCGGCAGCACGCCTTCGAGCGCGAAACGGCCGAGAACCGCACAGGCGGCGATCAGGCAGGCGAGCGCGATCCCCAACACCGTCCCCTGGAACGGTTGCGGGCGCGACAGGAAGGGTGGCAGATCAACGGTCTTCACGGAATCCTGAACGGCAGATCGATGGGGCGGCGGGCCTCGCGCGGCAGGAGCGCCCGAAGCAACAAGGTGGCGTCTTCCCTAGAACGGTTGATCAGGACATCCATGTCAAAAGATGGGTCGCATGTTAATTCGCCCTGCCCTGCCGATGTAAGCCCCTGCTGCGCCTGCCATCCCCTCCTTCCTGGCGTTGTCTGCCGCACGACATTCCGCTAGACCGCGCGCTGGACCCCCGTCCCAGGAGCGCCCGCGTGGCCAACGACGTCGATTCGAAGAAAAAGACCGCCAAGGACGAAGGCGGCATCGTCGAGACCATCAAGGTCGTCGTCCAGGCCCTGCTGATCGCGCTGGTGATCCGGACGCTGCTGTTCCAGCCCTTCAACATTCCCTCGGGCTCGCTGATCCCGACGCTGCTGATCGGCGACTATCTCTTCGTCTCGAAATACACCTACGGCTATTCGAAGCACTCGATCCCGTTCAGCCCGCCGCTGTTCTCGGGCCGTGTCTGGGCGGCCGAGCCCAAGCGCGGCGACATCGCCGTCTTCAAGCTGCCGACCGACAATTCGACCGACTACATCAAGCGCGTGATCGGGCTGCCCGGCGAGCGCATCCAGATGATCGACGGCATCCTGCACATCAACAACCAGCCGGTGAAGCGCGAGCGCATCGCCGATTTCGTCACCACCGACAATTGGGGCCGCAGCGCGCCGGCGATCCAGTATCGCGAAACGCTGCCGAACGGCGTCTCGCACAACATCATCGAGCGCGAGGGCGACAAGGGCACCTTCGACAACACGCCGGTCTTCGTCGTGCCGCCCGGGCACTTCTTCATGATGGGCGACAACCGCGACAACTCGCTCGATTCGCGCGACCGCAGCGTCGGCTTCGTGCCTTTCGAGAATTTCGTCGGCCGGGCCGAGATCATCTTCTTCTCGATCGAGGATGGCGAATCCGCCTGGAAGATCTGGGAGTGGCCCTGGACGGTGCGCTGGAACCGCCTGTTCAGTGCGATCAAGTGAGCATGGACCGCCAGTGAACGGGATGCACACGTGAGCAAGCCCGGCGAGAACGGGCGCAAGCCGCCCGAAACGGCGCGCCTGCAGGCCACGCTCGGCCACGCCTTCAAGGACCAGGGGCTGCTCAACACCGCCCTCACCCATATGAGCGCGGAAGGCCCGCGGCTGCAGAGCTATCAGCGGCTGGAGTTCCTCGGCGACCGGGTACTGGGGCTGTGCATCGCCGACATGCTGTTCGAGCGCTACCCGACCGCGGCCGAGGGCGACATGTCGCGCCGGCTGGCCGATCTCGTGCGCAAGGAGACCTGCGCCGAGGTGGCGCAGGGCTGGAATCTCGGCGCCTTCATGCGGCTGGGCGAAGGCGAGATCCTCGGCGGGGCGCGCAAGAACAAGGCGATCCTGGCCGATGCCTGCGAGGCGATCATCGGCGCCGTCTTCATCGACGGCGGCTACGAGGCGGCGCGCGGGCTGGTCGAGCGCGCCTTCGGCGAGCGCCTGCTCAAGCCGGTGCGGCCGTTGCGCGACGCCAAGACGGCGCTGCAGGAATGGGCCCAGGGCCAGGGCTATCCGACGCCGACCTATTCCGAGCGCGGCCGTTCGGGCCCGGACCATGCGCCGGTGTTCCGCGTCGCGGCGCGCATCACCGGATTGGCCGACGCCGAGGCGCAAGGGCCGTCCAAGCGCCTCGCCGAGCAGGCCGCCGCCGAAGCCTTCCTGCGCCGCGAGGGGCTGTGGACCGAAACGATGGAGAGCGACCATGGCTGACGAGACGGGCGGCGCTCCCGCCGGACCGACCCGCGCCGGCTTCGTCGCGCTGATCGGCGCGCCCAATGCCGGTAAGTCGACGCTCTTGAACCAGCTCGTCGGCGCCAAGGTCTCGATCGTCTCGCGCAAGGTGCAGACGACGCGGACGCAGGTCCGGGGCATTGCCATGTCGGGTGCGGCGCAGATCATCTTCGTCGACACGCCCGGCATCTTCCAGCCCAAGCGCCGGCTCGACCGCGCCATGGTGACGAGCGCCTGGGGCGGCGCCACCGACGCCGACCTGATCGGCGTGCTGATCGATGTCGAGCGTTACGACAACGAGGAGAACACGCGCCTGCTGGAGAAGCTCGCCGAGCTGAAGCAGCCGAAGTTCCTGATCCTCAACAAGATCGACACCATCGCCAAGGACAAGCTGCTCGAGATCACCGCGAAGGTGAATGCGCAGGGCTCCTTCGAGACGACCTTCATGATCGCGGCGCTGACCGGCTACGGGGTCAAGGACATCCTGGCCTGGCTGGAGACACGCCTGCCGCTCGGGCCCTGGCTCTATCCGGAAGACCAGATCTCGGATGCGCCGCTGCGCTTCCTCGCCGCCGAGATCACCCGCGAGAAGATTTTCGAGCGGCTGCATGACGAACTGCCCTATCGCTCGACCGTCGAGACCGAGCAGTGGCAGCAGCGCCCGGACGGCTCGGTCAGGATCGAGCAGACGATCTATGTCGAGCGCGAGGGCCAGCGGAAGATCGTGCTCGGCGAAGGCGGCCAGACGATCAAGGCGATCGGCCAGAAGGCGCGTGTCGAGATCGCGGAAGCCGCCGAGACGACGGTGCATCTCTTCCTGTTCGTGAAGGTGCGCGAGAACTGGAGCGACGACCCGGCGCGCTATCGCGAGATGGGGCTGGAGTTTCCGAAGGGCTGAGGGGCGATCGCATCCTCATCCCGGAAGGGCGATCAGCGATGGATTTGCCATCGATACGGGAATCCCGTAGTCTTCCTATCATATGACAGACGAGCGGTTCGACCCTGCGAAGGACGCGGCCAACCGCGACAAGCACGGCGTTTCGCTGGCCTTCGGCGACGGGATCTTTGCCGACGAGAACCATCTGATCCTGCCCTCGATCCGCGAGATCGACGGGGAAGAGCGATTCAAGGTGATCGGCATCGTCGGCAAGAGGCTCTTTACCGGCGTCTTTGTCTGGCGGGGCGATGCGCCCCGCTTCATCTCGGTGAGAAGGAGCAATCAGGGTGAAGAACGCGCCTATCGCAGTGGCAGCTGATCCCACTGATCCCTCTGACTTCGACGTGACGGTCGAGGCGCTCGACCGCGGCCAGCGCGCCCGTCTGATCCGAAGGACGAGGACCGGGCTCGGCCTCTCGCAGGCGGAGTTCGCCAGCCGCTTTCGCGTTCCCGTCGGCACGCTGCGGGACTGGGAACAGGCTCGGGCGACCGCGCCGGACTTCGCCGTCGCCTATGTCCGCGTGATCGCCCAGCATCCGGACATGGTGGCGCAGGCGGTCGCCTGAGGCGTCGTGGCCTTGAGTTTTGTGCAGCGATGCCCTTTATCGCGCACACTGACGGAAGCGACCATTTGATGACGGGGCCTGCCATGACCGACGACGAGGTTCTCGCCGAATTCCGCGAGGCGGGTGCGCTGCTCGAGGGGCATTTCATCCTGTCGTCGGGCCGGCGCAGCGGCGTCTTCCTGCAGAAGATGTTCGTTTTCCAGGATCCGGTGCGCACCGAGCGGCTGTGCAAGGCGCTTGCGGCCAAGATCGAGGCGCGTTTCGGCACAATCGACTACGTCGTGTCTCCCGCGGTCGGCGGCATCGTGCCGGGCTACGAGACGGCCCGGCATCTCGGCGCCAAGGCGGTCTTCGTCGAACGCGAGGGCGGCAGCTTCCGGCTGCGCCGCGGCTTCACCCTGCCGGCGGGAGCGCGCTGCGTCATCATCGAGGACATCATCACCACGGGCCTTTCGCTGCGCGAATGCCGCGATTCGGTGAAGGACGAGCCTGGAACCATCGTCGGCGCCGCCTGCCTGATCGACCGCTCGGCGGGCCGTGCCGACCTCGGCATGGAGCTGGTCAGCCTGATGGAATACGCCGTGCCGGACTATGCGCCCGACGCGCTGCCGCCGGAGCTCGCCGCCATCCCCGCCACCAAGCCCGGCAGCCGCGGCCTGACCGCCTGAACCCTAATTCCGCGCCCTCTACGGCGAGAGGTCACGGAAAAAGATACTTCGCGGGCGCGGCATCGGCTGCGCCCGACACGCTTCCACCGCCTTTCATTTTCATTCTGTTTTTTCAAAACCGATTTTCAGACGGAGCATTTCCATGGCGGCTGACCCGCGCATCGCGCTTTTCATCGACGGCGCCAATCTCTACGCGACCTCGAAGCAGCTCGGCTTCGACATGGATTATCGCCGGCTGCTGCGGGAATTCCAGGGCCGCGGCAACCTGATCCGGGCCTTCTATTTCACCACGCTGATCGAGAGCGAGGAGTATTCCTCGATCCGGCCGCTGGTCGACTGGCTCGATTACAATGGCTACCGCGTCATCACCAAGGCCGCCAAGGAGTTCACCGACGCCACCGGGCGCCGGCGGATCAAGGGCAATATGGACATCGAACTGGCCATCGAGATGCTCGAACTCGCGCCGCATCTCGACCAGATCTACCTGTTCTCGGGCGATGGCGACTTCCGCCCGCTGGTCGAGGCGGTGCAGCGCAAGGGCGTGAAGGTCTCGGTGGTCTCGACGGTCTCGACGAGCCCGCCCATGGTCTCCGACGATCTGCGCCGGCAATGCGACGAGTTCATCGACCTAGCCCAGCTGATGCAGAAGGTCGGGCGGGACCCCTCGGAGCGCAACGCCCGCAGTGGTGCCGCCGGTGCGCCGGTGACGCCGGGCAATCCAGGCCTGGAGCGGCGCTACGGCATTCGCCAGGACGACCCGGCCGAGGGCTGAACCCACCACGCACCGAAAGCCCCGTCCGGCTCACGCCGCGGGGTTTTCGGGCTCTTCGAATGCGGATCCGAGGGGATGCGCGGAACGGTGGTGGCGTCGCAGTCGACGGCTGCGTGCCGATGTCGATGTCGATGTCTGTGTCGAAGCAGCGCCAACAGCCGCCGCCCCGTCCCGCGCGCAGGTGTTTTGTGCCGACCAGATCGCCTTCTGGTTATCCGTGCCACGGGTCGCGCGGCCTGACTCACCCGCGCGATGGCGATCTGCGCCTCCGCCGCCTTCGGCCCGCAACGGCCTCAGGCGACGAAACCCGCAACCCCGCCCGGCCGCACGATGCCTCGCGACAGCCCCCTTGGTCGGGCGGAGCGGGAGGAGAATAGGCATGGGTTCGGGCAGCGGGGATAAGTCAGCCTCCTTCTCCCCTCGGGGGAGAAGGTCCGGCAGGGGATGAGGGCGCGAGCCGCGGCGCTGCCCTCATCCGTCACGGCTTCGCCGTGCCACCTTCTCCCCCAAGGGGAGAAGGGGTTCCCTCGCCCTTTTTGTCACGCGACGCGCCTCACGCCCCCGACTTCATGATCCGGGCCTTGTCGCGGTTCCAGTCGCGGGTCTTCTCGGTTTCGCGCTTGTCGTGCAGCTTCTTGCCCTTGCCGAGGCCGAGTTCGACCTTGGCCCGGCCGCGGTCGTTGAAATAGACCTTCAGCGGGATCAGGGCCATGCCCTCGCGCTGGACGGCGCCCATCAGCTTGTTGATCTCGCGGCGGTGGAGCAGCAGCTTGCGCGGCCTGCGGACCTCGTGATTGAAGCGGTTTGCCTCGAGATACTCCGGAATATAGGCGTTGAAGAGAAAGAGCTCCTCGCCCATCGGGCCGGCGTAGCTCTCGCCGATCGTTGCCTTGCCGCCGCGCAGGGACTTGATCTCGGTGCCCTGCAGCGCGATGCCGGCCTCGAGCGTCTCCTTGATCTCGTAATTGAACCGCGCCTTGCGATTGTCGGCGGCGAGGCGGTAGCGGGCTGGATCGGGCTTCTTCATCATCTCTCGCCCGCGAAGGGGCTCCCAGAGCACGCGCCGATCGGATGGCGCGGGCTCCCTATCTCGGTTGGAGACGGATTCGCCGATCGGGTTTGCAACCCGTCGGATCCGGCTCCTGCGTCGGCCGGGAAATCCGGACGGACGCAGCTTCTCTATCTAGGTATTCAGCAGGCCCGCAAACACCATGGCGTCGCGAATGACCTTGCCGGTAGCGGGCGTCACCGGCAGCAGAGGCAGGCGGACCTCCTCCTCGACGCGGCCGAGCAGAGCGAGCCCGTGCTTGGCGCCGGCGAGGCCGGGCTCCTTGAAGATCGCGTCGTGCAGGGGCACGAGCCGGTCCTGCACCTTCAGCGCGCCGGCATAGTCGCCCTTCAGCGCGGCGGTCATCAGATCGGCGCAGAGGCGCGGCGCGACATTGGCGACGACCGAGATGCAGCCATGGCCGCCGGCGGCCATATAGGCCAGCGCGGTCATGTCCTCGCCCGAGAGCTGGATGAAATCGGGGCCCATGGCGTGGCGCTGCTGCGAGACGCGGGCGAGATTGGCGGTCGCGTCCTTCACGCCGGCGATGTTCTTCAGCTCGTAGAGCCGCGCCATCGTCTCGACCGACATGTCGACGACCGAGCGCGGCGGGATGTTGTAGATGATGATCGGGATGCCGACCGCGTCGTTCACCGCCTTGAAGTGCTGGTACATGCCCTCCTGGGTCGGCCTGTTGTAATAGGGCGTGACGACCAGCAGCGCCTGGGCGCCGGCCTTCTCGGCATGGATGGCGAGGTCGATCGCCTCGGTGGTGTTGTTCGAGCCGGCGCCGGCGATGACCGGCACGCGGCCCTTCGCCTGGGCGATCACGATCTCGACGACGCGGCGATGCTCGTCATGCGACAGCGTCGGGCTCTCGCCGGTGGTGCCGACCGGAACGAGGCCGCTCGACCCGCTCTCGATCTGCCAGTCGACCAGCGCACGCAGCGCCTCCTCGTCGATCCGACCGCCTTTGAACGGCGTCACCAGCGCGGGGAGCGAACCGGTGAAGGCGGGATGCTTGGTCATGGAAGCAGCGTCCTGGAGCGAATGAACGTAACGAGGGCGTCACACATAAACTGTCGCGTCCGGCAGGCAAAGCCGGGCCGCCGTAAAAACAGGCCCTTGCATGGTTAACGCTTCATAAACCGCCGTCCCCGAGCATCGCTGGCGACGCACCCGACCGTGGAGCCCGCCATGGCCTCGCCTGCCATCCGCTCGCGGATGTTCGCCTTGCTCCTGCCGCTGCTGCTGGCCACGCCTTCGCTCGCCGGCGACGATGCCGGCCAACCCTCCCAGCGCGATCCCGTCGATGCCGTCGATGTCGAGACCACGGCGGCGCTGCCGCCCTACCCGGCCGACGCGCTGCGGGCGTCCGAGGTCGATCTCGACCAGCTCGCCAAAGCCGTCAGCGCCTATCGGCGCGGCCAGCTCTCGGAGGGAGACGCGATCGCCGCCTCGATCGACGAGCGCATGGCGCGCACGCTGCTCGAATGGGTCGCCATCCGCAGCGCTGCGAGCGTGCTGCCCTTTTCGCGGATCGACGCCTTCCTGAAGGCGAACCCGAACTACCCCGCGACCAGCCTGTTCCGGCGCCGCGCCGAGGAAATGCTGGTTGCCGAGCGGAAGAGCCCAGCGGTGGTGCGGGCCTTCTTCGAAGGCCAGAAGCCGGCCAGCCCCGCCGGGCGCATCGCGCTCGCGCTCGCGCTGGCAGCGGAGGGCCGCAGCGCGGAGGCGCTCGAACTCGCGCGCCAGAGCTGGCGGCAGGACCATCTCGGCGCGCCGCTCGAGAAGATCGTGCTGGCGGCGTTCGGCCAGGATCTGACCGTCACCGACCACCGCCTGCGGACGGAGCGCTACATCTTCCGCGGCAACGATGCCGCCGCGCTGCGCAATGCGGCGCGGGTCTCGGCCGATTACGTCCCGCTCGCCCGCGCCCGCCTCGCCAGCGGCGATGCGCGCCGGCCGATCGCGCCGTCGCTGATCGCGGCGGTGCCGGCCTCGCTACGCGGCGACGTCTCCTTCGCTTTCCTTCAGGCGCAGCAAGCGCGCCGCGCCGACAAGGCGCAGGAGGCGGCCAGATGGCTGGCCGGGGTACCGCGCGACCCCGCCCTGCTGGGCGATGGCGACGGCTGGTGGATCGAGCGCCGCCTCCTCGCGCGCAAGCTGCTCGACGACGGCGACGCCGCCACCGCCTATGCCGTCGCCGCCGGCCATGGCGCGGAGGACGCCGCGGAGCGGATCGACGCGGAATGGCATGCCGGCTTCGTGGCGCTCCGCTTCCGCGACCAGCCGGGGATCGCGCTCGAGCATTTCAGCGAGGCGGCGCGGCATGCCGAAACGCCGATCTCGGTTTCGCGCGCCGCCTATTGGCAGGGCCGCGCTCTGGAGGCGATGGGCAAGGAGAACGAGGCGCGCACGGCTTATGAGCGGGCGGCCGAACATCCGATCGCCTATTACGGGCAGCTGGCGCGGGCGCGGCTCGGCCTGCCCGATCTGCCGCTGCGACGCTCCGCCGCGGCGGCGCTGCAGCATCTGCCCGGCCATGCCGGGGTGCGACTGCTCTACCGGATCGGCGAGCGCGACCTCGCAGCGCAGATGCTGGTCGATCTCGGCCAGCGACTCCACACTACCCCGGCCCTCGAGGCGCTGGCCGCCATTGCCCAGCGCGAGGGCGACACGCGCGCCCTGCTGGCGCTCGGCAAGAGCGCGCTGCAGCGCGGCTTCCCCCTCGACAGCGCCGCGTTTCCGACCACCGGCGTGCCGGAGTTCTCCGTGCTGGGCGACCCGATGGAGCGCGCGATCGTCCATGCCATCGCCCGCCAGGAGAGCGCTTTCGACCCGACCGCGACCTCCCATGCCGGGGCCCGCGGGCTGATGCAGATGATGCCGGCGACGGCGCGCGAGACGGCGCGGCGCGCCAATCTGCCCTTCGACTGGCCGCGGCTGGGCCGCGACCCGCTCTATTCCGCGCAGATGGGCGCCGCCCATCTCAACGACCTGCTGAAGGAGTGGCGCGGCTCGTACATCCTGACCTTCGCCGCCTATAATGCCGGCTCGGGCAATGTGAAGAAATGGATCGCGGCCTATGGCGATCCGCGCAAGCCCGAGGTCGACGCGGTCGACTGGATCGAGCGCATTCCCTTCTACGAGACGCGCAACTATGTGCAGCGGGTGATGGAGAACCTGCAGGTCTACCGCCAGCGGCTGAACCAGCGCACGGCCTATCTGATCGACCACGACTTGAAGCGCGGCGGCCGGCGGGATTAGGGTCGCCGGGAGGTGGCTGGTTTCGCGCAGCCCTCATCCTGAGGAGCCGCGGTACGCGGCGTCTCGAAGGATGCTCCAGCGCGATCTGGAACCATCCTTCGAGACGCGCCTGCCGGCGCTCCTCAGGATGAGGGCTGAGTATTGACTGCAACGGAAACAATAACCGGCTTCTCCTCGCTCTTCGTCACCGCCCGCGACGGGCTGCGGCTGCATGCGCGCGATTACGGACCGCTGGCGTCGCCCGCCCTGCCGATCGTCTGCCTGCCGGGTTTCGCGCGCACCTCGGCTGATTTCCACGAACTCGCGCTCGCCCTGTCGCAGGACGAGGCCAAGCCGCGACGCGTGCTGGCGCTGGATTATCGCGGCCGCGGCCTCTCGGGCTATGACCGCAACTGGAAGAATTACGACATCCGCGTCGAGCTGGACGATGTGATGCAGGTGCTGGTCGCGGCCGGCATCGAGGCGGCCGTCTTCGTCGGAACCTCGCGAGGCGGGCTTTTGACCATGGCGATGGGAGCGGCGCGGCCGGGCGCGATCCGCGGCGTCGTGCTCAACGATATCGGGCCGGTGATCGATGCCCGCGGACTGCTGCGCATCCGCGGCTATGTCGGCAAGATGCCGCTGCCGCGCAGCTTCGCGGAAGGTGCCGAGATCCTGAAGCGCCTCGCCGACCAGCAGTTCCCGCTCTTCGGCGACGCCGAATGGGAGATGATGGCACGCCGGACCTGGACCGACCGCGACGGGCCGCTTAAGCCGGATTACGACAGCAATCTGATGAAGGTGCTGGAGGAGCTCGACCTCGAGGCGCCGCTGCCGATCCTCTGGCCCTATTTCGACGGGCTCAACGCCGTGCCGATGCTGGCGATCCGCGGCGCCAATTCCGATCTGCTCGCGGAGAAGACGCTGGTCGAGATGGGCGAGCGCCATCCCGATTGCGAGACCTTCGTCGCGCCGGGCCAGGGCCATGCGCCGATGCTCGGGAGCAAGGACATGGTGCGGCGCATCGGCCGCCTCGTCGCCCGGGCGGAACGCCGGGCGGCCTGACGGCGCTCAGGCCCTGGCCGGTTCGTCTTCGTCGCGGGAGGTCTCGACCAGCCCGGCCCGTGCCCGCTTTGCAAAATCGGTCTCGCCGCCGGCTGCCAGCGTCTTCGCTTGGCCGACCCAGTCCTCGCGCTCGATTCGGCCCGGGAAGGCCAGATAGCTGCCGATCCACTCGACATTCTCCGGCGTCCAGGCGGCGATCTGCTCGAAATGCCAGATGCCGAGTGCCTGCAGCCGGTCCTCGTTCTGGCGCCCGATGCCCTTGATCAGCTTGAGATCATCCGGCCCGGCCTGCTTCGCCGCGACGAGCCCGGCCGGGCGCCGACCGGGAATCTCCGCCTCGCCCGGCACCGGCGGCAACGTCGCTGCGGCGCCTGTATCATGGGCCGTGCTGGCGGACGGAGCCGGCGCGAGCAGCGCGCCCAGGATGCAGCCCGCGACATAGACGGCGGTGAACAGCAGCGCGCTTTCGACCCAGACCGCGGCCGTGCCGTTCAGGAACTGGAGCCAGGTGAGGCCGGCGCCTGCGGCCCACAGGGCCGCGAACCAGCCGACGGCCGCTCCGCCGAGGCGCAGACGGGAGCCGTCCCGCCCGATCCAGCCCATGACGAAACCGAGCGCGAAGGCCGCAGCGAGGAACCAGACGAACTGGCTGGCGAGATACAGCATGTCCGCCCCCTTACTTCGCGACCGTGAACTGGACGCGCCGGTTCATCGCCCGCGCCTCGGCCTGGCCGTGCGGCACCAGCGGTCGCTTCGTCCCGAAGCCCTGCGTCTCGAGCCGCGCCGGATCGATGCCGCGGCGAACCAGTTCGTCGCGCACGCGCAGGGCGCGGCGAGCCGACAGATCGAGATTATCGAAGCCGCCCCGCTCGCCGTCGTTGTTGGCATGGCCCTCGATGGTGATGCGGGCCGCCGGGCACTGGTTCAGGATCGCCACCGCCTCGCCGATGACGCGCTCGGTCGGCGCATCGAGCGCGACCACCGAGGTGCCCTGGGCGAAGAGAACCGTGTTGCGCTTGGTGAGCGTGTCGAGATCGTTCTGGCAGGTCGCAGGCGGATCGACGACGCAGCCGGTCTGGCGCAGCCCGATGGCCGCATCGACCCTGAAGCCGGCTGGCAGGCCGGAGGCCGCACTGGTCTCGACCTCGCGCTGGATGAGGTCGCGGCAGGTCAGGCCCCGCAGGGTGACGCGATCGTCCTGGATCTCGGCCGAGCCCAGATCCAGCCGCAGCAGATTGCCGACGGCCATCGCCGCGGCGGCAGCAAAACCCTGAGGCGCGCCGGGGACGAGCTGCGTCTCGTCGCGCCATAGACCCTTGAGCGGCGAAGCCTCGACGAGCGCCCGCAGCGCCTCCCGGGTCTGGGCATCGGGAAGGTAGCCGGCGAGAGACAGGCCGCTGCGATCGACCGAGAGCGAGAGGCGATAGGGCCGCGGCACCACGGTCGCGGCGCCCTCCCCGGTCAGGGAGAGACCCGCCGGCAGCGGCCGGCGGCGCAGCAGCGCATCGAGTTCCGCCCAGGCGGCGCCATCCGCGACCTCGCCGACAATCCCGAGGGCCTTGTCAGCCAGCGTGACCGTGCCGGCTTTCAGCCGGCCGAGCAGCTCGAGCGCGAAGCCGGTCGCCTCCGCATAGTCGCCCGCCTCGCGCAGATTGGCTTCGATCGCGAGGCGATCGGTTACCGCCCCGGCCAATCCGAGGGCCCGCGCCTTCGCCAGAAGGGCGTCGCGGGCTGCGGCATCCGGAGCCTGCCCTTGCAGGGTCAGGCCGTCCGGGCCACGCGTTGCAGACCAGGCCAGCGCGACAGGCGCTGGCGGCGGCGGTGGCGGCGACGGCGTCACGGCGGGCGCCGGAGTGGCCTCGATGCGGGGCGCAGGCGTTTCCGGAACGGGCGCGGGCGCGGGCGGCGGCAGGTCCGATGGCAGGAAGACGGGATCGGGAACGGCGGGCAGCGCCGGGATGAGGCTTTCCACAGGGGGCGGCGGCGGAGGCGGCTCGGGCGGGCAGGCGATCGTCGCCCGTGCCACGGAATCGGGCCCGTCGCCCTGCGCGATCTGGAGGCGCAGCGCCTGGCAGGCCTCGAAGGTGTCCGGCCCTTCGCCCGACAGGCGATAGGCATCGGCCTCCAGCTCGGCGCGCCCCTGCCGCAGCCGGGCGAGATCACCCAAGGCGCGCGTGACGCGCGTCAGAAAGGCCGGCGGCTCGCCCGAAGCGGGCTTGGTGAGGTCCTCGATTGTCATCGGAGCCGGAAAGGCCCGTCGCAAGGCCTCCTGAACCGCTTCGCTCAGGGCCGGCGGGACGAACCCCTCGATCCGCAGCGCCTCCTGCGAGAGTTTCTCGGCGCTGAAGCGATAAGGCGACACGGACGGCGCCTCGAGCGTGCAGGCGACCGGCTGGAAGCCCTCGCGCGGCAGGTTGGCCAGCGCGCTTCGCAGCGCGAGATAGGCGTCCGGCGTCGCGGCCATGCCCTCGATGCAGAAGCGCATATCGTCGAGGGCCACCTTTCCGGAAGCCAGCCTGGGCAGTTCGGCGAGGACGGCCGCCGCCATCGACGCAAAGCCCGCCGGTGCGCCGAAGGCGAAGCTCTGGCGATCCTCCACGCGCAGGCCCGGCAGACCTTGCTCCGCCGCCGCCACGAGGCTGCGGGCCGTCGTCTCGTCCGGGACGAAGCCGGTCAGCGTGACGACATCGCCACGGCGGGTGGCCGACCAGCTATAGGGCTTCTGGGCGACGACCTGGGACAGTCCACCCAGCGCGCGCCGGACGCCGAATTCGGCCCTCAGCCGGGCAATCGCGCGGGCCGCGCCATCCGCCGACAGGGCCTCGCCGCTGATGGTGACGTCGCGGCCGTCGATCCGGGCGGTGACCGGGCGGGCGCCCGGCGCCTCGCCCGCCGCGGCCGCCGCCACGGCGACGGCCCGGCGCCCGACATCGCGCTCGATCGCTTCCCCGAGAAACAGGTTTCCGGCGCCCCAGAGCAGCGCCAGCGGCACCAGCCCCCAAAGCCAACGTCCCGGCTGCGACATGCCTTACCCCCAAGCCCCTCTTCGTCCGGGCCGACGCATCGCGACGTCGGTGCCCTGGACGACGCGCCCCGCAGGGGAGCGAGCGGACCGGGCCCCTGCTGCGGGTGAAGGTCGCGCTGTCCGGCCAGGCGGAGCGGCGATCTCAGGAAGCGGCTTCACCCGCTGTCTGTCAACCATCCGAGGGAGTTGAGTCCGGAGCGAGCTGCCCAAACGAAAGAAGCCCCGGGTTTCCCCGGGGCTTCCATTCAGATCGTTGCGAGACGATCAGAAGTCGCGCTGGATGCGCAGACGGCCGGCGATCGTGTCCTCGCTCTTGATCAGGCGAGCAGCGTTCGAACGGACGCCGAAGTTGTCGACGGCGACGACCGGCTGACGGAGCTGCAGGTTCGAGTAGAGAACCTCAACACCGATATCCAGGCCGGAGACCGGCGACCAGATCAGGTTGGCGGCGGCGATGAACTCCTTGGGGTCCATCGAGCGCTGCAGGCCGACCGTGCCCGGCGTGACGTAGCCGAGCTTCAGCTCGGAGTACGAGGCCGAGATCTCCGAACGCAGCGTGGGGGTCCAGAAGTGGCGGAAGGCCGCGACGAGCGAGTAGCCGGTCGAGTTCTTCATGGAGCCCGTGACGGTGTTCAGAGCGGTGTCGAACAGAGCCAGGTTGCCGATGCGGCCGAGACCGAAGGCGCCGACGCCCGAACCGGTGTAGCCGAGATAGCCCAGCGCGCCGTCGGCGTAAGCCGCCTGCAGGAACAGGGTGTCGCCAGCGGCGAGCATCGGCAGGTTGATCTTCACGCCGCCCTGGATGGCCCAGACGAACTCGTCACCCTCGACAGCGCCGAGACCGACGGCAGCAGCGCCCTTGCGGTTGCCGACGGCACCCGACAGCTGAGCGGAGCCCCAGCCCTGATCGACGCGCAGCGAGCCGACGAGGTCCGGATAATCCTGACCCTGACGGACGAGCGTCGCACCGGCGAGCGAGCCGACGCCGAGATCGCGACCACCGCCGGTGCCGGCGCCGGAGACGCGGTCTTCGAGCGAGATCGTGGCCGAGAAGCCCGAACCGAAGGTGGCGGTGTAGGCCAACAGGTTCAGACGGGTATCAGCCGTGCGGATCGAGTTGAAGTTGAAGTCCGAGGCGTAGAAGTCGAAGAACGACTGCGCGCGACCGGCGGTGATCGGACCGAACTGGATGAAGGCCAGATCGACCAGCGACGTCGTCGCCGAAGCGGCGATCGTGTTGAAGCCGGCGACGGTGCCACCGACGTTGAAGCCGGCCGAACCGTTGTTGTACATGCCCGAGTTGTTCGTCAGCTCGTAGCGGATGAACGTGCGGAGCGTGCCGTAAGCGGTCGCGGTGCGGGCGTCGATGTTCAGACGGCCACGGGCGCGGGTGCCGTAAGCGTCGGACTCGCCGAAGCGCTCACCGACAACATACTCGGCGCGGACACGGCCGCCGACGCGGAGGCAGGTCTCGGTGCCGGGGATGTAGAAGAAGCCCGCGCCGTAGGCGGAGCAGACGCGAACGTATTCGACCGGAGCGGCCTTCCGCTAGGGAAGGTCGGCGGCCTGAGCCCCGGCGACCGCGGCGAAGCCGGCGGCGGAACCGAGGAGGAGGCTCTTAACGAGCTTCATTGGTAACCTCCAAAAGAGTTTCGAGACCCTCGGGCTTCCGCCAGTTCTGTTGGTGACCAGCCCCAGGAGACCCAATCACCGAACCAGCTTGTTCCCGGTCTTTCGCCCGCGTCCCTGACCATTCAGAGGCGAAGACGAAAAACAGCGACCGGGAACGTCCCGACGCAGGACAACCATACGAATGCCCGGATGCCGATCAACCGCGATCACGCCGCCGAGAGCCGCAGGGGGGTGCTTTGGAATGCGGTGTTGCAGGCAGGCCACGCTTTGACGGGCGAAATTTACCAACCGTTAACCGCGCCCGACCGGCAAGCCCCGTTTCGAGGCGTTCCAGGGTGGAATCGGCGTGAGCCCTGCCGCCCGTCGCCGCGCGGCCCGATTCCCCCGTTCCCCCTCAGACGATCGGGCCGCTCCGCCAGTCCATGTCGCTGAGATCGGCGGCTGGCGGGCAGGCGGGCCCGCTCAACGGGGGTCGCCGCGCCGCAAGCGCGGACGAATCAGTACTCCCACTCGGCGCCGACGCCGACCGCCGCCCCGCCCTCGGCATTGGTCTCGGCCTGAAGCTTGAGTCGGCGCGTCAGATCGATGTTGACCGAGACACCACTGTCCTCCGGCCGCGCGCCCGCCTTCACACCCACGGAGACGTTGTCGCTGATGTAGCGCGAGACGCCGACGGTCGGGCCGCCGGCGCCGACCTGAATGTCAAGATTGTCGACGCCGAGGGATTTGCGCAGCCGCTCGAAGGAATCATCGCCGCCGCCCCCGGCGAACTGTGCCGCCGTCTGCGCCAGCTGCAATGCCTGGAAGGGCGAGAGCGAACCCGACGCCCGCGCGAAGAGCAGGCGCGACAGCACCTCGTCCTGCGGGAGATCCGGATTGGAGGTGAAGGCGAAGGACGGCGCATCGGCCGGGCCGGTGACGATGACGCGGGCGGTGACGTCCCCGGCACGGGTCTCGGCTACGAAGTCGAGTTCCGGCAGCGTTCCACCCGCGAAGGTCAGCCTGCCGCGGCTGAAATCGAGACGCTGGCTCAGCACGGTGAGGCGCCCGCGGCGCAATTCGAAGCCGCCGTCGAGCTGCGGGGCCGCCAAGCTGCCGCCGACCCTGAGCTGCCCGCCAAGTTCAGCATCGATGCCACGGCCCCGGACAAAAACACGGCTCGGCGCCGAAACCGTGAGCGCGAGCGCGGCGTCGAAGGCCGGCGCCGGACGGGCACCCCGCCTGGCTGGGCGGGCGTTGCGCTTATCCGCGGCGAGGCGGGCGGCCGCCGTGCCGGTCGGGCGGATATGCTTGATGCCGTCGACGGGACGCAGGGTCGCCGGCAGCCGGTCGGGCACCTTAACATCGAGCGAGAGCACGTCGACGCGCCCGCCGATCCGCGGCCGCTGGGCGAGCGGGCCCGCGATGTCGAGGCCGAGGTTGGCGACGGCGGTGACGATATCGCTGGAGACGAGCTGGGCGCGATTGCCCTGGATCCGGATGGACCCCGGAAAGCCCGCAGCGGGATCAAGCTCGACCCGCCCCGTGGCCGAGAGCGTGCCGCCATTGGGCGTGCTGGCGCTGGCGCGTTCGATCGTCAGGTTTTCACCATTGGCGGCGACCCGCGCCTCGATCGCGGTCAACCGGACGCCCTGCAGCACATCCGTGAAGCTGCCGCCGCTCAGCGTGGCCGACCCGCTCAGCCGCGGAGCGGCGAGCGAGCCCGCCGCGCGAAGATCAAGCGCCACACTGCCCGTGACGCGCTGACCCTGCGCGCCGATCAGTGGGTTGGCGAGCGCGGCATCGACGCGGCCCTGCGCCACGAGGTCGAGCACGCCGGCTGCGTTCAGCGGCGCTGTCCCGCGCAGCGTCAGGGTTGCGCCACGGCCGGCATTGACCGTCGCATCGACGCTCGCGACCTCGCCCTTCAGCGCGCCGGATGCCGCGATCTCGACCGGCGGCAGGCCGGCTCGGCGCGTCTCGGGCGTGACCAGACGTGAAATCCTGACGCTCCACGGCCCTGTCGGCGCAGCGGCTGTGCCGCCGATCTTCGCCTGCGCCTCCAGCGTCCCCGCGAGGTCGAGGCCCGGCGCGATGATGCGGGCGGCCGAAAGCGGGACGTTGCGGGCGGCGATGTCGAGATCGAGCGTCTCCCCTGCGCGGCCGGCGAGCGTCAGGCGCCCGTTCTCGATCGCCAGCGCGAAGCCCCCGATCTCGACGCCCCCGGCCGGGAAACGGAAGCTGGCAGGGTTGGCGAGCGCGATGCGCCGGCCGTCGCGGCGCGCCTCGAAGCTCGCCAGTTCGAGGCTGAGCGGTTCGCCGGGAACGAGACGGCCGGCGCCGTTGAGGGCAAAGCCGCGCGCGGCGGCGCTCAGGGTGAAGGCGCTGGCCTCGGGCGCGCCCTTCGACTCAAAGCGGATGGCGCTGATCGCCTCGCCGGCCAGAACGGCGCGGTCGATGGCGAGCGCGGCATCAAGCTGCGGACGGCCATAGACGTCGCGCGCGGCCGCCGTGGCGTCGAGACGGTCGATCGCCAGCGAGGGACCGGCGAGCTTCGTGCCCTTGGCGGTGAGATCAAGATTCTGGCGCCCCTCGACCACGGCGAGGCGGAGATCGGCGTCGAGCTGGCCGCCGAGCTTGGTCAAGGCGAGCGCCGAAAGATCGTCGAGATTTCGGGCGGCGAGCGTGATGCGCCCTTCGGCGCGGCTGGCGGGATCGAGCGTCAGGCCACCGTTCAGCTGGACGGAGCCGATGGCGATGTCGAGCGCCGAGAGATTCCAGCCGTCTCCCGGCAGGCGCGCGAGCGCGACGGTGCCCGTGGCGGGCCGGGAATCGATCTCGCCGTTCAGGGTCAGGCGGCTGTCGAGCGCGCCCTGCAGATCGCGGATCACGGCATCCAGGGTCAGGCGCGGGATCGGGCGGGCGAGTGCCGTCGCGTCGGCGATGCCGAGCCGGGCCGTGGCGTCGAGCCTGTCGCGCGGGCCGCTGATCTGCGCCGTGAGGTCGCCGCGGCCCGAAAGCCGGGGATCGGCGCGCTTCAGATCGGGCAGCGCCAGGGCGAGGCGCAGATCGGAGGCCTGGCGTCCGATGCCACCATCAGCCGTGATCGTGGCATGTTCGCCGGCAAGCCGAAGGCCGCTGACCGTGATGTCCTCCGCCAAGGACCTGACCCGGCCGTCGAGCGTCAGGCGGCCCGCCAGCAGGCGGTCGAGGCGGGCGTCGCCGGTGGCGAGGCGCTCCCCTCGCCCGCTCAGGGTCGCGGCATAGTCGTTGCGGCGCGGCGTGGCGTCGATCTCGGCCGCGATCTCGGCCCGGCCGCCGAGCGGGCGCCCGGCCAGGCCGCTCAGGCGCGCGAGATCCGGCAGCACGGCCTGGAGGCGCCCCTGCGTGCGCACATTGCCGGCCTTGCCCTTGTAGTCGAGTTCGACACCCGACAGGGCGAGCCGCAGCGTCTCGAAATCGGCGGTGCCGTCATCCTGCGCCGTGCCGCGCAGGGTGAAGGTGACGCGCTCCCCCACCGCCCGCGCAAGCGCCCGGTCGGTCAGACTGATTCCCGCCGCCTCGCCATCCGCCGTCAGCGCGATGCGCGTGCCGGGCTGGCCGATCTGGCCGGTGGGGGTGGCGTTGAAGGTCAGGCCGAGGCGCTCGAATCCGCCGGCCGGCAGGCGCGCCTCGCGCGCGTCGAGAGTCGCCACGATGGTCGGGCCCGCGGCCGGGCCGCGAATGGTCGCGTCGAAGGCGAGACGGCCGATCTCGGTGCCGGAGGCGACCGTCTTGCCGCCGGCGTTGGGCAGCGCCGCCGCAGTGACGCGCAGATCGAGCGTGCCATCGGCCGCCGTGCGCCCGCCCACATCGAGTCGCGCCAGCGCCGAGACCAGAGCGAGACTGCGGATGTCGACGCCGCCGCCATCCGGGAAGCCGACAGCGCCGTCGAGCCGTGTCGAGCCGGCGAAGACCGGCGCGACGGGGGCCGGCATCAGCCCCTCGATGCGCGAATCGAGCGCCAGGGTGAGCAGTCGCTCGGTACCGCGCCGGTCGAGCCGGGCATCACCGCGTGCGCCGATGGTCGGGCCGGCATTGAAGATCAGGGTCGAGCCGAAGGAATCGAGCGGCCCGTCGCCGCCGAGATCGAGCGTCACCGGCGGCTCGCCGGGGAGGCCGGCGATCTTCGAGATCAGCCCGCCGGCCGGCTCGTCGAGCTTGACGTTGAGCTGGAGCCGCGTCGTGTCCGGCACGAAGGAGAGGTTGACGTCGAAACGGCCCTGCGCGTCGAGACGGCGCGCCGCGAGCCGCAGGTCCAGCCCCTCGCTCGGCGGCCCAAGACTCGCCGAACCGGTGGCACCGAGCCGCGCGGCGACGCCAACCACCGGCTCGCCCAGGGCGAGCTCGTTCAACTGGAAGGCGCGGACGATCACCTTCAGGGGCAGTTCGGGCAGGATCGGGCCATCTGGCGGCGGGGCGGCGCCCGGGGGTGGCGGCGCCTGCTTGCGCAGAAGCTCGAGCCTGCCGATCTCGAGCCGGTCGATGTCCAGACGGCGCAGCAGCAAGGCGCTGCGTGTCCAGATCAGGCGGGCGCGGTCCAGCCGCAGCCAGGGGCCGTCGCGATCCGACAGGACGATGTCGCGGATCTCGACATCGGAGGAGAGCGCGCCGTTGACCGCGCCGATCGAGACCTGGCTGGTGTCGCTGGAGAGCGCCTTCGAGATCAGGTCGGCGACCACGCCGCGATCGGTCTGGGCGTTCTGGGCGATGCCGCCGAAGGGCACGAAGGCAACGAGAGCTGCCAACAACAGCAGCGCTGGCAGGGCGAGACGCAGCGCGAGGGGCCGCAGCGATGTGAGATTTGTCCGCATCAGAAGGCCTGCCCGATGCTGACATAGAGCGCGACGGGTTTATCGCCCTTGCGCGGGTTGAGCGGCGCGGCGACGTCGACGCGGATCGGCCCGATGGCCGTGTAGTAGCGCAGGCCGAGACCGGCGGCCATCTGCAGGCGCTGCTTGAAGTCCGGCACGCTGCCCTCGAAGGCGGTGCCCGCATCGAAGAAGGGCACGACGCCGATGGTGTCGGTCACCTTGATGCGCGCCTCGAGCGAGGCCTCGAACAGGCTGCGCCCACCCGTCAGGCGGTTGAGCGGGCCGAGTGGCGAGAGCGTACGATAGGCATAGCCGCGCACCGAACCGCCGCCGCCGGCATAGAAGCGCCGGGTCGCAGGCACCTCGTCGAGATCGGCGCCAGCGATCGAGCCCAGCCCGACGCGGCCAGCGAGCACATAGCGCGCATCCTCGTCCAGCGCGTAGAAGGCCGCGAGCGACGCCTTGCTCTGGACGATCCCGACGGTCGAGCCGAGGAAGGTCGGATAGGGCGCGACGGAGGCTGTGGCGCGGATGCCGCGGGTGGCGTCGAGCAGGCTGTCGGTCGAATCGTATTTCACCGAGAGCGGGATGCCGACGAGGGTATAGTCGACCTGGCCGAGCACGTCCGAGGTCTGGCCTCGTTCGACCTCGAGCCCCGCCGAGATCGAGAAGGTGTCGCTGAAGCGACGCTGGATCGCGGTCGTGACATTGCCGTAGCGGGCGGTGTAGCCGCCGAAGCGGTTGGTGCCGACGCGCTGGCGCGTCGCGACGCCGTCAAGCAGCCAGTCATAGCGGCTGCCCCACAGCGCGGGTTTCAGGAAGCTGAAGGCAAAGCGGCCGCCGAGATCGGAGCGCTCGAAATCGTCGAACTTGGTGATCTTGGTGCCGTCGATGCGGGGGGCGAAGAAGACATCACCCTCGAGCCGCAGGCGCTCGGCCCCGCCGAAGAGGTTGCGGTGCTCCCAATAGGTCTTCACCGCCGGGCCATCGATGGTCGAATAGCGCGCCGAGAAGCCAAGCAGGCGCTTGGGCCGCTCCGTGACCTCGACGAAGATCGGGAGGTTGCCGGCGCCGTCCAGCCGCTCGTCTTCCCGAATCCGCACCGAGCCGACGGCGGGGATGGTGCCGATGGATTTGCGTGTGTCGGTGAGGGCCTTGGGCGAATATCGATCGCCCGGCTCCAGATAGATGAAGGAGCGGATGACCTCGGGCGGGATGTCGCCGGTCTCCTCGACCGAGACCGTGCCGAAACCGGCGACCGGCCCCGGCTCCACGACATAGGTGACATCCATCGTGCGGGCGGCATGGTCCACCACCGGCTGCAGATCGACGACCTTGGCGAGCGGACGCGACTGGGCGCGCAGATGATCGACCAATGCCGCCCTCGCCGCCCGCAGCGAAGCCGAGGTGGCGGGGTCGCCCGGCTTCAGCCGGCTGACCTTGAGCGGGTCGTCGATGGCGGGTGCGCCCGCTGCGCCCCGTTCGGCGACGTCGACCTTGCGCAGCGCGAAGACCGGCCCCGGGCGGATGGTGGCGGTGATCGGCACAGCCTCTCGGTTGCGGTGCGATTCGAGGGCGCGGATCAGCCTTGCATCGGGTTCCGCCCCGACCCGCAGCGCCACGCCATCGACGACCAGCGCGACTTCGGCATCGAAATAGCCCTGCGACCAGAGCGCATCGACCAGAGGGTTGAGATCGGCCGCCATCCGCCGTGCCAGGGTCTCGCCGTCGGGCGGCGCGTCCTGGCGCAGACGGTAAAGCAGCGAGGCGTCCTGCAGCGTCCGCGTCAGCGCCTTGGCGTCATCGGCGCCGCCGAGATCGAATTCCAGCCGGTAGGGAAGCGTCGCCTGGCTGACCGCCGGCGGCTCCTCCTTCTTCGTGAACAGCCCGAACAGGTCCAGCGACGACAGGTCGAAAGCCTGCACCGGAACCGGCCGCAGCGCGACCATCAGGGCGAGCGCACAGCTTCCGCTCAGCGCAAGCGCGCTGCCCGCTCTCCGCCAGGACCGCATCCAACCTCCAAGCAACTCCCCCCACGACGCAACGGGACCACTCTAGCGAGGTTCCTGCCGCAACCATACAGAAACAAAACCGGCGCGGGCAAATGCGCCGGATTCGAGCGGTGTGGCTAACGAAGCGTTAGCGATACGCCGCCGAGCGGGGCGAGCTTGGTGACGATCTCGCCCTTGCCGGGCGAAAGCACGCCACCGCAGAGGCTGCCGGTGGTGACGATCTGACCGGCGCGCAGCCCGCCCATCAGCTCATCCTTCCGGTTGGCCCAGGCGAGGAAGGGCGCCACCGGATCGCCATTGGCGTGGACCGCCGGCTGATCGTAGATCGTGACGCCGTTCAGCGAGATGAAGCAGGTCAGCCCCGCGACCTCGTCCAGAACCTTCATGTCCAGTTCCTGGCCGAGATAGTAGCCGCCATGGCCGAGCGCGTCGGCCAGCCAGAGGGCGAAGGGCACGCCCTGCCAGTTGGCGAGACGGCTCTCGACGATCTCGATGCCGAGATAGGCCTTGTCGCAATGCGCCAGCAGCTCGGCCCGCGAATAGGGCTGATTCGGCCGCATCGGCACGTCCTTCGCCAGCCGCAGCGCGATCTCGATCTCGACGCGCAGCTCGGCGCCGATCGCGCCGTCATAGACGTCGCCGGGGGCGAGCCAGGGGCCCGGCATCAGGCCGGCGACGGGCGTGCCGTCCTCGGCGATGGCGACTTTCCAGCCCGCTTCGGCATGGCCCAGTGTCTTCGCGATGTCGGCCTGGATCGCCAGTCCGTCGAGGAATGAGGCCGGGACCGGCTGCGCGGCCATCTCGATCAGGCTCCTGTCGCGGCGGCTCGCGACGAGCACGGCGCGCAGGGTCTCGTGGGTGGTCGGCATGGCGTCTCGTCCCTGTCCTTATCGAACCGGCCTGGCCGGTGTCCGGGGCGCACCCTGCACGAGCCGCGCGCGCGAGGCCACCCCCGCGGTGGTGGGGAACCGTCGTGGCGCAGCCGGGTTGACCCCGTATCCACAGACCTTCCGGAAAGGCAGTTCGCCGCGATGAAACGGCTTCTCCCGATCATGACCGCGACCCTGATCTGGTCGCTCGGTGCCGGCGCGCAGACGGCCATGCCGCCGCAGGATTTCGTCCACAAGGCCGCGGTCTCGACCATGTTTGCCGTCGAATCGGCGACGCTCGCCTTGCACAAGACCACCTCGCCCGAGATCAAGAGCTTCGCCCACCGGCTTGCCAACGACCGCGGCACCACGGGCAGCAGCCTGCGGCAGATCATCGCCAAGCGCTCCGACATCGCGCTGCCGGAGCGCCCGGACGGGCGCCAGCTCGATCTTCTGCGCGATCTCGCGGCGCTGCAGGGCCTGGAGTTCGACCGCGCCTATGTCGCCGCGCAACGGCAGGCACAGGAGGAGAGCCTCGCCGTGATCGCGGCCTATGCCGAGAGCGGTTCGGACCCCGAACTCAAGGCCTTCGCCGAGAAGACGCTGCCGACCCTGCAAAAGCTCGACGCCGAGGCCAAGGCGCTGCCGAAGCCATAACAACCGCCTTCCCTGCCCGGCTCGCTTGACAGCGGGGCGCCGCTCCCCTCCGCTCGGCGTCAAAAGAGGTTGAGGGGACGAAAACGGCCATGCTCACCT
Organism: Allobosea massiliensis; assembly: GCF_042655245.1. Classification (NCBI taxonomy): domain Bacteria; kingdom Pseudomonadati; phylum Pseudomonadota; class Alphaproteobacteria; order Hyphomicrobiales; family Alloboseaceae; genus Allobosea; species Allobosea massiliensis. The sequence goes on along the minus strand of NZ_JBHSLU010000063.1, from coordinate 343,303 downwards.
TGCGGCAGATCGAGGTGATCCGCGCCATCATGATCACGGGCACGATCAGCGGCGCGGCCAAGCTGCTCGCGGTCTCGGCGCCGGGCATCAGCCGGCTGATGAAGCACACCGAGAAGACGCTGCGGCTGAAGCTGTTCGAGCGGCGGCACGGCCGCTATGTGCCGACGCCGGAAGCCAAGGACATCTTCGAGCAGATCAACGGGGTCTACAAGAAAGTCGACGACCTCCACTACACGCTGGCGCGGATCGAGCGCGGCGGCGGGGTCGAGTTGCGGATCGGCTCGGTGCCGAGCATCTGCCATGTGATGGTGCCGCGCGCGATCGAGAAGCTGAAGCGCAAGCACCCGGACCTTCGGCTCGACATCAACATCCTCAAGATCGAGGAGGCGCTCGACTATCTGCTGCTCGGGCGCGGCGAGATCGCGGCGATGAGCTACAAGCTCGACCATCCGGGCATCGACTTCCTGCCGCTGAGCCGGGGCGAGCTGCTCTGCATCGTGCCCGACGGTCACGAACTCGCCGGGCGGCCGGTGATCTCGGCGACCGAGATCGTGCGCCATCCGCTGATCGGGATCGACCCGAACGACCCTTACGGGCGGATCATGGCCGAGATCTTCTCCCGCCAGGGTCTCGCCTACGACATCGTCATCAAGGCGCGCTTCGGCACCACGGTCTGCTCGCTGGTGCGCGCCGGGCTCGGCATCGCCGTGATCGACCAGTTCACCGTCGCGCATGGCTCGATGCAGGGCATCACGACCATCCCGATCGCCGAGCCGACGCAGTTCCAGACCTATGTCGCCATCAAGAACGACAAGGCGCCGTCCGTCTATGCCGAGACTTTCGTGACGCTGCTGCGGCAGGAGATGGACGCTGTGGTCCGGCCGCGTGCCCCAGAGGCAAGAAGCCGGCTGGCAGGATAACATCAAGTTAGGTAATGCGATCAAATTGGTCATCGCGTTAGCGCGAGCGATCAGCTTATCTGATGGCGGCAACGCCTGCGATCATGATGGGGGAGCCACAGGGACGAGACGATGCCGGACATTGCCATCGCCAACCGGACGAAGCGCGTGCTGCTAGGCCTGATCGGCACGCCGATCGCCCATTCCGCCGCGCCGGCGATGCATGAGGCCGCCGCGCGCGCCGCCGGCTTCGAGCTGCATTACCATCTGATCGAGGTCGCCGACGCAGATCGCGCCGATCTGGTCTCGATCCTCGACGGCGTCCGTCGCATGGGCTTCTCGGGCATCAACGTGACCTACCCTTACAAGGAAGCGGTGGTGCCGCTGCTCGACGCGCTGTCTCCGGAAGCGCGGGCGATGGGCGCGGTCAATACGGTCGTGGCGCGGGACGGCGTGCTGACCGGCCACAACACCGACGCGACCGGCTTCGCCACCGCCTATCGCGCGCTTGGGCGCAGCGATGGCGACGCCCCCGTCGCGATCATCGGCACGGGCGGGGTGGGCAAGGCGATCGGCTTCGCGCTGGCCGGCTGCGGCGTCAGCCATCTGAGGCTCTATGACAGCGACCGCGCCAAGGCGCAGGCGCTGGCCGACCAGATCGGCACGCGCGCGCAGGTCGAGATCTGCAGCAGCGTCGAGGCGGCGGTGTCGGGCGCGGCGGGGCTCGTCAACGGCACGCCGGTCGGCATGCTGCCCAACCGCGACAGCCCCGTCCCCGCCGACCTCATCCGAAAGTCGCAGTGGGTGGCGGACGCCGTCTATCATCCCCTCTGGACACCGCTGCTCAAAGCCGCGCAGAAGGCGGGCGCCATGGTGATGACGGGCCGCGAGCTCAGCATCAACCAGGCCGTCGACGCCTTTGCGCTGTTCACCGGGGTCCAGGCCCCGGAGGGTGCGATCGCCGACGCCTTCGACCGATCCCTCGCCGCGCAGGAGGCCAGGCACCGCGCAGCCTGAGATCACGCCACGTCAAACACGGCCCAAGGGCCACCCAAGAAGACCAAGAAGACCAAAACCAGAGCTGGAGGAGACAAGAATGAAGACCCCATGGATCATCGCTGCGGCCGTCACAGTCGGGCTGGCTGCGCCGGCGCTGGCGCAGGAGAAGGTGAAGCTCGTCAACGTCGTCGAGCTGTCGGGCGCGGGCGCGACCGCCGGCACGAACTGGAAGAACGGCATCGACCTCGCCGTCGCGGACATCAACGCCAAGGGCGGGATCCTCGGCCGACAGATCGAGATCGTGCATTACGACACGCAGACCAACCCGGGTAACACCCGCGCCGCCGTGCAGCGCGCCATCGACGAAGGCACCTATGCGGTGCTCGGCCCGGTCTTCTCCGGCCCGATCGGCGCCTCCATGCAGATCGCGCAGCGCGCCGAAATCGCGCAGATCGTCGGCGGCGAGGCGGCCGGCCTGACCAAGCAGGGCAACCAGTATCTCTTCCGCACCTCGCTCAGCCAGGCTGCGGCGATGCCGAAGATCGCCAAATATCTCAAGGACACGGTCAAGGCCGGCTCGGTCGCCGTGGTCTGGGTCAACAACGACTTCGGCAAGGGCGGGCGCGACGCGATCATCCCCGAGCTTGAAAAGGTCGGCATCAAGGTCGCGGCCGACGTCTCGACCGAGCAGGGCCAGGCCGATTTCGCCGCCGACGCGATCAAGATCAAGAATGCCAATGCCGACGCCGTCTTCGTCTATCTGAACGAGGAGGAGAGCGCCCGCTTCCTGCGCGCCGCCAAGCAGCAGGGCATCACCAAGCCGATGGTCGGCGAGACGACGCTGCTCGGCGCCAAGGTGATCGAGCTCGCCGGCGACGCCGCCAACGGCGTGCGCGGCCATGTCGGCCTGTCGATCGACGCGCCGATCCCGGCCTTCCAGGAATTCGGCAAGAAGTTCCAGGCGAAGTACAACTACGCCTCCGACCATAACGGCCTGAAGGGCTACATGGCCGTCCACATGATCAAGTGGGCGACCGAGAAGCAGAAGAAGTTCGACAAGAAGGGCGTCGCCGACAGCTTGCGCGGCGCGACGATCAAGCCCTCCGAGGAGCCGGGCATCCTGATCGAGACCACGATCGAGACCAATGGCGACCTCGACCGCGAGAGCTTCCTCGCCGAGGTCCAGAACGGCAAGCAGGTGATCACGGCGACGCTGCCGAAGATCAAGCCGTAAGTCGATGCACAACCGGGTTCCCCTCCCCCTTGTGGGGAGGGGTTAGGGGTGGGGGTCGTAAAGTCAAAGCTCGCTGCGGATCGCCGGGGCGTAGCCGCTGATACTGGCGCGCCCAACGACAACCCCGCCCACCCGGTCGTCCTACCCCCACCCCAACCCCTCCCCACAAGGGGGAGGGGCTCGCGTCGAGCCACTCTCGCGAACTGAACAAGGCACCCCCATGGCCGAATTCATCGCCTATCTCATCGCCGGTATCGCCACGGGCGCGATCTATGCGCTGGCTGCGATCGGCTTCACGCTGGTCTGGCAGACCTCGCAGACGATCAACTTCGCCCAGGGCGAGTTCGTCATGCTGCCGGCCGTGCTGGTGCTGCTCGCGATCAAGCTGTTCGGCGCGCCGGTCTGGCTCGGCGCGCTGATCGGCATCGCCGCCTTCATCCTGATCTTCGGCGTCGGCTTCAAGCTCACCGTGGTCGACCCGATGATCAAGCACGGCGTGCTGCCGCTCGCGATCGCCACCATGGCGCTGTCGATCATCATGAAGGAAGGCGCCAAGGACGGCTTCTCGGCCGAGGCGCAGAACTTCCCCTCCTTCGTGCCGACGCAGACGATCGAGGTCTTCGGCGCGGCGATCTCGCTGCAGCATCTGGCGATCATCGCCTGCGCCTTCGCGGTCATCGGCCTGCTGCAATGGTTCGTCGGCGGCACGCGGCTCGGCCGGCAGATGCAGGCGACCGCGCAGAACCCGACGGTCGCGCGCATCCTCGGCATCCCGGTCGAGCGGATGGTGCTGTTGACCTTCGTGATCAACGCCGCGCTCGCCGTCGTCGCCTCGGTGCTGATCTCGCCGATCTACCTCGCGAAGTTCTCCAATGGCGAGGTCATCGGCCTGTTCGCCTTCATCGCGGCGATCGTCGGCGGCTTCAACCAGGTCCGCGGCGCGCTGGTCGGAGGGCTGATCGTCGGCGTCGTCGACTCGATGGCCGCGGCCTATGTCTCCAGCTCCTACCGGCTGGCGGTGCCGCTCGTCCTGCTCGTCGTGATCATCCTGCTCAAGCCGGAAGGCCTGATGGGCCGCAAAGAGGAGCGCCGCGTATGAGCGTGCAAGCGACCCGCGACGCCGCCTCCCCTCGCCTCGGGCGGCTGCCGCTCGGCGGCACCTTAGACGGCGCCTTCCTGACCCTGCTCGCCGGCGCCGTGATCCTCTGGTTCGCGCCGGTCGGCATGGGCCGCTACGGCACCTATGTGCTCTCGCTCTGGCTGGTGATGAGCATCGCCGTGATGGGGCTGAACCTGACGCTGGGCTATGCCGGGCTGAAATCGCTGGCGCAGGCCGCCTTCATGGGGATGGGCGCTTATCTGACCGCGATCCTGACGACGAAATACGGTGTCTCCTGGTATGCCGCCTTCGGGCTGTCGGGCCTGCTGACCTTCGCGGTCGGCATCGTGCTCGGCTTCCCGGCCCTTCGGGTGAAGGCGCATTACCTCGCCTTCGTGACGCTCGCCTTCTCGACGCTGGTCTGGCTGATCCTGCGCAACGAGCAGTGGCTGACCGGCGGCGTCTTCGGCATTTCCAACATCAACCGGCCGGACTTCTTCGGGATCAAGCTCTTCGGCGCGCTGGAATTCCACCGTTTCGTCGTCGTGGTCACCTTCATTCTGGCGGTGGCGCTGTGGTGGCTGATCCGCTCGCCCTGGGGCCGCGCCTTCACGGCGCTGCGCGAGAACCCGATCCGCGCCGCGAGCCTCGGCATCGACACGCGCGCCTATACGCTGCTCGCCTTCGCCATCGGCTCCGCCTATGCCGGCTTCGCGGGCGCTCTCTATGCGCCGCTGGTCGAGTTCATCGACCCCTCGCCGTTCTCACTGTCGCAGAGCTTCTTCCTGCTGCTGATGGTGGTGGCGGGCGGCTCCGGCTATCTGCTCGGGCCCTTCGTCGGCGCGCTGCTCGGCGTCGTGCTGCCGGAATGGCTGCGCTTCGCCGGCTCGCTCTACCTGATCATTTTTGCAGCCATCGTGATGCTGCTGCTGATCGCCTGCCCCCAGGGGGTCAGCGGGCTGATGGAACGGGCCTGGGCGAAGCTCACCGGCCAGCGGGGAGACGGCCGATGAACACGGTTCTGGAAGTCGACAACCTCCACAAGGCCTTCGGCGGCATCAAGGCGGTCAACGGGGTGTCCTTCTCGGTGAAGGAGGGCGAGATCCTCGGCATCATCGGCCCCAATGGCTGCGGCAAGTCGACCCTGTTCAACTGCATCCTCGGGCAGCTCGAGCCGACGGAGGGCCGCGTGAAGCTGGACGGCCGCGAGGTCACCAACATGCGCCCCTCGGATCTGAACCGGCTCGGCGTCAGCCGCACCTTCCAGCTGCTGCAGGTCTTCCCCGAGCTGACCGTGCGCGAGAACCTGATCCTCGCGGGCCAGGAGCATGAGGGCTCGATGCTGTCGCGCCTGTTCGGGGCGCGCGATGCCGGGCTCACCGAGAAGGCCGAGCAGATGATCGGCTTCTTCAAGCTCGGCCATCTCGCGGACGCCAAGGCGGGCGGGCTCTCCTATGGCCAGCAGAAGCTGCTCGACGCGGCGATGGCCTTCATGGCCGGCCCGCGCCTCGTGCTGCTCGACGAACCGGCGGGTGGCGTGAACCTCACCATGCTGGGCGACCTCAAGGAGCGGCTGCGCGCGATCAACGCCGAGCAGGGCGCGACCTTCGTCGTGATCGAGCACAACATGGATTTCGTGATGAGCCTTTGTTCGCGCGTGATCGTGCTGGCGGAGGGACGGGTGCTGGCGGAAGGCACGCCGGCCGAGGTCCGCGCCAACCCGGCCGTGATCGACGCCTATCTGGGGCACTAACATCCGTCATGCTCGGGCTCGACCCGAGCATCTCCTGCAAGAGATTCTCGGGTCTGCGCTGCGCTCCGCCCGAGAATGACGCGGAAGGGAATGGAGACCGGAATGACCACCCCCATCCTCGAACTCGACGGCGTGGTCGGCGGCTATGGCGCCATGACCATCCTGAACGGCACGACGTTCAAGGTGCGCCGCGCCGCCATCACCACCGTGATCGGCCCCAACGGCGCCGGCAAATCGACCGTGTTCAAGGCGATTTTCGGCCTGCTGAAGCTGCGCGAGGGCGCGATCCGGCTGGACGGCACCGACATCACCAACTGGACCCAGCGCAAGCTGCTGGAGGCCGGCATCTGCTATGTGCCGCAGGGGCGCAACATCTTCCCCGAGCTGTCGGTGCGCCACAATCTCGAACTCGGTTCGGTCGCGGCGGGCGCCCACATCACCGACATGCCCCGGCGGATCGAGGCGGCGCTCGACCGTTTCCCGGCGCTGCGCGCCAAGGCCGATGTCCAGGCCTCGACGCTCTCGGGCGGCCAGCAGAAGCAGCTCGAGATCGTGCGCGGGCTGCTGCTCGACCCCAAGCTCGTGCTGATCGACGAGCCCTCGATCGGGCTCTCGCCGATGCTGGTGCAGGAGACCTTCGCGATCCTGATGGAGCTGCGCGCCAAGGGCGTCACCATCCTGATGATCGAGCAGAATGCCCGCTCGGCGCTGGAAATCTCGGATGAGGGTCTCGTGCTCGAACTCGGCCAGACCCGGATGCAGGGGCCGGCCGCGGAGATCCTCGCCGATCCGCGGGTGGCGCAGCTCTTCCTGGGCGGCGCCCTGACGGACGCGGCGTGATGGCAAACCTGAAGATCGCCATCGTCGGCGCCGGTCTGATCGGGCGCGCGCATCTGGAGCGGCTCGACGCCTCGGCGGATTGCGACTGCGCCGCGATCTGCGATCCGACAGAGGCGGCGAAGGCGCTGGCGGCCGAGCGCGGCACGCCCTGGTTCGCCTCGATCACCGACATGCTGGCGGCGATGAAACCGGACGGGGCGATCATCGCGACGCCCAATGCGCTGCATGTTCCCGGCGCGATCGAATGCCTCGAGGCCGGTGTCCCGGTGCTGATCGAGAAGCCGCTGGCGGAGAGCGTCGCGGCGGCGCAGCGGCTGGTCGCGGTGCAGAAGCGCACAGGCGTGCCGGTTCTCGGCGGCCATCACCGCCGCCACAACCCGATCGTCAAGGCGGCGCGCAAGCTGGTGCGCGAGGGCGGGATCGGCCGGCTGGTCGCCGTGACCTCGCTGTTCCTGATCCGCAAGCCGGACGACTATTTCGACGTCGCCTGGCGGCGCGAGCCCGGCGGCGGGCCGGTGCTGATCAATTTGATCCACGACATCGACAATCTCCGCTTCATCTGCGGCGAGATCGAGAGCGTGCAGGCGATGACCTCGAACGCGACGCGGGGCTTTGCGGTGGAGGATACCGCCGCCCTCGTCTTCCGCTTCGAGAACGGCGCGCTGGGCACGGCCACCGTCTCGGACGTGACGCCGACGCCGTGGAGCTGGGAGCTCTCGTCGGGCGAGAACAAGGTCTATCCGCAGCGCGACGGGCTCTGCTACCTGATCGCCGGCAGCGAGGGCTCGCTCTCCGTGCCGGCGCTCGATCGCTGGCACTACGAGGGCCGCCAGGGCTGGTGGGAGCCGCTGCTGCGCGAGACGCTTCCGCTGACGCCGCTGGAGCCGCTCGCCGAGCAGATCCGGCATTTCTGCGCGGTGATCCGGGGCGAGGAGACGCCGATCACCGATGCGGCGGATGCGGCCCGGACACTCGCCGTGATCGAGGCGGTTGCCGAGGCGGCGCGGCGGGGCGCACCCGTCACCATCGACCGGGCAGAGGGCTGACAGCCATGACCAACCCCGCGACGAACCCGACCTCGATTGCAACCGTCTCGCTGAGCGGCGACCTGGCGGAAAAGCTGCAGGCAATCGCGGCGGCGGGGTTCGACGCGGTCGAGGTGTTCGAGAACGATTTCCTGACCTTCGATGGCGGGCCGCGCGAGGTCGGCCGCATGGTCGCCGATCTCGGCATGAGGATCTCCGCCTTCCAGCCCTTCCGCGATTTCGAGGGCATGCCGGAGCCGCTGCGCGCGCGCGGCTTTGCTCGGGCGGAGCGCAAATTCGCGATCATGAACGAGCTCGGCACCGACCTGATGCTGATCTGCTCGAACGTTTCGCCGCAGGCGCTGGGCGGGATCGACCGCGCGGCGGCGGATTTCCACGAACTCGGCGAGCTCGCCGGGCGCTTCGGCGTGCGCGTCGGCTACGAGGCGCTGGCCTGGGGTCGGCACGTCAACGATTATCGCGACGCCTGGGAGATCGTGCGCCGGGCGGACCATGAGCGGATCGGGCTGATCCTCGATTCCTTCCACACGCTGGCGCGCCAGTCGCCGCTGTCCCCCATCGCCTCGATCCCGGGCGACCGCATCTTCCTGGTCCAGCTGGCGGATGCGCCCAAGCTCGATATGGACGTCCTGAGCTGGAGCCGGCATTTCCGCTGTTTTCCGGGCCAGGGCGATCTGGCGGTGGCCGAATTCATGCGGGCGGTCGCGCAGACCGGCTATGCCGGGCCGCTCTCGCACGAGATCTTCAACGACCAGTTCCGCGCCGGCTCGGCGCGCCGCCTCGCCACCGACGGCATCCGCTCGCTGATCGCGCTCGCCGACCAGGCGGAGCCGCATCTGCCGGCGCGCGCCACAGTGCTCGATGTCGAGTTCATCGAGTTCGCGCTCGACGAGGACACCGCTGCGGACCTCGCGCGTCTGCTGGCGGCGCTGGGCTTCCGCCACACCGGCCAGCATGTCAGCAAGGCCGTTGCGCGCTGGAGCCAGGGCGGCATCAACCTGCTGCTCAACACCGAAACGGACGGTTTCGCGCAGTCGCATGCGATCATGCACGGTCCGGGCGCCTGCGCCATCTGCCTTCGCGTCGACGATGTCGATCAGGCGATGACCCGCGCGCTGGGGCTGAAGATCCAGAGCTTCGAGCAGGCGGTCGGGCCGGGCGAGCTTCACATCCCCGCGATCCGCGGCGTCGGCGGTTCGCTGATCTATTTCACCCAGCCCAGCGGCGAGTTGGGCCAGATCTGGGAGCGGGATTTCGCGGCGGTTGCGCCCGCGGCCGGCGCGCCCTCCCCCGCCCGGCTGGCGCGGGTCGACCACATCTCGCAGTCGATGGACTATGAGGAGATGCTGTCCTGGCTCCTCTTCTACACCTCGCTCTTCGCGCTGGAGCGGATTCCGCAGCTCGCCATCGCCGACCCAGCCGGGCTCGTCGAGAGCCGGCCACTGGTCTCGCCCGAGGGCGGCGTGCGCTTCGTCCTCAACGGCTCGCAGGCGACGCGGACGCTGTCCTCGCGCTTCGTCTCGGAGCATTTCGGCTCGGGCGTGCAGCACATCGCCTTCAGCGCGCCCGACATCTTCGCGGCGGTCCAGGCGATGCGCGAGGCGGGGCTCTCCTTCCTCGCCATCCCCGAGAACTATTATGACGACCTCGAGGCGCGGCACGGGCTCGATCCCGCCTTCATCGACCGGCTGCGCGACCACCACATCCTCTATGACCGCGACGGCGAGGCCGAATTCCTGCAGGTCTACACCCATGTCTTCGCGCAGCGCTTCTTCTTCGAAATCGTCGAGCGCCGCGGCGGCTATGCCGGCTTCGGGGCGGTCAACGCGCCGGTGCGGCTGGCAGCGCAGGCGCGCGAGGCGCGACCCGTGACGATGCCCCGCTCGCTGCGGGAGCTATAGGGCTCGGCAACCCACAGGCGAGCCAACGCCGTTGACCGGCGGGTGTGCGCCTGTGTATTATGATCCACATGATCGAGGTCGTGGAGACGGCCGAATTCTCGCAGTGGCTGCGACATCTTCGCGATGTGTCGGCCCGTGCCCGCATCATCGTCAGGATCAGAAGGGCCCAGCTCGGCAATCTGGGGGACGTCAGGTTCTTCGACGGCATCGGCGAAATGAGGATCGATTTTGGGCCGGGCTATCGGCTGTACTTTGTTCAGCGCGGCGCCGAACTGGTGATCCTCCTGTGCGGGGGCGACAAGCGTCGGCAGGCAGCGGACATCGCCAGAGCGAAACAGATGGCGAAGGACCTTTAGGATGCCCATCGAAACCCGGGATTTCGACGTCCAGACGTACCTCGCGACCCCCGAGGAGCAGGCCGCCTATATCGAGGCCGCGCTCGAAGAGGGCGATCCGTCCTTGATCGCCGCAGCGCTCGGGGACATCGCCCGTGCGCGGGGGGTTACGGCTTTTGCAGCCGAGAGTGGACTTAGTCGCGAGGCGATCTACAAGGCGTTCCGACCAGGCGGAAACCCGACGCTCGAAACCCTCTCCAAAGCGACCAAGGCGCTCGGGCTCAGGCTGTCGGTGGTCGCAACGTAAGGCGGAAGCTCGCCGGCCCCCGCCCGGCCGCTCATCCCAGGCTCTCATCCTTAACGGCTGACCGCTGCGTCACGCCGCCTGCGCTGTCTTCAGCACGACGGATTCGAAGGCCCGCACCAGCGCCGCGTCGAGCTTTGTGCCCATCAGCACCAGCATGGCATAGGCGTGGTCCGGCGCCATCGGCGGCTTGTAGCTGCGCCGCTCGATCAGCGCCGCATAGATGTCGCAGATCGTGATCATCCGGACGATGTCACCGATCTCCGCGTCCTTCAGCCCGTCGGGATAGCCGGAGCCGTCGAGATATTCGTGGTGGGAGCGCACGGCCGCCAGCACCTCGGGGCGCAGGCCGCCCTGCCTGACCAGCATCTCGTAGCCGAGCATCGGATGCCCGCGCATCACTGCCTGCTCGGCGGCATCGAGCGCGCCGGGCTTGTGCAGGATGTCGAGCGGAATGCGCGCCTTGCCGATGTCGTGCAGAACGGCGGCGCGTGTCACCAGCTTGCGGTCCTCCGCCGAGAAGCCGAGCTGATGGGCGAAGCTCGCCGCCAGGCCGGCGACCAGCATGCAGTGCTGATAGGTGAGGTCGTCATAGCTCCAGACGACCTGGAGCAGGTCGCCGATGTCGCTGGCGCCCGCCGCCTGCTCGATCGCCTCGACCGACGCCTCGACGGCGCGTAGCGGGACAGCCCTGCCGCTGGCGACCGCCCCCAGCATGTCGGCGAGCGAGGCCGCCGCAGTGGCCAGCTGGGCGCGGGTGAAGGCGGCCGTCTCCTCTGCGGGGTCGCCGTTTCCGCCATCGCCGAGCAGCTGGTCGATGGTCTTGACCAGCAGCGCGGCCGGTGCGTCCGCCGCCAGCACCTCCGTCGCACCGATGGCGCGGGCCTGGATGGCGGTGCGGACCGTCATTTCGCGCAGCAGGCAGAGATAGGGCGTCGTCTTGCCGCGATGGCGCGCCAGGGCCTGGCGCATCGCCTCGACGCTCTCGCGCCGGCCGAGATCGACATCGCCGATGACGATGGCGGGCCGGGATTCGCGAGGCGAGGCTTCGGCTCCGAGGATCACGGTCTCGCAGGCCCGGATCAGTCCGAGCCGGCGCGCCAGATCCGGATGGCCGTCGACACGGTCGGTGATCAGAAGCATCCGGAAACAGTTCCGCTACGGCCCATCCGTTTCAATCAGACACGCCAAGCGTAAAAGAGCCGTTGTCGCGGCTGCCTAAAGATCAGGCAGCGCGCGAGGCATCGGCCTCTTCAACAAGCCGCCGCGCGATGACCTGCGCCTGGATTTCGGCGGCACCCTCGAAGATGTTGAGGATGCGGGCGTCGCAGAGCACGCGGCTGATGGCGTATTCGAGCGCGAAGCCGTTGCCGCCATGGATCTGCAGCGCATTGTCGGCCGCAGCCCAGGCGACGCGGGCGCCGAGCAGCTTGGCCATGCCGGCCTCGAGATCGCAGCGGCGCTCGGCGTCCTTCTCGCGGGCGGCGAAATAGGTGAGCTGGCGCGCGATCATGATCTCGGCGGCCATCATCGCGAGCTTGTCGGCGACGCGCGGGAAGGCGATCAGCTTCTTGCCGAACTGGATGCGCTCGCGGGCATAGCGCAAGCCGAGATCGAAGGCGGACTGGGCGACGCCGACGGCGCGAGCCGCGGTCTGGATGCGGGCGGCCTCGAAGGTCTGCATGAGCTGCTTGAAGCCCTGGCCCTCGACCCCGCCGAGAAGGTTCTCGCCCTTCACGGTGAAGCCGTCGAAGGCGAGTTCGTACTCCTTCATGCCGCGATAGCCGAGCACCTCGATCTCGCCGCCGGTCAGCCCTTCCACCGGGAACGGGTTCTCGTCCGTGCCGCGCGGCTTCTCGGCGATCAGCATGGAGAGGCCCTTGTAGCCGCTCTCGGACGGATCGGTCCGCACCAGCAGGGTCATGATGTCGGCGCGGACGGGATGGGTGATCCAGGTCTTGTTGCCGGAGACCTTCCAGACAGCCGCGTCCCCCTCGCCCTCCTTCACCGCCCGGGTGCGCAGGCTGGCGAGGTCGGAGCCGGTGTTGGGCTCGGTGAAGACGGCGGTGGGCAGGACCTCGCCCGAAGCCAGCTTCGGCAGCCATTTCTCCTTCTGCTCGGCGGTGCCGCCGCAGAGGATGAGTTCGGCCGCGATCTCGGAGCGGGTGCCGAGCGAGCCGACGCCGATATAGGCGCGCGACAGTTCCTCCGAGACGACGCACATCGAGACCTTGGTCAGGCCCATGCCGCCGAATTCCTCGGGGATGGTCAGGCCGAAGACGCCGAGTTCGGCCATCTTCTCGACGACCTCGATCGGGATGTAGTCGTTCTTCAGGTGCCACTCATGGGCGTGGGGCGTCACCTCCGCGGCGCAGAAGCGGCGCATCTCGGAGCGGATCGCTTCGAGTGTCTCGTCGAGGCCGGGATCGCCGACGCCGGCGGCGCCGTCATCCTGGCTGAACAGGTCGACGAGGCGGGCGCGGTTCTCAGGCGTGTTGCCCTGCGCGAGCAGGGCCCGGGCGGCCGGCGTATCGGCGGCGGCGATCGCCTTCTCGGAGAGGCCGAGCGCAGCCAGGCGCACGATCTCGCCCTGGCTCATCGGGATGCCGCCGAGGATCTGCGCGGCATATTCGCCGGCGCCAATGCGGATCGAGTAATCCTCGATCGCGCCATAGCGATTCTCGGATGCGAGGCGTTCGCCATAGGCCTTGAGCTCGCGCAGCGCCATCACATAGGTCGCAAGCCAGGCGAGGCCGTGAGCGGCGTGCTGCTGCGCCTCGAGCCGGGCGGAGGAGATCTTGCCCTCCACCGTCACAGCCGCGCGCACGGCCGCAACGGCATTCTGCAGCAGGGTCTCGAAGCCCGGCAGCGCGGCGGCGATCAGCGCCGTAGCGCTCGCGGGGGCCGGATCGGCGATCTGGACGGCGGCTTGTGCGCTCATGGTTTCTCTCCCTTGTGCGTCGCAGCATAGGGCGAGAATTTCGCAGGCGGAATGCCTCTTTCGGCGCAAGATCGCCGCATGGCCCGCGCGTGCGGCAGCGGCGCTATTTGCGGCTGGCGAGAGCCACGCCGACGATGGTGAGCGCCATGCCGGCGATCTGGATCGGCGTCAGCGTCTCGCCGAAGAGAATCCAGGCCTCGACCGCCACCAGGGCCGGCACGAGATAGAGGAAGGTCGCGATGCGCGAGACCTCGCCGCGACGCAGGAGCAGCAGATAGAGCCCTATCCCGCCGAGCGACAGCGCCAGCACCGACCAGGCCAGCACCAGCGCCATGGTCAGGTTCCACTCGATCCGCATCGGCTCCAGCGCAAAGGCGAGCGGCAGCGTGAAGGCGAAGGCGGCGGCGTATTGGATCGTCGTAACCGTGCGCAAATCGCCCGAGACGATGCGCGCTTTCTGGAAGAAGGAGCCGAAGGTGACCGCGACCATGCCGACGATGTTCACCACGACGGGGATGACGATGCCCCAGAGCGCGCTGGGATCGACGCCGACCAGCTTGGGCTCCAGCACCAGCGCGATGCCGACGAAACCAAAGGCGATGCCCGCCCAGCGGACGAGCGAGATGCGCTCGCCGACCAGCGCCGGAGCCAGCAGCGCGGTCAGGATCGGCTGCAGCCCCGCGATCAGGCCCGAGATGCCGGCCGGCAGACCATGGCGAACCGCCCACCAGACGCCGCAGAGATAGATCGCGTGCAGCAGGACGCCGGAGATCGCGCAGTCGACCCAGGCGCGTGGCGTCTGCGGCCAGGGTGCGCCGACGGCGAGCGACAGGGCCGCCAGCAAGACCCCCGCTGTCGCGAAACGCAGGGCGAGAAAGGTCAGCGCGTCGGCGTACTGCGCCGAGTAGCCCGCGACGATCCAGCCCGACGACCAGAGGAAGGTGAAGATGAGCGGGACAGCGCGCAGGAAGAGGGGCGATGACAGCATGGGACGCCTTTGCGAGGGCCATGCTCTACAGCCCTTCCCCGCACGGCGACAGCGCATCTGCGCCCGCCCGCCATGTTCCGGCCGCGCGCGGCTCGACCGCCGCGCTTCAATCCCGATCCGGTGCGCCGAGCGGGAAAAGGTGGCGATAGGGCCTCGCCGCCTCGACGGCGCGTGCGACGGAGGGGCGCGCCAGCAGCCGCGCCCGATAGGCACGCGTGTTCGCGAAGGCTGCATCGATCTCGTGGACCCAATCGGCGTAGAACAGCGATGGCGCAGCCGAACAGTCGGCCATGGAGAAGTCCCCCTCGCAGGCCCATTGGCGACTGCCAAGCTGGCCGTCGAGCCATTGATAGGCCGTGTCGAGCAGCGCGCGCGCCTCGGCGACGCCAACGGGGTCGCGGTCGGCCTCCGCCCGGATCCGGTCGAAGACGATCCGCATCATCGGCGTCATGACGTAGTTGTCGAAGAAGCGGTCCATCGCCCGGACGGGAAGCGCCTGCTTCGGATCGCGCGGCAGCAGCGGCCGGGCACCGGGATGATTCAGCTCGAGATGCTCGATGATGATGCTGGATTCGACGACCGTCTCGGCCCCGTCGACCAGCACCGGGAAGCGCTTCAGCGGCCAGAGTGCCGCAAATTCCTCCCCTGTCTTCGGGTCCTCGCTGCTGAGCAGGCGGAGCCGGTAGGGCGTCGCGTTCTCGTCGAGCGCGATCAGCACCTTCTGCGAGTAGGAGGAGAAGGGATGGGCATAGAGCTGGAGCGACATGATACCCTCGTTCGGCAGATCACTTTACCGAACGTTTAAGTTTTATCGCTCCAGCGCGCAAGCCTCCTGACCGCCCTACCCGGCCAGCGCCTCGACGACGTCCTCATAGGTCCGTAACCCGGTGCGCGGGGCGTAGACCAGCACGGACATGTTGCCGGGCGCGTGCTCGTTCTTCCACATCTTGTGATGGGCGAGCGGGATCTTGTCCCAAGGGAAGACCTCGGACATGCAGGGGTCGAGGCGCCGGTCGATGACGAACTGGTTGGCCGCGCTCGCCTGCTTGAGATGGGCGAAATGCGAGCCCTGGACGCGCTTCTGCCGCATCCAGACATAACGGGCATCGAAGGTGATGTTGAAGCCCGAGGTGCCGGCGCAGAACACCACCATGCCGCCGCGCTTGGCGACGAGGCAGGAGACCGGGAAGGTCGCCTCGCCGGGATGCTCGAAGACGATGTCGACGTCCTTCTTGCCGGTGATGTCCCAGATCGCCTTGCCGAACTTGCGGGCTTCCTTCACCCAGACATCGTATTCCGGGCTGTTGACGGTCGGCATCTGGCCCCAGCAGTTGAAATCCTTGCGGTTGATCACGCCCTTGGCGCCGAGCCCCAGCACGTAGTCGCGCTTGGTCTCGTCCGAGATCACGCCGATGGCGTTGGCGCCCGAGGCCGCGCAGAGCTGCACGCCGAAGACGCCGAGCCCGCCCGAAGCGCCCCAGACCAGCACGTTGTCGCCCGGCTTGATCGTGTGCGGAGCGTGGCCGAAGAGCATGCGGTAGGCGGTGGCGAGCGTCAGCGTGTAGCAGGCCGCCTCCTCCCAGGAGAGGTGCTTCGGCTTGACCATGAGTTGGCGCGACTGCACCCGGCAGAACTGCGCGAAGGAGCCGTCCGGCGTCTCGTAGCCCCAGATGCGCTGGGAGGAGGAGAACATCGGGTCGCCGCCATTGCACTCCTCGTCGTCGCCATCGTCCTGGTTGCAGTGGACGATGACCTCGTCGCCGACCTTCCAGCGCTTCACCTTGGAGCCGACCGCCCAGACGATGCCCGAGGCATCGGAACCGGCGATGTGGAGCGACTGCTTGTGGACGTCGAAGGGCGAGATCGGCTGGCCGAGGCCAGCCCAGATGCCGTTGTAGTTGACGCCGCCGGCCATCACGAGAAGGAGCACCTCCTCCTCGCCGATCGCCCAGGTCGGGACGACCTCGACCTGGAAGCTCTCCTGCGGCGGGCCGTGCCGCTCGCGGCGGATGGTCCAGGCGTACATGTTCGCCGGCACATGGCCGAGCGGGGGCAGTTCGCCCAGTTCGTAGAGATCTTTGAGCGGTTGCGCGGCGGCCTGCGTCTTCGACATGGTCGTCTCTCCCCTGCTGTCCGCCCGCCGACGGTCGGGCCGGGGGTGGTTGGAGCGATCATGCACCATATGCTGCGTCGCGCCATCAGCCGATCGAACTATATTGCGCCGCAAAATGCACGAACCGCAGATGATGGCGCGCAACGACGGCGGCAGGCGGCAGCTTCCCCTTAACCGCTTGCCGCTAAAGTCAAGGGCCCTCCGGAGACCCGACGATGCGCACGCTGATCCTGATGCTCGGCCTGCCCGACATGTCGACGCCGCAGCTCGTCGTCTTCCTGGCCATCGTCGGCGTCGGGCTGCTGCTGTTCGGATGGATTTCCGACATGCTGCTGCGGGACGGCGCCTTCGGCATCATCCTGAACGGCGTCATCATCACCGGCGGCGCGATCGGCGGGACGCTGCTCTGGCGCAAGCTGGGCTACACGATCGGCACCAACCCCGCGCTGACGACATCGCTGGTGGCGCTGGGGAGCGGGCTTGCCCTGCTGATCCTGCTGACGGTGATCCGGCGCTGGCTGTGAGCGCCCGCCGGCCTCAGGCCGGCCGGTAGGCCACCATCATATAGTTGACGTCGGTGTCGCGCGAGGCCGACCAGCGGTCCGTCAGCGGGTTGTAGGTCACGCCCGTGGTCTCACCGAGGTCGAGCCCGCAGCGGGCGATCGCGTCGCCGAGCTCGTCCGGCTTCACGAACTTCTCCCAGTCATGGGTGCCGCGCGGCAGCCAGCGCAGGACGTATTCGGCCCCGACGATGGCCAGCGCGTAGGATTTCAGCGTGCGGTTCAGCGTCGCCATCACCAGCATCCCGCCCGGCTTCACGGCCGCGCAGCAGGCGCCGACGAAAGCCTCGACATTGGCGACATGCTCGACGACCTCCATCGCCAGGACGATGTCGTAGCGCGCGCCCTCGGCGACGAGCGCCTCGATGGTCTCCTGGCGGTAATCCACCGAAAGACCCGCAGCCTCGGTATGGGAGCGGGCGACCGCGACATTGGTCGGCGCGGGATCGAGCCCCGTCACCTGCGCGCCCAGGCGCGCCAGCGGCTCGCTGAGGACGCCGCCGCCGCAGCCGATGTCGACGAGCGTCAGCCCCTCGAGCGAGCGGATCGTCTTCGGATCGCGGCCGAAACGGGCGCAGGCGAGATCACGGATGAAGGCGAGCCGGACAGGGTTGAACTTGTGCAGGACCGCCATGGGTCCCTTCGGGTCCCACCAGGTCTTCGCAATGCCCTCGAAGCGCGCCACCTCGGCGGGATCGATGGTGGAACCGTCCCGGGTTGCGCCCTCGGTCCGTGCGCTCGCCACCATGCTCGTGCTCCCTTCGCCACCGACGGGCCTTCGTCGCATTGACAGGCCCGCCGCTCCCCGTCATCTACACGCGCCCCGCGCCCGGCGCGAGGGTGACCTTTCGTCCCGCCCGTCGGGATATCCCGTCTTCGAGAGCCTCTGGACCGCCATGGCCCGTCTGGTGATGAAATTCGGCGGCACCTCAGTCGCCACGGTGGAGCGGATCAAGAACGCGGCCCGGCATGTCAAACGCGAGTTCGACGCCGGCCATGAGGTCGCGGTCGTCGTCTCCGCCATGTCCGGCAAGACCAACGAGCTGGTCGCCTGGTGCAAGGAGGCTGCGCCGCTCTACGACCGCGCCGAATACGACGTGGTCGTCGCCTCGGGCGAGCAGGTGACCTCCGGTCTGATGGCGATCGTGCTGCAGGAAATGGGGCTTCCGGCTCGCTCCTGGCAGGGCTGGCAGATCCCGATCTACGGGTCCGACGCGCATGGTTCCTCGCGGATCGAGAGCGTCGACGGCGCCGGGATCCTCGCCGGCTTCGACCGCAACCGCGAGATCGCGGTCTGCTCGGGATTCCAGGGCGTCCACGCACAGACCAACCGCGTCGTCACGCTCGGTCGCGGCGGCTCGGACACCTCCGCCGTCGCGATCGCGGCGGGGCTGAAGGCGGATCGCTGCGACATCTACACCGATGTCGACGGCGTCTACACCACCGACCCCCGCGTCGTGCCCAAGGCGCGGCGCATGGACAAGGTCTCCTTCGAGGAGATGCTGGAGATGGCCTCGCTCGGCTCGAAGGTGCTCCAGGTCCGCTCGGTCGAGATCGCGATGGTGCATCGCGTGCCGACCTATGTGCGCTCCTCCTTCGACGACCCCACCAATCCCAATCCAGGCACCCTCATCTGCGACGAGGACGACATCGTGGAACAGCAGATCGTCACCGGCATCGCCTTCTCGCGCGACGAAGCCCAGATCACGCTCCGGCGCGTGGCCGACAAGCCCGGCGTGGCGGCGGCCATCTTCGGTCCGCTGGCCGATGCCAACATCAATGTCGACATGATCATCCAGGTCGTGTCCGACGACCAGGCGACGACGGACATCACCTTCACCGTGCCCACCGCCGATTACGAGCGCGCCAAGACGCTGCTGGAGAGCCTGCACGGGCAGATCCATTATCAGGCGCTTCAGGGCGCGACCGACGTGGTCAAGGTGTCGGCGATCGGCGTCGGCATGCGCAGCCATGCCGGCGTGGCGGCCCGCGCCTTCCGCGCCCTGTCGGAAAAGGGCATCAACATCCGCGCCATCACCACCTCCGAGATCAAGTTCTCGGTGCTGATCGACGCCGCCTATACCGAGCTCGCGGTGCGCACCCTGCACTCGCTCTACGGGCTCGACGCGGCTTAAGAAGGCGCTGAAGACGGCGCGAAAATGCTTCCGAATTCGCGCCGCCTTTGTTTAGGGGGGCCGTGAGATCGTCAAAGCCGGCGAAACGTCGGCACAGGCGCATCTTGACCCAGGATACACCCTCTCCCGCAGAACCCGCCGCGATCACGCGCGCTGGCATCGAGAGACTGTTGACCGTCTCGGGTGTCGACGAGCGCTCGATCGCCGTGGCGCGGTCGCTGCTGCCGGTGGTGCGCGCGAGGGCGCGGGCGGCGACGAACGACTACTGCGACCATCTCGAACGCTCCGTCGCCGATATGAGGCCCCATGTCGAGCGACATCGCCAGCCGATCGTCGAGGCCGAAGAGCGCCACCTCGAGATGCTGTTCAGCGGAGGGTTCGGCGACGACTATGCCGCCGACCTCAACCGCGCCGCGACCAGCGACTACGGCGATGCGATGGGCATCCGCACGCGGCTGGGAACGGCGCTGCGGCTGATCGAGCCGCTCTTCGCGGAGATCGCGCGGCGGCGGCGCTTCAGCAGCCGCGCAGCCATCGCCGATGCGGCCGCGCTGACCCGACTCCTGCTGTGCGACGCGCTCGCCGCCACCTCCTGCCACCAGCGGGCGAGCCGGATCGGCCTGACGCGCCGCGAGAACGCGCTGCATCTGGCCGCATCCTCCTTCCAGGACCAGATCGGCCAGCTCTCGGAGAGCCTTCGGCTCGCCGCGAGCACGCTGCGCGACTATGCGGCGACGAGCCTCTACCGCAGCGGCCAGGCCGACCGCGAGGCTACGGTGGCGGAGGACGCCGCGCGCGCCTGCACCGACCGCATCGACCGCGCTGTCGCCGCCACCAACGGCCTCGTCCGCGCGCTCGACCATGTCAGCCAGGAGACGCAGCAGAGCTTCAGCATCGCCGCTGCCGCCGTCGCCGATACGCGCGAGGTCACCGATGCGATGGCGGTGCTGACGGAGGCGACGGGGCGGATCGGCTCGATCGTGACCCTGATCGAGCAGATCGCGACCAAGACCAACCTGCTCGCCCTCAACGCCACCATCGAGGCGGCCCGCGCCGGCGCCGCCGGGCGGGGCTTCGCCGTCGTGGCGGCGGAGGTGAAGTCGCTGGCGCATCAGACCGCCGGGGCGACAGGTGACATCGCCGGTCAGATCGCCCAGGTGCAGGCGGCGGCGCAGAGCTGCGTGTGGCATGTCGGCTCGATCAGCCAGACCATCGGGCGGATGGAAGAGACCGCCGCTTCGATTGCCCAGACCGTCCGCCAGCAATCGGCGGCGACGGGCGATATGGCTGCGGATGCGCAGGAGGCGGCGACCCGCACCCGGGAAGGTTTGACCTCCGCCCAAGCCGCGCGGCTCTCGATCGGCGACGTCGCCAAGATGTCGATCGAACTCGACAGCGCCGCCGTGCAGGTCGAGGCCTCGGCCGGGATGATCAGCGACCTCGTCGCGCATTTCCTCGCGAGTCTGAGGCCGGCCGCCTGAGCGTCTGCGCGCCGAAAGGCCAATGGCGCGCCGCGCCCGACGGTGGCACAGCAAGAGCCCCATCCCCGCGGTCCTGCCGCCCATGCGCCTCGCCGTCCTCACGGATCTGCACGCTAATCGCGAGGCGACCGAAGCCGTCCTCGCCACGGTCGCGAGGCTGGCGCCGGATCGCATCGTTCTGCTCGGCGACATCGTCGGCTATGGGCCGGACCCTGTCTTCGCGGTCGAGGCCGCGGCGCGGCTGGTCGAGGACGGGGCGCTGTGCGTTCTGGGCAATCATGACGAGGCCACGGTCCAGGGCCCGGGGGGGATGACGCCGCATGCCCATGACGCGATCGTCTGGACACGCGCGCAGCTCTCGCCCGCCCATCTCGCCTTTCTGTCCAGCCTGAAGCTGACAGCGGAGCTGCCGGGCCTGCTGCTGGTCCATGCCAGCGCTGCAGCGCCCGGCAAATGGCCCTATCTGCGGCATGGGAAGGCGGCCCGCGAGTGCCTCGCCGCCACCACGGCCCCGCTCGTGCTCTGCGGCCATACCCATGTGCCGGCGATCCATTACGCGCTGCCGGGCCGCGAGCCGGTGTGCTTCACGCCGCTGCCGCAGATCGCCGCGCCGCTGTCCGCGATCCGGCGCCATGTCGTGGTGGTGGGCGCCGTCGGGCAGCCGCGCGACGGCAATCCCGCCGCCTGCCTCGCGCTTCTCGATACCGACCGGCGCGAGGTGACGATGATCCGCGTGCCCTATGACACGCAGGAGACCGCCCGCAAGATCGCCGCTGCCGGCCTGCCGGACTGGCTCGGTCTGCGGCTGCAGATCGGCCGCTAGGACGGAGGGAAACGCCATGGAGACGCCCCGCATCGGCTCTGTCATCGACGGCTTCACCCTGACGGAGCGTCTGCCCTCGGGCGGCATGGCGACGCTCTGGCGGGCGATCCATCCCGACCATGCCGGCCCGCTGGTGATGAAGATCCCGATCCTCGACCCCGGCGCCGACGTCTCGACCATCGTCGGCTACGAGACCGAGGTGATGGTCCACAAGCGGCTCTCCGGGCCGCATGTGCCGACTTTCGCCGGCGCCGGCGACCTGGCCGCCATCCCCTACATCGCCATGGGATTCGTCGCGGGCGAGCGGCTGGCCGAGACCATGGGCAAGGCGCCGCTGCCGATCACGGAGGTGGTCCGCATCGGCGGCGCGATCGCGGTCGGCCTCGCGGATCTGCACCGGCAGAAGGTGGTGCATCTCGATCTCAAGCCCGAGAACGTGATGATCACGCCGAACGGCGCCGTTCTGCTCGATTTCGGCCTGTCGCGCCATGCCGAGCTGCCGGATCTGCTCGGCGAGGAGAGCTCCGCCCCGATGGGGACGGCAGCCTATATCGCCCCCGAACAGGTGCTGGGCGACCGCTCCGACCCGGCGAGCGACATCTTCGCGCTGGGCTGCCTGCTCTATCAGATGGCCACCGGCGAGGAGCCCTTCGGCCGGCCGGCGACGCTGCCCGGCATGAAGCGGCGGCTCTATCATGCGCCGCGCCCGCCGCGCGCGCTGCGGCCGGACATGCCGGCCTGGCTCGAGGAGATCGTGCTGCGCTGCCTCGAGGTCGACCGCAGCCGCCGCTATGCGGACGCCGCCAAGGTTGCCTTCGACCTGCGCCATCCCGACCAGGTCGTGGTCGCGCGCCATCGCAAGCCGTCAGCTCCGCCCAGCCTGGGGCAGCGCCTGCTGGCGCGCTTCCAGAAGCGCGAGGAGAGCGAGGTGCTGGGGCCGCCGACGCGCGCGCGGCGCGAGGCCGGCCCCTCGATCGTGCTGGCGGCGGTGGATCTCTCGGGCGCCCATGACGAGCTGGCGCAGGCGATCCTGGCCGAGACGCGCCGCCTGCTCGACGCGCGGGAGGATTCCTGGCTCGCCTGCCTGAGCATCCTGCGCACCGAGCTGTTGCGCGATAATCAGGGCCTCGATGCGCAGGGCCGCTCGGCCTATATCGGGCGGCTCGTGGCGCTGAAGGACTGGGCCCGGCCGCTGCATCTGCGCGAGGACCGGGTGAGCTACCATGTCATCGAGGCGGTCAGCGCCGCCGACGCGATCCTCGGCTATGCCGAGCACAACGACATCGACCATATCGTGCTCGGCGCCCGCAGCTCCTCGGCGGTGCGGCGCCATCTCGGCAGCGTCTCGACCAAGGTGGTGGCCGAGGCGCGCTGCTCGGTCTCGGTGGTCAGGATCAAGGGCGGCGCGACATCGTGACCGGCCCGTTGCGTTGACCCCGCCCCTGCCCCTGAAGATGATGCCGCCCATGCCTGCGCCCGCCCCCGCCCCGCTGGAATTCGACGCCGCCCGTCTCGATGCCTATCTGCGCGCGGCCCTGCCCGGCCGGGCTGCGGGGCCGATGACACTGGAGCGGATCAGCGGTGGCCAGTCCAACCCGACCTTCTTCCTGTCCTATCCCGATGCGGGCACGCGCCTCGTCCTGCGCAAGAAGCCACCGGGGCCGCTGCTGCCCTCGGCCCATGCGGTCGATCGCGAATACCGGATTCTCAAGACGCTGGCGGGCTCGGCCGTCCCGGTGCCGCCCGTATTGCTGTTCGAGGCGGATGAGGGCGTCGTCGGCACACCCTTCTACCTAATGGAGCGGCTGGAGGGCCGCGTCTTCCACGACACCGCCCTGCCGGGCGTGACGCCCGACGACCGCAAGGCGATGTATTTCGCCATGGCCGAGACGCTGGCCGCGCTGCACGGCTTCGACTGGCAGGCGGCGGGGCTGGCCGACTACGGCAAGCCCGGCAACTACTACGCCCGCCAGATCGCCCGCTGGAGCCGGCAGTGGCAGGAGACGAAGACGCGCGATATCCCCGCGGTCGACCGCGCCTTCGCCTGGCTGAGCGAGCATCTCGACGAGACGCCGGAGACGACCATCGTCCATGGCGATTTCCGGCTCGGGAACCTGATGTTCGCGCCCGATCGCCCCGAAGTGATCGCCGTGCTCGACTGGGAGCTCTCGACGCTAGGGCACCCGCTGTCGGACGTCGCCTTTTCCTGCCTGCCCTGGCATTCGACGCCCGCCATGTATGCCGGCATCGTCGGGCTCGACCGGCAGGCGCTGGGCATTCCGACGCAAGCCGCCTATCTCGACCGCTACTGCACCGCCGCCGGCCGCGCCGCGGGGCCGGGCCGCTTCCACCTCGCCTTCTCGCTGCTGCGCTTCGCGGTGATCCTAGACGGCATCGCGGCGCGGGCGAAAACCGGCAACGCCGCGGCGGAGAATGCGGTGGCGGTCGGCGAGATGGCGGAGAGTTTCGCGCTGCGGGCAGAGGCCGTGATCGACGGCCGCGACTGAGGGACGACACCATGGATTTCGCCTATTCCGCCAAGGTCGAGGAGCTGCGCAGGCGGCTGCAGGCGTTCATGGACGCCCATGTCCAGCCGGCCGATGCGCGCTATCGCGAGGAGGTCGAGGCCGGGCGCTATCCCATCGCGCTGATCGACGGGCTGAAGGCGCGGGCCAAGGCGGAAGGGCTGTGGAACCTGTTCCTGCCGGCGCTGAAGCCCGACGAGCCGGGCACGCGGCTCTCCAATCTCGAATATGCGCCGCTGGCCGAGATCATGGGCCGGATCTACTGGTCGTCGGAGGTGTTCAACTGCAACGCGCCCGACACCGGCAACATGGAGATCCTGCATCTCTTCGCGACGCCGGAGCAGCGGGCGCGCTGGCTGGTTCCCCTCATGAACGGCGAGATCCGCTCGTGCGTCGGCATCACCGAGCCCGGCGTCGCCTCCTCCGACCCGACCAATCTCCAGACCACGATCATCCGCGACGGCGACGACTACATCGTCACCGGCCGCAAATGGTGGACGACCGGGGCGCTGCATCCCAACGTCACATTCTGCATCGTGATGGGGCTCTCGGACCTCTCTCCCGATGCCGACCCGCACAAGCGCCACTCGATGATCATCGTGCCGATGGATGCGCCCGGCGTCAGCGTGATGCGCAACCTACCGCTGCTCAACCACCATTCGCCGGAGGGGCATACCGAGACCGATTTCGACGCCGTACGCGTGCCCGCCACCAACCTGCTCGGCGAGGAAGGCGCGGGCTTCGCGCTGGCGCAGGCGCGGCTGGGGCCCGGGCGCATCCACCATTGCATGCGCTCGATCGGCCAATGCGAGGTGGCGCTCGAGCTGATGGTGGAGCGGGCTCTGCAGCGCAAGGCCTTCGGCCGCACCCTCTCCGACTACGCCAATGTGCAGGACTGGATCGCCGAGGGGCGCATGGAGATCGACCAGGCGCGGCTGCTCTGCCTGCGCGCCGCCTGGATGATGGACACCCACGGCAACAAGGCCGCCCGCACCGAGGTCTCGGCGATCAAGGTCGTCGCGACGCGTCTGCAGACCAAGATTGCCGACCGGGCGATGCAGGTCTTCGGGGCGGCCGGGCTCTCCAACGACACGCCGCTGGCCTTCATCTACTCCTGGGGCCGGGCGCTGCGCTTCATCGACGGCCCCGACGAGGTCCATCTGCGCACCGTCGCCCGCGCCGAGGTCAAGAAGCACCAGCAGAGCAACCGCAGCACCTTCGCCGAGCAGGGCGTGCGGGTGCCTTACCGCAAGCCCAACGCCTAGCGATGGGTCCGTCTGGTCCGATCTGGCTCTATGACGGCGTCTGCGTGCTGTGCTCCGGCGCCGTGCAGTACACACTGCGCCATGAGCGTGCGCCTGCGATCCGCTTCGTCGCGATCCAGTCGCGCGAGGGCCGCGCGCTGGCGCAGGCCCATGGCATCGACCCCGACGATCCCGAGAGCTTCCTGTTCATCGAAGACGGCAAGGCGCTGGCGAAATCCGACGGCGTGCTGGCGCTGCTGCGGCATCTGCGCGGTCCGGCGCGGCTGCTGCGGATCGGCGCCGTGCTGCCACAGGCGATGCGCGACTGGCTCTACGACCGCGTCGCCCGCAACCGCTACCGCTGGTTCGGCCAGAAGACCGCCTGCGAGAGGCCCGATCCCGCCCAGCGCCACCGCTTCACTCTGCCGGAGGGGACATGACGCACGAAGCCTCTCACGATCCGGGTTTCAGCACCGCGCGCGCATAGGATTCCAGCACGGCGTTCATCCGCGTCTGGTAGCCCTTGCCCGTCGCCTTGTAGGCGTCGAGAACGGATTGCTTGACGCGCAGGGTCACGGGCCGCGTCAGGTCGGGCTCGACGACGCGGGCATTCTTCCAGAACGCGTCGCCGAGCTCGGGAATGTCGCTGTAGTCGATCTCGGACTCCGGCATCGCGGCCAGTTCCTCAATCGTCGGCTCCTGCTTGTATCGCGTCTTCATAACGTCTCCTTTCCGCCCGGTTGGCTCGCCGGGCGGAGATGATCCTGACCACGCCCTGTCGATCGGTGTGGACGACGGTGAGGAACAGGACGGACTCGACGATGCCGATCGAGATCTCGCGGACCTCGCCATATTCAGCCCGCCCGTCGACGACGGTCAGAACCCGGTTCTCGAAGATGCGCGACGCGCGCTGGAAGCTGACGCCGTGCTTGGCGATATTGGCCGCGTTCTTGTCCTCGTCCCATTCGAACATGGTCGCCGATTGTTAATACAAATTGTATTGCCAATCAACGGTGGCCGTCACTCAGCCGGAGCTGGCAGAGGTTTCCCCTCGTCCCGCGGGCGACTGAAAACCCGCCCCAGACCCTCCGACAGCCTGTCCATGTAGATGAACAGGACGGGCGTGATGAACAGCGTCAGCACCTGGCTGATCATCAGCCCGCCGACGACGGCGATGCCGAGCGGCTGGCGGAGTTCCGCGCTGGCGCCGGCGCCGAGCGCGATCGGCAGCGTGCCCATCAGCGCCGCGAGCGTCGTCATCAGGATCGGCCTAAAGCGCATGACGCAGGCCTGGTGGATCGCGTCCTGCGCGCTCTGGCCCTCGCGCTTCAGCACCAGCGCGACGTCGATCATCATGATCGCGTTCTTCTTGACGATGCCGATCAGCATCAGGAGGCCGATGATCGCGATGACCGAGAGGTCGAGGTCGAACAGGCGCAGCGCGCCGAGCGCCCCGATCGCGGCCGAGGGCAGCCCGGTCAGGATCGTCAGCGGGTGGATGAAGCTCTCATAGAGGATGCCGAGCACGATGTAGATCGTCAGGATCGCGCCGGCGATCAGCAGACCCTGATTGGCGAGCGAGTCCTGGAAGGTCTTGGCGGTGCCCGCCAGCGTGGTCGAGAGCGAGGCCGGCAGGCCGATCTGCGCCTTCAGCGCCTCGATGCGCTGGACGCTGTCGCCCAGCGCCACACCCGCCGGCAGGTTGTAGGCGATCGTCACCGCCGGGAGCTGCCCGAGCTGGTTGACGGTGAGCTGGCCGGCGCGGCGCTCGACATGCGCGAAGGCGCCTAGCGGCACCAGCGTGCCGTTGCCGGCGCGCACGCGGATCTGGTCGAGGCGGTCGGGCGTCCAGCCGCCCTTCGGGTCGAACTCGACCACGACCTGATAGCTGTCGCCGGCGGTGTAGATGGTCGAGACCTGGCGGACGCCGAAGCCGGAATACAGAGTCGAACGAAGGACATCGGCGCCGATCTTCAACTGGTTTGCCTTGTCGCGGTCGACCACCAGCGTCGCCTCCAGCGCGTTGTTCTGGAGGTCGGTGGTGACGTCGGCGAAGCTTCCGCGGTCGCGGCCCATCGCATCGGCGAGGCGCACCGCCCAGTCGTTCATCAGGCCCTGGTCGAGCCCCTGCACGACGAGCTGGTACTGGCTCTTGGCGGCGCGTGCGCCGATGTTGAGGTTCTGCACCGGCGTCATGAAGACGTTGATGCCGGCGACGCGCGACAGGTCGCGGCGCAGGTCGGCCAGCACTTTCTGTAGCGCCGGGCGCTCGCCCTGCGGCTTCAGCTCGACGAACAGGCGCCCAGCATTGAGCGCGCCGGCGCTGCCCGAGCTGCCGCCGACGGTGGAGGCGACATGGGCGACATGGGGCGAGGCTCGGAAGACACGGGCGACCTCGTCCTGCGCCTGCTTCATCGCGGTGAAGGAGATGTCCTGCCGGGCCTCGGTCGAGACTTGGAGCTGGCCGATATCCTCCTGCGGGAAGAAGCCCTTGGGCGTGGTCTGGAGCAGCCAGACCGTCGCTGCCAGCGTGGCGAAGAAGGTCAACAGGATCGCCGGCTTGATGCGCAGGCACAGCACGAGCGCGCGGTCATAGCCCGAAAGTAGCGCCGCGAAGGCGCGCTCCAGCGCGCGGCCGAAGGCGTTCTCCTCCTGCGCCGGCCCGTGATGCGACAGAAGCCGGGCGCAGAGCATCGGCGTCAGCGTCAGCGAGACGAAGGCCGAGGCGAGGATCGAGACCGTGACCACGACGGCGAACTCGTTGAAGATGCGGCCGATGACGCCGCCCATCAGCAGGACGGGGATGAAGACCGCGACCAGCGAAAGCGAGATCGAGACGATGGTGAAGCCGATCTCGGAGGAGCCCTTCAGCGCGGCGTCGAAGGCCGAAAGACCGTCCTCCTCCATGTGGCGGACGATGTTCTCGAGCATCACGATGGCGTCGTCGACGACGAGGCCGACCGAGAGCGTCAGCCCCAGAAGCGAGATGTTGTCGATCGAGAAACCGAAGGCATACATCGCCGCCAGCGTGCCGACGATCGAGATCGGCACGGCGACGGCGGGGATGAAGGTCGCCGCCAGCCGCCGCAGGAACAGGAAGATCACCATCACCACCAGCGCGATGGTCAAGAGCAGCGTGAACTGGACGTCCTCGACCGCCTGACGGATCGAGCGCGAGCGGTCGTTCAGCAGCGAGAGCGAGGCGGCGGCCGGCAACTGCTCCTCGAAGGCCGGCAGCATCGCCTTGACCTTGTCGACAACCGCGACGGTGTTGGCGTCGGGCTGGCGCTGGACGGCGAGGACGACGGCGGGAATGCCGTCATAGGTGCTGGCGGTCTGCAGGTTCTCGACGGAGTCGATGACCTTGGCGACATCGCCCAGCCGCACCGGGCGGCCATTGCGGTTGGCGACGATGACGTTGGCGAACTGGGCGGCATTGGCGAGCTGGGTGCGGGCCTGGATGGTGAGCTGCTGGTTCGTGCTCTGCAGCGTGCCGACCGGGGTGTTGGCGTTGGTGGCGGTGATCGCACTCTGCAATTCGTCGACGCCGATGCCGCGCGCGGCCAGCGCGACGGGGTCGACCTGGATGCGGACGGCGTATTTCTGGCTGCCGTAGATCTGCACCTGGGCGACGCCGTCCACGGTGGAGAGCGCCGGCGAGATGACCTGCTGGGCGAAGGCATCGAGCTGCGACAGCGGGATCAGGTCGCTCTTCAGCGCCAGCAGGATGATGGGCGCATCGGCCGGGTTCACCTTCCGGTAGCTCGGCGGCGTCGTCATCTCCAGCGGCAGCTGCTTCTGGGCGCGGGCGATGGCGGCCTGCACATCGGCGGCGGCCGCGTCGATGTTGCGGTTGAGCACGAACTGGATCGCAATCGAGGTCGAGCCCTGGGCGTTGGTGGTGGCGATCGAGTCGATGCCGGCGATGGTGGCGAACTGCTTGATCAGCGGCGTCGCGACCGAGGTCGCCATCGTATCGGGCGAGGCGCCCGGCAGCTGGGCCGAGACGTTGACGACCGGGAACTCGGCGCGCGGCAGCGCGGCCACCGGCAGGAAGCGCCAGGCGAAGAGGCCCGCCATGACGAGCGAGGCCGACATCAGGATGGTCGCGACCGGATGGCGGATGCAGAAGCCGGAGAGGTTCATGAGCGCTCTCCCTGGGCGACGGGGGCCGGCCTGGGCGCGGCCGGCGGGGACTGCGGCGGCTGCGGCTCACGGAAGCGGGCGCCCTCCTTCAGCCGCTGCTGGCCGTCGACGACGACACGCTCGCCGGGCTCGACGCCGGCGGTCAGGGCCGTGCGGTCGCCATCGGCGAGGGCGACGGTGACCGGCCGCAGCGACACGGTCTGGTCCGCCTTCGCGACGAAGACATAAGGCCCCTTCTGCCCGGCCTGGACGGCGACGGTCGGCACCACGACGACGTCCTTCAGCGTATCGGCGGCGATCTCGACATCGACGAACTGGCCGGGCCAGAGCGCGAGATCGTCATTGGCGAAGAGCGCCTTGGCGGTGATCGTGCCGGAGCTCATATCGACGGCGGAGTCGACGAAGTTGAGCGTGCCCGTCACGGCCGGGCGGCCGCTGTCGGGGATGCGCGCGCTGACGGCGACCGGCCGGCCCGAGGCGAGCGCGCCCTGCAGCACCGGGAGATCCCGCTCCGGCAGGGCGAAGCCGACGCGCAGCGGCTTCATCTGCGTGATCGTCACGAGGCTCGCGCCGGAGGTGCCGGCGGCGACGAGATTGCCCGGCGTCACCTGCACCGCGCCGGCCCGCCCGTCGATCGGCGCGGTGATGCGGGCATAGCTCAGCTTCAGCCGGTCGGCCTCCAGCGCCGCCTTGTCGGCGAGGATGGTGGCGGCGGAGGAGCGCTCGTCGGCGGTGGCCTGATCGACCGATTGCTGGGTGCCGGCATTGCGCGCCAGAAGCTGCTGGTAACGCGCAAGATCGCCCTCGGCGCGCCTGTGGGTCGCTTCGTCTCGGGCGATCGCGGCTTCGTCCTTGTCGATCTGGGCCCGGATGTCGCGGTCATCGAGGGTGAAGAGCAGGTCGCCCTTGCGGACAAACTGGCCGTCGACGACGTGCTGCTCGACGATCTGGCTGTCGATGCGCGACTTGAGCACAACGCTGGCCGGCGTCTCGACGAAGCCGATGGCACGCTTGCGGACCGGCATGTCGGCCCGCTCGGCCATGGCGGTCACCACCGCCGCGGGGGCGCCGTCGCTGCTCCGGCCGGCGCGGGCGCTGCGTGCGCCCTCCGTGGGATCGACCGCGCCGCGCGAGGTGGCGAGCCAGTGGCCGCCGGCGAGCCCGACGGCGGCGAGGCCGGCAATGGCGAGGATGGTCTTGCGCTTCATCGATCGGCTCCGGTGATCAGGCTGCGCCGGCGGTGGCGGCGGTGGGAACGGCGGGTCCGGCCTGGCGTTCACGCCGACCCTCGCGAATGCGGCTGCGGATGGTGGCCAGCGTGTCGAGCGTGGCGCGCAGGGCCTCGTCCTCGACCTCGCAGAGCAGTTCGGTGGCGATCTCGGTGCGCAGCGCGTCGAGCCCCTCGACCAGCGCCCGGCCCTGGGGCGTGAGGTAGAGCAGATGCGCGCGCCGGTCGGCCGGGTCGGCCCGACGCTCGACCATCCCCTGCCCCTCGAGCCGGTCGATCAGCCGCGCCACCGAGATCGGCTGCATGTCGAGTTGCTCGGCCATCGCGACCTGGTTCTGGCCCTCGCGGCGCCGCAGCCGCGAGAGGATGCCCCATTGGGCGCGGGTGGTGCCGTGCTCGCGGGCACGCTGGTCGACATAAGTGCGCATCAGCCGCGCCGTTTCGACCATCTGGAACATCAGCTCGCGCCGAAGGGGCCGCTCCATTGCAGTCTCCTTATGATAAGCAGGCTTATCAATTGCTGCGATTGCGGCCAAATGCGGGCGGATCTTCGCGCCCGCACAATCTCTTGATGCGCGCCGGCGGCAGTGGCCGCGGGCGCGGCGGGCGCCTATACCGACTGAGCCTTCCAGGAGACCCGTGATGAGCCAGCTCTTCAGCCCCTACCAGATCGGCGGATTGACCCTCGCCAACCGCATCGTGATCGCGCCGATGTGCCAGTATTCGGCCGAGAACGGCCAGACGACCGACTGGCATACGATCCATCTCGGCAATCTCTCGCATTCGGGCGCCGGCCTGCTGATCATCGAGGCGACGGCGGTCGAACCGGCCGGGCGCATCAGCCCGCAGGATGTCGGGCTGTGGGACGACGGGACGGAGGCCGCGCTGGCCAGGACGCTGAAGGCCGTGCGCAGCCATTCCGACATGCCGATCGCGATCCAGCTCGCCCATGCGGGCCGCAAGGCGTCCGTGGCGCAGCCCTGGCATGGCGGCGGTCAGCTCACGCTGGATACCGGCGGCTGGGAGACGGTCGCCCCCTCCCCGGTCGCCTTCGACGGCCATGCCCGCAATCCCCGCGCGCTGACGACCGACGACATCGCGCGGCTCTGCGAGCGCTTCGCGGAAGCGGCCCGGCGCTCGGTGCGGCTCGGCTTCGCCGCGATCGAGCTGCATGGCGCCCATGGCTATCTGATGCACCAGTTCCTCTCGCCGCTTTCGAACCGGCGCGAGGATGATTTCGGCGGCTCGCTGGAGAACCGGATGCGTTTCCCGCTCGCGGCCTTCGAGGCGGTGAAGGCCGTGGTGCCGGCGGGTTACCCCGTCGGGGTCCGGCTGTCGGCGACCGACTGGGTGCCGGGTGGCTGGGACCTCGAGCAGACGCTCGCCTTTTCGCAGGCGCTGAAGGCGCGCGGCGCCGATTTCATCCATGTCTCCAGCGGCGGCAATTCCGGCGCGCAGCAGATTCCGCTGGGGCCGAACTACCAGGTGCCCTTCGCGCGGGCGGTGAAGCAGGCGACCGGCCTGCCGACCATCGCGGTCGGGCTGATCACCGAGGCCGAGCAGGCGGAGGCGATCGTCGGCACTGGCGACGCCGATCTCGTCGGCATCGCGCGCGGCATCCTCTACGATCCGCGCTGGCCCTGGCACGCCGCCGCGCAGCTCGGCGCCACGGTCAAGGTGCCCAACCAGTATCTCCGCTCGCAGCCGCGGCAGTTCAAGACGCTGTTCGGCTGACGCGCGGGTTCAGTCTCCGCCGTCATCCCGGCCGGAGCGCAGCGGAGAGCCGGGATCCATTCCTGACCCTTTCCGCCATCGTTCCGGACTAGATCCCGGGTCTCCCTTCAGTCGCCCGGGATGACCCAGCGGGATTTGCCATAATCAATCGAGACGAACCGTCATGACCGCCTATGCGAACCTCTCCGCCCATTTCGGCCGGGCCGCCGCGCTCGGGAACGCCATCGGCATCCTGCAATGGGACAATGACGTGATGATGCCGAAGGGCGCGGCCGGCACGCGGGCCGAGAGCCTGGCGCTGCTGCGGGTGATGCATCACGGCCTGACCACCGATGAACGCATCGGCGACTGGCTGGCCGAGGCCGAGGTGCAGGACGGGCTCGGTCCCTGGGAGCGGGCCAATCTGCGCGAGATCCGGCGGCTCTGGACGGTCGAGACCGCCTTGCCGGCCGATCTCGTCGAAGCCTCCTCCAAGGCGATCTCGGCCTGCGAGATGCGCTGGCGGCAGGCCCGGGCCGAGAGCGATTTCGCCGGCCTGCTGCCCTTCCTCGCCGAGGTGCTCACGCTGCAGCGGGAAATCGGCCGGGCCAAGGGCGAGAAGCTCGGCCTCTCGCCTTACGATGCGCTGCTGAACGACTACGAGCCGGGCGGCCGCTCGGCCACCATCGACGCGCTGTTCGACGATCTCGCCGCCTTCCTGCCGGGCTTCACGCAAGAGGCGCTCGCGGTTCAGGCGCGGCGCCCGCAGACGCCCGATCCGGAAGGGCCCTTTGCGATCGAGGCGCAGCGGGCGCTCGGCCTCCGGATGATGGCGGCGCTGGGCTACGACTTCGAGCGCGGGCGGCTCGACGTCTCGACCCATCCCTTCTGCGGCGGCGCCGACAATGATGTCCGCATCACCACCCGCTATGACGAGGCGGATTTCGCCAAGGCGCTGATGGGCGTGCTGCACGAGACCGGGCATGCGCTCTACGAGCAGGGCCGGCCTCAGGCCTATCTCCACCAGCCGGTCGGCCAGGCGCGCGGCATGAGCCTGCATGAGAGCCAGTCGCTGCTGGTCGAGATGCAGGCCTGCCGCTCGGAAGAGTTCATCGCCTATGCCGCGCCGCTGATGCGCGAGGCCTTCGGAGGCTCCGGCCCGGCCTGGGAGACGGACGCGCTGTGGCGGCGCTACACCAGGGTCGAGCCGGGCTTCATCCGCGTCGATGCCGACGAGGTGACCTATCCGGCCCATGTCATCCTGCGCTACCGGCTGGAAAAGGCGCTGATCGCCGACGCGATGCCGCTTTCCGAACTGCCCGTCGCCTGGAGCGCCGGCATGAAGGAGCTGCTCGGCGTGACGGTCCCGAACGACCGCCTCGGCTGCCTGCAGGACGTGCATTGGCCGAGCGGCGGC
This sequence comes from Allobosea massiliensis, assembly GCF_042655245.1. NCBI lineage: Bacteria > Pseudomonadati > Pseudomonadota > Alphaproteobacteria > Hyphomicrobiales > Alloboseaceae > Allobosea > Allobosea massiliensis. The sequence goes on along the minus strand of NZ_JBHSLU010000063.1, from coordinate 309,579 downwards.
TGGGGTTATTTCCCGACCTATACGCTGGGCGCCATGACCGCCGCCCAGATCTTCGACGCCGCCTGCCGGGCCCAGCCCGAGATCCTGCCCGGCATCGGGCGGGGCGATTTTGCGCCGCTGCTGGCCTGGCTGCGGACCAACATCCACAGCCAGGGCTGCCTGCTGGAGACCGACGATCTGCTGACGCAGGCGACGGGCCGGCCGCTCGATGCCTCGGTGTTCAAGGCGCATCTTCAGCGGCGCTATGGCGGCTGAGGCTCGATCGAATTAAACTCATTCCAAACAATGACTTAGGATACCACCGACGCTGGCCAGCCATGTTCTGAACAGGCTTGCCAGCGAAGCTCCGGCGGCCGATTCAGGCGCATCGCCCCCAAGGTGTCCCGATGACCGAAGCCAAGCCCCTGCCCCGCATCACCATCACCTATTGCTCGATGTGCCAGTGGATGCTGCGAGCCGCCTGGCTCGGCCAGGAGCTGCTCTCGACCTTCGGGCAGGATCTCGGCGAGGTCGCGCTGATCCCGCGCACCGGCGGAATCTTCCAGATCCATTACGAGGGCGAGCTGATCTGGGACCGCAAGAGCGAGGGCGGCTTCCCCGATTCCAAGGTGCTGAAGCAGCGCGTGCGCGACCGCCTCGATCCCGAGCGCAGCCTCGGCCATGTCGACGGGCATGCGGCGACGGAGAGCGTTTGAGCCCGCGCGTCATGGTCGGGCTTGACCCGACCATCTCGGAAACCAGAGCTCTCTTGTCCTGAGCTTCTCGGGTCTGCGCTTGGCTTCGCCCGAGAATGACGCGCACTAGACGGCGCGCTTCCGCGTCGCCTCAATCCAGGCCTTCAGCCGCGCTTCCGGATCGGCGTTCAGCGTGATGTCGGTGACCGCCGAGACGATGTCGGCGCCCGCTTCGAAGACGCCGGACGCGCGCTCCAGCGAGACGCCGCCGATGCCGACGAGCGGGATGGCGCCGAGGCGGCGCTTCCACTCGGTGACGCGTTCCAGCCCCTGCGGCGCCCATTTCATCGCCTTCAGGATGGTCGGGTAGACCGGGCCGAGCGCGACATAGTCCGGCTGCGTGGACAGCGCGCGCTCCAGCTCGGCCTCGTCATGGCTGCTGACGCCGAGCCGCATGCCGGCCTTGCGGATCGCCGCGAGATCGGCGCCGTCGAGATCCTCCTGGCCGAGATGGACGAAGTCGCAGCCCTCCTCGATGGCCAGCCGCCAGTAATCGTTCACGACCAGCACGCAGCCGGCATCAGCGCAGAGCGTCTTCGCGCGGGCGATCTCGCGGCCGGTCTCGGCTTCGCTGCGGTCCTTGACGCGCAGCTGCACCAGTTTCACGCCGAGCGGCAGCATGCGGGCGAGCCAGTCGGCGCTGTCGAAGATCGGATAGAACGGGTCGACCTTCATCGAGGCTGCTTTCACGAGAGGAAGGCCTTGCCCATGACCGGGGTCGAGGGCGCCGCCATGTCGCGCGCCTCGATCGGCTGCGCCTGGAAGGCCTGGTGGCCGGCCTCGATCGCCTTCGCGAAAGCCTGCGCCATCAGCACCGGATCGCCCGCCTTGGCCACCGCCGTGTTGAGCAGGATCGCGTCATAGCCCAGCTCCATCGCCTGGGCGGCGTGGGAGGGCAGGCCGATGCCGGCATCGACCACCAGCGGAACACCGGGGAAATGCGCCCGCATGCTGCGCAGGCCGTAGACATTGTTCAGGCCGCGGCCCGAGCCGATCGGCGCGCCCCAGGGCATCAGCACCTCGCAGCCGGCATCGAGCAGGCGGCCACCGACGACGAGATCCTCGGTGGTGTAGGGGAAGACCTCGAAGCCGTCCTTCGTGAGGATGCGCGCGGCCTCGATCAGCCCGACGACATCGGGCTGGAGCGTGTCGTCCTCGCCGATGACCTCGAGCTTGATCCAGTTCGTACCGAAAACCTCGCGCGCCATCTGGGCGGTGGTGACGGCCTCCTTGACGCCGTGGCAGCCGGCCGTGTTGGGCAGCACGCGCACGCCGAGATCGCGGATCAGCGACCAGAAGGCCTGCCCGGCCCCGCCCTCGCCGGCCTCGCGCCGCAGCGAGACGGTGACGATCTCGACGCCCGACGCCTTCACCGCATCCGCCAGGATGGCCGGAGACGGATATTGCGCCGTGCCGAGGAAGAGCCGGCTTTTCGGCTCGAAACCATAGAAGCTCGCCATCTCGGTGATCCTCTCAGCCGCCCTGCATCGGGGCGACGACCTCGATGCGGTCGCCCTCGTTGAGCGTGACGGTCTCGCGCTTGCGCGCCGGGACGAAATCGCCGTTCACAGCCGTGGCCACGACCTTGCCGGCATAGCCGAGCTCGGCCAGCGCCTGCTCGAGCGTGGTGGCCGTGACCTCGCGCGGCTCGCCGTTAAGCAGCAACGTCATGAAGCCTCTCCGGGATGCTGGCGGGATCGAGCAGGGCCTCCGCCGCCAGCCGCGCCATCGCGGGGCTCAGCAGAAAACCGTGCCGATAGAAGCCGTTGACATGGATGACCCGGCCACGACGCGTCAAGCGCGGCAGGTTGTCGGGAAAGGCCGGGCGCGCATCGACGCCGATCTCGACGATCTGCGCCTCGCCGAAGGCCGGATGCAGCGCATAGGCGCCGCCGAGCAGTTCCAGCATCGAACGCGCGGTGACGGCGCTGCGGTCGCCGCCCTCGATCATCGTCGCGCCGACCATGAAGATGCCGTCCGCCCGCGGCACGACATAGAGCGGGATGCGCGGATGCAGCAGCCGAACCGGGCGCGACAGGGTGACGTCTCGGGTGCGCAACAGCAGCATCTCGCCCTTGACGCCACGCAGATCCGGCAGCGCCCCGCGGGCGGCGAGACCCCGGCAGTCGAGCACGGCATCGGCAGCCACATCCTCGGGGGCGACCTCGCGGCCGTAATGGATGCGTCCGCCCAGAGCGATCACCTTCGCCGCCAGCCCTGCCAGCGCCAGGCGCGGATCGAGATGGCCCTCGCTCTCGAAGAAGAGCGCCTTGCCGAAGCGCCCGGCGAGATCGGGCTCCAGCGCGGCGATGGCCTCGGCCTCGATCTCGACCAGATGGGAGGTGCGACTGGCGAAGCGGCGCAGTTCGGCGCGATCACGGCTGGGAGCGACCACGAGCGTGCCCTTGCGGACGACGCCCTCGACATGGCGCTCCCACCAGCTCGCCGCCTCCTGGCCGAGCCTGACGACCGGCTCCTCGGCGCTCTCGCCCTCGCACCAGGGCGCCAGCATCCCGCCGGCCCACCAGGAGCAGGCTTTCGCCCCGGCCGTTTCGCCGCGCTCGAACAGCTCGACCTCGGCGCCGCGCCCGAGCAGCTCGACCGCGCAGGCGAGGCCGACGACGCCGGCGCCGACGATGCCGACGCGCAGCGGTGGGTTCGACCGGGACTGGATGGATGCGTGCGGCATGCCCTACCCTCGCGGCCGTGAAGGCTGCGGCCGTGGCAGGACGGGTGAAGCGACGCTGCGACGACCGTTCCCTTCGCCGGCATTATCCGGATCAGGTTCGATGGGTTGGCGACTTGCGCCTCTCAGCCTTGCGGCACCCCAACGGATCGACCTCAATCTAGGCCCGGCGGGCCGCCCGGGCAACCCTCCAAGCCATTCCGGGGCCGCCGCGCGGCCATGTCCCCCTCGTGAGGGAGGTCAGCCCAGCGGCTTGGCGAAGCGGGCGAAGGCGTCGATCGTGGGCGTCGTGCCGGCGCCGGGCCGCTGGGGTTTCAGGAAGCAGCCATCGACGACATTCGCCGGCTCCTCGAAGGCGTCCTTGATCCAGGGGATGTATTCGAGGACCGGCGTCGCCTGGTGCCAATAGGCGAGATGGACATGGACCTGGCTCATCTCGCCGGCATGGGGCGCGACCGGCAGGCGGCTGGCGAGGGCGAGATCGGCGACCTGGATGTATTCGGTGATGCCGCCGAGCCGCGTCACATCAGGCTGGACGTAGTGGATCGCGTCGGCTGCGATGAAGGCGCGGAAGGCGTCGAGCGAATAGAGCTGCTCGCCGAGCGCGACGGGAATGGAGGTGTCGCGGGCGAGCGCCGCATGCGAGCCGACATCGTCATACCAGAGCGGCTCCTCGAACCAGAAGATGTCGAGCGGCTCCGCCCGGGCGCAGAAGCGCTTGCAGGTCGGCAGATCCCATTTGCCGTTGCCGTCGATGGCGAGCGAAACATGGGGCCCGACGGCCCGGCGCACCGCCTCGAGCCGGCCGATGTCGATGCCGGGATCGGCATGGCCGACCTTGACCTTGATGCGGTGGAAACCGTCCTGCTCCACGGCCCTGCGGCAGCCCTCGACGAGCTGGTCCTTGGGGATCGAGAGCCAGCCGATATCGGTGTTGTAGGCCTCGAGCCGCGGCTTGCTGGCGCCGCCGAGGAGATGCCAGAGCGGCACGCCGGCCTTCTTCGCCTTGAGATCCCAGAGCGCGACATCCACCGCCGCCAGCGCGAGCTGGGTGATGCCGGCGCGGCCGACCCATTGCAGCGCCGGATGGCGCGCGAGCTTGAGCCAGAGCCGGCTCGTTTCCAACGCGTCTTCGCCGATCAGCAGCGGCGCATAGCAATCGCGGATGCAGGCGGTGATCAGCCGGTCGGAGGACAGATCGGCATGGGTGCCGGTGAAACCATAGCCCTCTAGCCCCTCCTCCGTGACGATCCTGGTGCCGACGACGCCCCAATGGCTGATGCGATGCGTCGAATCGGCGATCGACCCGCCGGTGACGGGGATATGCAGGATGAAGGGTTCGATTCTGGCGATGCGCATGATGGTCCTCCCGGGCCCTCCGCTCGCGACCGTTGGGGCCGCGGCGGCTTATCGGGCCCGAGACGACCACAGCCGCAGACGCGCTTCAACGCCGGAAGCGGCGCGCCCGACATGCAGGCGCAGAGGGGGCGGATCGCCGGGCGCCTGATCAGCGAGGCCAGACGCGGCGACGCAGATCCGCAACCGGTTTGCTGTGACCATCGATGATCGGGAAGAAAATGGTGCCCAGAGCTGGAATCGAACCAGCGACACTGCGATTTTCAGTCGCATGCTCTACCAACTGAGCTATCTGGGCGCCGGGGATGCGGAAGCCGCGTCCCTGTTGGTGGGCGCGGTATAGCCAGTGACGGCGGGGCTGTCCAGTCGCTTCGTCGGCTTTCCGGTCACGATCCCTCGGTCGCCCACAAGCGCCCGTTCCGCCGCCGCGAGCCCGAGAGAAAGCTTTCGCGAAACCGCGCCGCGACGGCTTGTCAAAGCGGCCGGCCATCGGGCATAGAGCATCCAACGGAGACGTGGCCGAGAGGCTGAAGGCACTCGTTTGCTAAATGAGCATACCCCACAAGGGTATCGAGGGTTCGAATCCCTCCGTCTCCGCCACTCCTAAGCCCTTGATATTGCGTACGCGGCCCGTCTCTCCGGAGGACGCTTCTGTCACAGCCGCCCGTCACAGCACGGGGGCGTTTCTCGTATGCATCGATTCGACCGAGCCTGTCTGTCGAGGGGGGCTTCCGATCCATCTGCGGCGCGAGGATGGGCAGGCGCGCTCCTTCAGAACGCGGGATCGTCGAGAAGCACGTCCGCGGTGTCCTGATAGTGCTTTTCCAGAAGCTGCACGGCCCGATCGGCCGCCCGATCCAGCACAGCCGTCAGAATAGCCTGGTGCTCGTCGCCGATCCTGCGCGTCGAGAAAACGCGCCGGATCGAGACGCGGCGATAACGGTAGAGCTGGTCGGCGAGATGGTCGCAGAAGCCGACCAGCGAGGCCGAGCCGCACTGGCTGATCAGGGTGCGGTGGAAGATCCGGTGCAGGCGCTCCCAGTCCGGATTGTCCTCGAACTGCTCCGGGTTGAGCGAGCGCGGCGTGCGGGCGAGGCGGTGATGCGCCACCACCAGCGCCTCCTCCCATTCGGGCGTCGCGGCCTCCATGGATTTGCCCAACGCCAGCCCCTCGAGCCAGCACCGCGTCATCGTGAGTTCCTGCAGCTCCGCCTTGCTCACCGGCGAGACGATGAAGCCGCGCTGCTCGCGCGACTGCACCAGCCCCTCGGAGGTGAGCCGGTTCAGCGCCTCGCGCAGCGGCGTCTGCCCGGCCTGGTAGGCCTCCATGAGGAAGCGCATCTGCAGTTTCTGGCCCGGCTTGAGCCGCCCGCAGAGAAGGTCCTCGCGCAGCTTGTCGTAGAGGTCGAGCGTTCGGGTCGAAGGGGTCGGCGCTGTCATGCGAAGGGGCTCGATCTCCTGCGAAGCCAGCGAGCGCGCGGGGCTCCCCGGCGGGCTCAAGACCTTCGATCTGTACACGTAGCCTCGCTCGTCAGAAATTTATAAATTCTGCTTTACGACGGCACATTATCGAATATGCTCGGCGCCAGCTACAAAAATCGAGTCCTTTGGAGGGATCGTGACGGGCCAGGCGGGATCGGAGCGGCGCTGGACACTCGGCGGCTGTCGCTGCGGCGTGGACATCCACGCCCATGTCGTGCCCGCGCGCTTTCCGGCCTATCTCAGGGGGGCGACGCCGAAGGGCTGGCCTGCCATGGCGGAAGCCCAGCCCTGTCACCGTCACGTCGTCATCGACGGGCGGACCTATCGCACCGTCTCCGACCGGTGCTGGGACGTGCCCAAGCGGCTCGCCGACCTGGACGGCATGAGCCTGTCGCTGCAGGCGATCTCGGCGATGCCGGAGCTGATGTCCTACTGGATGGACGCCGCCGATGCCGACGAGCTGCTGCGCTACATCAACGACCAGATCGCGGCGATGGTGGGCGAGTCCGGCGGGCGGCTGGTCGGACTGGGCGCCCTGCCCCTGCAGGACATGGACCGGGCCTTGGCCGAGCTGGAACGGCTGATGCGCGATCCCGGCTTCGCCGGGGTCCAGGTCGGCAGCAACGTCAATGGCCGGCCGATCGGGGCGCCCGATTTCGACCCATTCTTCGAGGCGGCCGAGGAGCTTGGCGCAGCCGTCTTCGTCCATGCGGTGCGCCCCTGCGGGCAGGAGCGGCTGGTCGGGCCGGGCCAGCTCCAGCAGGTGCTCGCCTATCCCGGCGATGTCGGGCTCGCCGCGGCCTCCGTGATCTGCTCCAACCTGATGCTGCGGCGTCCGCGCCTGCGGATCGCCTTCAGCCATGGCGGGGGAACGCTCGGACTGCTGCTGCCGCGGCTGGAGGAAGGCCGCCGCGTCTTCCCGGCCCTTCAGGAGAGCATCGAAGTCTCGCCGACCGAGCAGGCCCGCCGGCTGTTCTACGACGCACTCGTCTATGACGAGCCGACCCTGCAGCATCTGGTGCGCCTGTTCGGAGAGACGCAGGTGATGATCGGCACCGACTATCCCTTCAATTTCCACGAGCGCCGCCCGGTCGAGCGGATCGAAGCCGCCTTTGCGGACGAGGCGCTGCGGGCGCGGCTGCTGCGCGACAATGCGGCGGCCTTTCTCGGCCGGCCGAGCGAGGTCTCGCCATGAGCCGCTTTCCCGTCACCGCCCTGCGCTCCGTCGCGATCGGCACGCCGGACCTCGCCCTCTCCGAGCGCTTCTATACGCAGGTCTGGGGGTTGGAGGTCGCGGCGCGGCAGGGGGAAGCCGTCTATCTGCGGGCAACGGGCGCGGACCATCACGTCCTTGCGCTCCATCCTTGCGCCGCGGCGGAGATCCTGTCGGTCACGTTCCGGGTCGATGCGGCGACCGATCTCGAGCAGCTGGGCGAGCGAGCCGCGCGGCACGGCGCCCGGGTGCAGTCGGGCCCTGCCCCGACAGGCGAGCCCGGCGGCGGCGTGCTGCTCGAACTGGCCGAGCCGCAGGGCGGCGTCTACCGCTTCGTCCAGGGCGACGCGCTTCACGGCGATGCCGGCGAGAGGCCCGACCGGGCGTCGCGGCTCGCCCATGTCAACCTCAACAGCCACGATGTCGACGCCCAGACGCGCTTCTTCGAAGAGGGACTCAGCTTCGTCCTCACCGATCGCTCGAAGCTGATGGCCTTCCTGCGCTGCAACAGCGACCATCACGCCGTGGTGCTGGCGGAGGCCAAGGCCAGCGGACTCAACCACATCGCCTTCCTCGTGCCGGACTGGGAATCGGTGATGCGGGCCGCGGGCCGGCTCGTCGATGCCGGCTATCCGATCGGCTGGGGCGTCGGTCGTCACGGCCCGGGCGACAATGTCTTCGCCTATTTCGTCGATCCCGTCGGCTTCGTCGTCGAGTTTACGGCGGAGGTCCTGCAGGTCGACGACGGCTATCGCGTGCGCGGGCCCGAGGAGTGGGTCTGGCCGCCCGGCCGAACCGACCAGTGGGGCATCGCCCCGCCCAAGCCCGATCATGTGAAGGCCGCCCAGACGGCCATCGCCTATCGCCCGGGGGCCGCCCGATGAACGCCCAGCACAGGATTTCCGTTCAGGTGAGCGAGACGTCTCTTCCCGGTTCCGCGCATTATCCCGTCGTCGTGGTCGGCTTCGGGCCGAGCGGCGCCGTCGCCGCCAATCTGCTGGGCCAGCACGGCATTCGCAGCCTCGTCATCGACCGCCAGCGCGAGGTCTACGACAAGCCGCGTGCCATCGCGATCGACCACGAGATCCTGCGGCTTTTCGACAATCTGGGCCTGGCGGAGGCTGTTCTGCCCTATGTCGCGCCGTTCCACGCTTCGGAGCATTTCGGCGCCGACGGGCAGCTGATCCGCCGGATCGACACCGTGCCGGAACCCTACCCGCAGGGCTATGTGCCGACGATGGTGTTCACGCAGCCTCCCGTCGAGGCCGCTTTGCGGGCCCATGCGCAGGCGCGGCCCGGGGTCGATGTCCGCCTCGGGACGGAACTCGTCGATCTGACAGCGACACCCGATCGCGTGACGCTGGACCTGCGGCAGGACGACGGTATGCGTCGTACGATCACGGCTGACTACGTCATCGCCTGCGACGGCGCCTCGAGCGGCGTCCGGGAGCGGCTCGGCATCCGTCTCGCCGATCTGGTCTTCGACGAGCCCTGGCTGGTCGTCGACATGCAGGTGAACGAGTCGGCCCTGGCCAAGCTGCCCCCGAATTCGGCGCAGTTCTGCGATCCGCGGCGGCCGACCAGCTACATCATCGGACCGGGCACCCATCGCCGCTGGGAGATCATGCTGCTGCCGGGCGAGGATCCGCGCCTGGCGCAGACGCGGGAGCGCGTCTGGGAGCTGCTGGCGCGATGGCTGACGCCGGCGGACGCGACGCTCTGGCGGGCCGCGAGCTATCGCTTCCACGCCCTGGTCGCCGAGCGCTGGCGGCAGGGTCGCGTCTTCATCGCCGGCGACGCCGCGCATCAGCAGCCGCCCTTCATCGGCCAGGGCATGTGCCAGGGGGTGCGCGACGTCGCCAACCTGATCTGGAAGCTCGCGCGCGTGCTGGACGGACGCTCGGGCGAGGCGCTGCTCGACAGCTACGAGGCGGAGCGCAGCGCGCATGTCCGCGAGCTGACGACGCGGATCAAGGCGATCGGCCAGGTGATCTGCGAGCGCGATCCGGTGGCGGCGCGCGCCCGTGACGCCCGCATCCTCGCCGAGGGCGGCGGCCAGCCGCGCATCATCACCCGCCAGGAGATCGTGCCGCCGCTGGCGACCGGCCTGCTCGCAGACGAAACCGATCCGGCCCGCGGCCGGCTCTTCCCGCAGCCCTGGGTCGAGACGGCCAAGGGGCGTGCGCGGCTCGACGCCGTCGCGGGGGCGGGCTGCCGCGTCGTGATCGAGGACGCGCTCGCCCGCACCCTGCCCGCCGGCATCCTCGCAACGGCGCGCGCCAAAGGCCTCACCGTCATCGCCTTCGGCCCGTCCGGAGCCGGCCCCGTCGCCGAGGCCGACATCACGGTCGCCGAATGCGACGGCGTCCTGCGCGACTGGTTTGCGGGATGCGGTCGCGCCGCCGCGATCGTGCGGCCGGACCACTACGTCTTCGGCACGGCCGCCGACGGCCCGGCGCTGGCCGCGCTGATCGACGCCTTCACCCTCGGCCTCACCGCGCCCGCGCTGCCGGCGGCCTCCCTCGCCCATGCCCTGTCCTGAGAGGAAAACCTCCCGATGCGTTTTGCCACCTTCCGCCTCAACGGTGCCCCGACATGGGGCCTGATCGACGGCGAGCAGGCCGTCGATCTCGGCGCCGTGCTGTCGGGGCGCTATCCCGACCTCAAGAGCGTCATCGCCGCTTCCGCGCTGGCGGAAGTCGCCGCGGCGGCCGCCGGTGCACCGCGCCATCCGCTCTCGGCCGTGACCTGGCTCCCGGTCGTGCCGAACCCCGACAAGATCCTCTGCGTCGGGCTGAACTACGAGATGCACCGCAAGGAGACCGGCCGGGCCGAGGTCGAGAACCCCACGATCTTCGCGCGTTTCGCCAATTCGCAGACCGGCCATGGCGCCGACATCGTGCGGCCGCGCGTCTCACACGAGCTCGATTTCGAGGGCGAGCTCGCCATCGTCATCGGCAAGCCGGGCCGCTATATCGCCCGCGAGGACGCCTTCGCCCATGTCGCCGGCTATGCCTGCTACAATGACGGCAGCGTCCGCGACTTCCAGCGCCACACCCACCAGTTCACGCCGGGCAAGAACTTCCCCGACACCGGCGCCTTCGGGCCGTGGATGATGACGCCCGACGAACTCGGCCCCCTCCCCGATCTGCGCCTCCAGACCCGCGTCAACGGCCAGGTCGTGCAGGACGCGACCTTCGACCAGATGATCTTCGATATCCCGAAGATCATCGAATACTGCTCGTCCTTCACGCGGCTGGAGCCCGGCGACGTCATCGCGACGGGTACGCCCGGCGGCGTCGGCGCCAAGCGCAATCCCCCGCTCTGGCTGAAGCCCGGCGACCTCGTCGAGGTCGAGATCGACCGCCTCGGCATCCTGCGCAACGGCATCGCCGACGAGGCCTGAACCACGACGCCGCCGGAAGCGCGCCTTCGAGGCTCGCGGAGCACGCCCGGCGGCGCTCCCCCCATCCCAGAAGAGCCCGGAGGACACGATGTCCAAGTTCAGATCACTGGCGCTCGGCGCCACCCTCGCGCTCGCCGCGATCGCAAGTGCCCAGGCGCAGGCCTGGCCGCAGCGCCCGATCGCGCTCGTCGTGCCGCAGGCGGCCGGCAACAGCCCCGACATCCTCGCACGCGTGCTGGCCGACAAGCTGTCGCGCAGCCTCGGCCAGCAGGTCTATGTCGAGAACCGCACCGGCGCGGCCAACATCGTCGGGACGCAGGCGGTCGCCCGCGCCACGCCGGACGGCTACACCTTCCTCTTCGCCACCTCGGCCTCGCTCTCGACCAACCCCCACACCTTCCGCAAGCTGCCCTACGATCCCCAGAAGGATCTCATGCCGGTGGCGATGGTGGCGCGCAGCCATCACGTGCTGCTCGTGAACCCCTCGCTGCCCTTCAAGTCGCTGGAGGACCTGATCGCGCAGGAAAAGGCCAAGCCCGGCGAGATCACCCTGGCCGTCGACAGCGAGCGCAACATCTCCGGCCTGATCGGACAGACCATCAACCGCCGCGCCGGGATCAAGATGGTGTTGGTGCCCTATGCCGCGGCGGCCAACTCGATCCAGGACACGATCGCGGGCCGCGTCCAGGCGACGATCCAGTCGGCCTCCGTGGCGGAGCCCTTCATCAAGGAAGCGACGCTGCGGCCTCTCGCCGTTGCCGGCACCAAGCGGCTGGCCTCGCTGCCCGGCATTCCCGCCATCGCCGAGACCCTCGCCAGCGCCGATATCGGCGGCTGGTTCATGGTCATGGCGCCGGCCGGGACGCCTCCAGACATCGTCCAGTCGATGAGCCAGAAGATCGCCGAGGCGCTGCAGCAGCCGGATGTGCGCGAGCGCGCGCCGACCCTGGGCTTCGACGTCGATGTCGGCCCGCTCGCGACGCCCGCCGGCGCTGGCGCCTTCCTGACCAAGGAGATCGCGACCATGGGCGCGCTCATCAAGGAGTTCGGTATCGAGCCGCAATGAGCGCTGGTCTGGCTCCGGCTGCAGGGTGCCTGACCTCCGCCGGTCGACCCTGGCGACCGTCCGCACGGCTGAAGCATCACCCGCGTCGGCGCGGGTGATCAGACGGATTGGTGACGGGGCCGCTAAGGTCGAGATTGCCGACAATGGTCCGTCGCCTGCAACGCAGATCCGTTTTCGGGCGCGAACCCAGGTCGCCCATTGGCACCATCGGCCGCATTCGCGTCCATGGAACCGGATCGGACCTGTCGAGACTGCAATGTCGCGCGCAGCCAGCCTCCTCAATCGTTGACGCGCTCGAGTCCGATCGTCAGCGAGATCGCCAGAAGAGCGAGCATCGCGAGCAGGATCTGGATGCTCGAGACGGCGGCGACCAGCGGCGAGCTGCTGTTCTGGACGATGGCGAGCAGTTCGATCGGCAGTGGCCGGTCGCGATAACCATGGGTGAAGATCGTCACCGAAAGATTGTCGACACCCTCGATGAAGGTGAAGACGGCGCCGGCCAAGATCGCGGGCAGCAGCAGTGGCAGGGTGATGGTGCGGAAGGTCTGCCAGCGGCTCGCGCCGAGATTGGAAGAGGCCTGCTCCAGCAGCGGATCGAGCCGCTGGAGGCGCGCCATCACGGTGCGGACCATCACAGCCATGACATAGACGGAAAGCGAGACGGACTGCAGCCAGATCGAGGGGCCGATGCCGAGCAGCGCGCCCGAAAACAGCACGGCGACGCCGAGCACGATGCCCGGCACCATATGCGGCACCAGCACGAAGACCGACAGCGCGGTGGCGCCCCGGAAATCGCCGCGCGCGCAGGCCAGGGCGGTCGGGACACCGAGCGCGATGCACAGCGCGGTCACATAGAGCCCGACCTTGATGCTGGTCCACATCGCGTTCACGAGCACGGGCTGGTTGAAGACCTTGACGTACCAGTCGAGCGTGAAGCCCGCGGGCGGGAAGCTGATATAGCCGCGCGTGTCGAAGGACATCATTACGACGATGACCGCCGGCAGCAGGAGCAATGCGAGCGCGAGCACCGCGAGCGCGATGATGAAGCCGATGCCCAGCCGGTCGAGGATTTCGGCGCCGTCGATCCGCTTCATCGCTGTGCCACCCGTGTCCAGCGCGTCGCGATATGCGTCAGCCAGGCGAAGACCAGCAGCACGGCGAGACAGGTCGCCATCAAGATCATGGCCGTCACCGCGCCCTTGCTCCATTGCAGGGAGTAGACCACCTGCTCGTAGACCATCGTCGCGGCGTTGAGGTAATTGCCGCCGCCCAGGAGCTGCGGCACCACGAAGGTGGTGTAGCTCAGCGTGAAGACGAGCGCGGCTCCGGTGCCGAGCCCGGGCACGCTCAGCGGCATGATGATGGTTCGCAGCGTCGCCAGCCGACTGGCGCCGAGATTGGCGGAAGCCTCTTCCAGCCGGGAGTCGTGGCGGCTCATCACCGCGATCAGTGGCAGGATCATGATCGGCAGATGGATCTGGACCATGCCGATCAGCACGGCCCAATGCGTGTTGATGATGCGCAGGGGCTGCGAGATCAGCCCGAATTCCATCAGCGTCGCATTGACCACGCCGCGGCCACCGAGAATGACGATCCAGGCATAGGTCCGGACGATGCCGCTGGTCAGGATCGGCGCGATCGTCAGCACGAGGATGATGCGGCGGGTCCAGGGGCCGCCGATCAGGAAGAGATAGGCGACGGGGAAGCCGAGCAGCGCGCAGACCAGCGTCGTCGTCAGCGCCAGCGTCAACGAACGCTGGAAGGTGATGTGATAGAGCGGGTCGGCCAGAGCGGTCGCGAGATGGCCGAGCGAGAATTCCTGCGAGACGATGACCCCGCGCGACACCGTGATGTCGGAAAAGCCCAGCGACAGCAGCACGCCGAAGGGGATGACCGCGACGACGACGAGCACGACGATGGCAGGCACGGCCGGCCAGATCCCGCGCCCCGAGAGCAGCTCATCGACCAGCCGCAGTAGGAGAGGCCGGCGGGTCATGCGCGCGGGAAGGCGATGCAGGCGGCGGGATCGCGCAGGCGCAGCGCCACGCGGTCGCCGACATCGATGCGGGCAACCGTCTCGTCGCGCAGCGCCACGACGCGCAGCGAAATTCCGTCCGCGAGTTCGACCTCGTATTCCATCAGCGCCCCGACATGGCGGCGGAAGCGAACGCTGCCGCGCCATCCCGTTTCAGCCTCAACAGCCGGCTCGATCAGGATGTTGTGCGGGCGCAGCATGACGCGGACCTCGCCGTCGAGCGCCGTCGCAACACTCTGGCCATCGGGCAGGGTCACCTGACCCTGGCTCGCAATGCCGTCCCAGAAATTCGAGGCGCCGACGAAATCGGCGACATAGGCGCTGGCCGGCCGATCGAAGATTTGCTCCGGCGTCCCCAGCTGCTCGATCCGGCCGGCGCGCATCACGGCGATGCGATCCGACATGGTCAGCGCCTCTTCCTGGTCGTGCGTGACGAAGATCGCGGTGATGCCGAGCCGCTTGATCAGCTGGCGCATCTCCATCTGCATGGTGCCGCGCAGCTTGGCATCGAGGGCATTGAAGGGCTCGTCGAGCAGGAGGACGCGCGGCTCCAGAACCAGCACGCGGGCGATCGCGACGCGCTGCTGCTGCCCGCCGGAGAGCTGGGCCGGGTAGCGCTCCTCGAAGCCGGTCAGCGAGACGGTCTGGAGCGCCTGGGCGACACGGCGGCCGTTCTCGGCCGCGGGGACGCCGCGCATGCGCAGGCCATAGCCGACATTCTTCGCTACGGTCAGATGGGGAAAGAGCGCATAGCTTTGGAAGACAACGCCGACGGAGCGGCGATTAACCGGGACGGGGATCGTGTCCCGGCCGTCGATGAGGATCTCGCCCTCGTCCGGCGTCAGGAATCCGGCAATGCAGCGCAGCAGCGTGGTCTTGCCGCAGCCGGACGAGCCCAGCAACGTCAGGATCTCCCCTTCCTGCGCGACGAGCGAGCAGCGGTCGAGCACGGTGAGGCCCGCGAAGCGCTTGACCGCATCGCGGATCGCCACGACCGGGGCGGCTTCCGCCGTCCCGGTGGCCGGGATGGGCGCAGCCGCGGTGATCACCCGGCGAACATCCGGTCGAAGGCCTCGACGATCTTGCCGCGGTTGGGCGCCACCTTCGGCCAGTCGACCGAGACCATCGAGGCGATCTCCTCCGGCGTCGAAGGCAGGAAGGCGGCGGCCCCCGCCGGGGCGACGATGCCCTTGACCGTGGTGCCGAAGTAGTAGGGCGGCTGGGCGGCGAAGGTCTGGCTCTCGCTGGTGAGCAGGATGTCGGCGAATTCGTGGATCAGCTCGCTATGGGCTGTGCGGGTGAACTTGACGATCATGGTCGGCAGGATCAGCGGGCCCGGGCCGGTGACCTTGGCGTAGCCGAGCGGCAGGCCGCTGGCGATGGCGATGCCAGTGTTGTCGTGCCAGAGCGGGCAGAGCCCGATCTCGCCGCGCTCCAGCATCTGTTGCAGCAGGTTTGGATTGCGCCCGACCAGCGGCTTCAGCTCCTTCCATTTGGCGAGGCCGAAATCGGTGTCGGCATCGGTCTTGCCGAAGGCCGAGGCCGCGATCGAGACGCAGGCGAGGCCGAGATTGGACTGCGGCCGCGAGACGCCGATCTTGCCGGCATATTCCGGCTTCCAGAGATCGGCCCAGGTCCTGGGCGGGTTCGGCACCATCTGCTTGTTGTAGGCGATGCCGATGCCGGCATAGCTGATCGGCACGCCCATGCCATAGGCGTAGGGCATGAAGCGCGGGTCGATGTTCTTGGCGTTGGGGACCTTGGCGATGTCGAGCGGCTCCAGCACACCCTCATCGACGGCGTTGATGATCGCGGGCGAGCCCATCACCGCGAAGTCATAGGGCGAGGCGCCGCGCGAGGCCTTGATCTGGGCAATCGCCTCGGCCGAAAGGCCGCCGATGATGCGCAGCGAGACGCCGGGATGCTTCTTGGCGAGGATCTCGCCGGCGCGCTTCAGCGGATCGTCCTGGGCGCTGCCATAGCCGATCATGACCAGTTCGCGGGCCTGGGCTCGCAGGACCGTCGGCGCGGCGAGCGCGACGCTGCCCGCTGCGGCCCCGAGGAAACGGCGTCGAGACAAAGTCGTCATGGAGGATCTCCCGGCCTGGCTGCATCGGATCGGTGCCCGCGCGAAAGGCGCAGGCGGCGCTGGTATCTCTTTCAATTTGCGGACAAACGAAAACAATCGCAAGCATAAAACTTAGCCAGGTCGCGCCGATTTTTCGAGCGCTCACGCGATGGTGACCTGAACCCCCGCCGCTTCGAGCGCCTGAATGTCGGCCGCCGCCGCGCCCTGGTCGGTGATCAGCAGATCCGCCTGGTCGAGCGGCGCGATACGGGCGCTTCCGACATGGCCGATCTTGCCGTGGTCGGCGACGAAAACGACGCGCCTGGCCGAGGCCATCATCGCCTTCTTCACCTCGGCCTCTTCCCAATTGCCATTGGTGAAGCCGCGGACAACGTCGACGCCGGCACAGCAGAGGAAGGCGAGATCGGCGTTGATCTCGCGCAGCAGCGTCGTGCCGAAGGGCGAGATCAGGCTGCTGGAGCGGGCATTGCGACCGCCGCGCTTGAGGCGCCCGCCGGTGACGATGACGGTGACGCCCTCATGCGCCTGCAGCGCCAGCGCAATGTCGAGGCCGTTGGTGACGACGACGACATCGGTCAGCGCCGCCGGCAGGGCATGGGCGATGGCGAGCGTCGTCGTTCCGGCATCGAGGATGACGGTTTCGCCGTCGCGGACGAGGGCGGCCGCCTGCTCGGCAATGCGCTCCTTCTCGTCCGAAAAGGACTGGCTCGGCAGATCGACGGGGCGCTCGAAACGGGCCGGGCGGAGCGCCATCGCTCCGCCGCGAATGCGGCGGATGAGCTGGCGCTTCTCCAGCGCGTCGAGATCGGCGCGGATCGTCACCGCGGAGACACCGAGCTCCTCGGCCAGTGCAGCGACCTCGACCACACCCTTGGCCGAGAGCCTTTCGATGATGCGCTCATGGCGCGGCAGGGTGCGGCCGCGGGCGAGCTCGGGCAGGACTTGCGTCGGGGGCATGGCAGGCTTCGTTGTCACTTGCGTTACCAGATAAAATGAAGGATATCGAAAGTCGAGCCCAGATCCGGCGAGCGGATCCGGCACGAGACCTTCGACAGGACGGGACCAGCATGGCCGACCACATGCAGCAGTTCAAAGCCCTCAAGCGCGAATCCTCATCGGATGCGCCTGGCGATCCTGAGCGCTTCCGGCGCGTGGAGCTGACGCATACGGAAATGATGGCGCAGGGCGACGCCATGACCCGCACGCTCGCGACCACGGCGGAGGCGGTGAAGCGCATTGCCGGCGAGATCGCCGCGCGGCCGCTGCGGCGCGTCGTCATCACCGGCTGCGGCGATTCCTGGATCGCCGGCATCGGCGTCCGGCTGGCCTATGAGCGTCTGCTCGGCGTTCCCTGCGAGCCCTATGAGGCCTTCGATCTCGAGCAATACGGGCTCGACCTCGTCGACGACGGCACGCTGATGATCGGGCTGAGCTCGAGCGGCAACACGGCGCCGGTGAGCGCGAGCCTGAAGGCCACGATCGCGCAGGGCGGCTATGCCGTCGCGCTGACCAACACCGCGACCTCGGCGATGATGCGGGAGTTTCCGTCCGCCTTGCTGATCCAGGCCACGCGCGGCGGCTGGCCGACGCAATCCAGCACGGCCGCCATGGCGCTGCTGATCGCTCTGGCGCTGGCGATCGCCGACGCGAAGGGCCTCGGCGAAGGCAAGGCGCCGGGGCTCGCGGGCGACCTCGCCGCGCTCCCCGCGGTGATGGATACCGTCGCAACGGGCTTCTACGACAAGGCGAAAGCGCTGGGCGCGGAGCTGGCGCGCAGCGACATGATGCTGCTGGCCGGAGCCGGCCCGCATCTGGCACCCGCCGCCTTCGGCGCGGCCAAGCTGAAGGAGCTGGCGCCGATCCACGCCATCGCCTTCCCGCTGGAGGAATACCACCATTACCGTACGCAGAAGGCCGGCGACCCGCTCTTCCTGATCGCGCCCGACCAGGCGAGCCGGCAGCGCGCGTTGGAGACCGCCATCGTCGGCAAAGGCGTCGAAGGGCACACCATTGCGCTGGTGCCGGAGGGCGAGACCGGTTTTGGCGCCTATTGCGCCCATGTCTGGCATCTGCCGCCCGTGCGGATCGAATTGGCGCCGCTGGTCTACAGCGTGCCGCTGCATCTCTTCGGCTACCACGTGACCAAGGCGCGCGACGCGCTCGGCCTCGGCGCCCCGCGGCTCGGCGGCCTCGCTGCGTGACGCCGGAGCTCGTCACCGCGGGCGGGCTGACGGTCGATCACGTGATCTCGGCCGACGGGACGGTCGCGCTGGCGCGGGTGGGTGGCAATGGCGCCTATTCCAGCGTCGGCGCCCTGTGCTGGCGCGAGCGCGTCGGCCTCGTCAGCGTCGCCGTGGCGAGCTACCCGCGCGAGACGCTGGCGCGGCTGCGCGACAACGGTGTCGCGCTCGACGGTGTCGTCATGGTCGATGTCGCGCTCGAGAGCGGCAATTGGTTCATCTACGACCATGAAGGCCATCGCAGCGAGCGGCTGACCAGCCGCCCGGAGGAGCTGGCACAGGCCGGCTTCCCGACCGACCGGCTGACGCCCCAGCAGGTCGATGACTGGCAGACGCATCTGCGCCGGCGCGGCGACGGCGGCGAGCTGTCCTATTCGCAGTTCCGCGACACGCATCCGATGGTCGCCGCGCAGGTGCCGGAGCACTATCTGCGCGCCCGGGGGGCCCATTGCGCGCCGAGCCGCCCGGTCGTGCTGGCCGATCTGCTGCCGCTGTTCAACGGCCGCGGCATGGTGGTGACGCTCGATGCCGGCTGGCAGCTGGCGGAACTCTCCCTCGACGATCTCTCGCCCTTCCTCGCGCAGGTCGATGCCTTCCTGCCGAGCGAGATCGAGCTCGCCGCGCTCGTCCCCGGCGTGCCGATCGAGCAGGCGCTGGCGCTCGCCGCAGCGCGCTGCCGCGGCACGGCGGCGGTGAAGCTCGGGCCGCGCGGCTGCCTGGTCTGGGACAAGGAGGCCGGCGCGCCGGTCGCCGTGCCGGTGATCCCGACCCATGCCATCGACCCGACCGGCGCAGGCGATTCCTTCTGCGGCGGCTTCCTCGCCGGGCTCGTCGAGACGGGCGACGCCGTTCTCGCGGCCGCCTATGGCGCTGTCTCGGCCTCGCTGATCGTCAGCCGCCATGGCGCCGACGGGGCGCTGCCGATCGACCGCGCCGCCTGCCGCGAAATGTTGGCACGCCTGACATCCTCCCTCGCCCGCGCGCCCATGCCTGCCTGACCCTTGTCCGCCTGATCCTTGCCCCCTGCCCCCACCCGCCCAGGAAGCCCGCCTTGACCACGCTCCGCGTTTTCGCCGCCCGCCCCCTCGTCATCGCCGCGCTGCACCTGCCGGATTTCGGCCGGATGCGCGACAAAAGCATGGCCTGGCTGGAGGATTACGTAGCGACCAACGCGCAGGTCTTCGCGCAGGCCGGCGTGCCCTACATCAAGCTGCAGGACCAGACCCGCGAGGCCGGGCCGATGGCGGCGAGTTCGCTCGCCATCACCGCCGCGCTCGCCCGCTTCCTGCGGGCCGAGGTGCCCGGTATCGGGCTCGGTATCATCGTCGAGGCGCATGATCCGGTCGCCTCGCTCTCGATCGCCCATGCGGCGGGGGCCGATTTCGTGCGGCTCAAGGTCTTCGTTGGGGCCGCGATGACGGCGCAGGGGCCGCGCACCGGCATGGGCGCGCAGGCGCTCGCCTTCCGCAATGCGCTCGGCCGCGACGACATCGCGATCCTCGCCGACGTGCATGATCGCACCGCCGTGCCGATGTCGTCCGAGACGCCGGAATTCGCCGCCGAATGGGCGCAGAAGACGGGGGCCGACGGGCTGATCCTGACCGGAGCGGACTGGGCGGATTCGCTGGCCCGGATCCGTCGGGCCCGCGAGACGGGAATCAAGCGGCCGATCCTGCTCGGCGGCAGCGTGACGACCGGCAATGTCGGCGAGGCGCTCAGCGCCGCCGACGGCGTGATCGTCTCCACGGCCCTGATGCGCAAGGACGCGGCGGCTTCCGACGTGCTGCGCTGGGATCTCGATCTCTGCCGTCGCTTCATGGATGCTGCGCGCGTCACGGCCTAGGACGCCGGTCAGGACGCAGATCGTCGCTTTCCCTTGCCTGATTCCGGCAGGGCCCGACTTCAGGCCCACCGCAGAGCGCCGCTTTCAGAGCAAAGATCGGCGAAACAGCGCCTTCAGCGGTTGAGGTCCCGGCTAATGCCCTCGAAGCGTCGGTCGTCAGGCCGCAGGGCCGTCAGCCGTTTCGCCAGTTGGGCGGCGCGGCCGTGGTCGCGGTTCTGGAGGGCCTCATGGAGCAGCGCGACCGCCGTGTCGACATGGCCGGGATGACGCGCGAGGTTTTCTTCAAGGACGGACCGCGCCTGCTGCGCCCGGCCTGCAGAGCGCAGCGCTACCGCATGGACGAAGGCATAGCGGGGATTGCCCGGTTCCGCTTCGCTGGCCTGGGCGAGGCTGCCGAGGGCTTCGGGAAGGCGTTTCTGGCGAACAAGCGAGAGCCCCAGCGCATGCAGAGCCGCACCGGAGCGGGGATCGACCGCGAGGACGCTGCGCAACATGGCCTCCGCCTGATCCTCCCGGCCCGTGCGTCGCAGCAGTTCGGCGAATTGCGCCGCGATCAGCCCGGCGGTCGGATCGAGCCGCAGCGCGGCGCGATAGTCGCGCTCCGCCTCTTCGGCCCGCCCCTGCTTCAGATGCAGCTGGGCGCGATTGGCGCGGGCCTCCGGCCTGTCGAGATCCAGCTCCTGCGCCGCGACATAGGCCGCCACCGCCTCGGCCAGCGCCGGCTGGAGTTTCGGCGGGAGGAGTTCCACCGGCAGGTCCGCGAGGAGAAAGCCTGCCGCGATCCTGACGAGCCGGCTCGGATCGTCCAGGAGCGGCGCTGCGACGAGCCGCCTCTCGCGCGGCAGCCCTTCCAGCTGGCGGATGGCGGCGGCCCGCACCTGCGGATCGGGGTCGTCGAGAGCGCGCAGCCCGACGGCATCGGTCTGAGCGCCGGGCCAGGCCGCGAGTTCGCCGATGGCCGTGGCGCGGGCGAGAGCCGGAGCCGCCGGGTCGACCGCGAGACGCAGCAGCGCGTCACGGCCGGACGGCTCGCCTGCGCGCGCCTCGTGGAAGGCCGTGGCGTAGGTCTGGAACCCCTTGCGGACCGGTCCGTGCCAGCGCTCGACCGCCTCGGCGGCCCAGAGCGCCGTCCGGTCGCCATGGCAGGCCTGGCAGGTGTTGGGGATGCCGGTCGAGATCGTCAGGTCCGGCCTGGGGATCCGGAAGGAATGGTCGTGACGGCGATCGACCTGCATATAGGTCCGTGCCGGCATGTGGCAGCTGATGCAGTCGGGCGCCCCGGCCCGGTCCGCATGTCCGCTGTGGGCGGCTGTCTGGAAGCGCGCCGGCGCATGGCATTGTGAACAGACCGCAGCGCCCGCGGCCTTGAGCCTGCCGCTGTGAGGATCATGGCAGTCCGTGCAGCTGACGCCGCGATGATACATCAGGCTCTGTTTGAAGCTGTGATCGTTGAAGACCTCGTCCTTCATCTGCCCGTCATGCTCGAACAGCCCCGCCGCTAGAGGTACAGGGCTGTGGGTTTCCGTCAGCGGGCGCCCCGGCCTCCAGTCCGCAGCGATCTGCCCCCGGCGCGAATGACAGCGGGCGCAGGTTTCGACGGAATCCCCTGCGGGCCGACCGGTCGTGACGGCCGGGCGTGTCTCGGCTGTTGCCGGTGTCCAGTGGCGCGCCGGACCGGCTGGCGCGACCGCGGCGAAGCCCTTGAGCGGATCGGCCGCGCTGGCGCCACTGCGCGCCCATGAAACATGAAGACCGGCGGGGCCGTGACAGGCCTCGCAGCCAACGGCGAGCTCGGACCAGCGCGTCTCGAACCGATCCGCCCGCGCATCGTAGCCCTTGCGCAGATCGGTCGTGTGGCATTCGGCGCACATATGGTTCCAGTTCTGCTGCAGCCGGGTCCAGTGGCGGCTGTCCGAGGGTGCGATCGCCTCGGCACCGGAGACCAGGAACCAGCGCTGGCCGCCGTCGGCCGCACTGCGCGTATCCCAGGCCCAGGGCAGCACCTGGAGGCGTCCATCCGGGAAGGTGACGAGATACTGCTGCAGCGGCTCCCAACCGAGGCTGTGAGAGATCGTGAAGTCGGCCGGGCGGCCATCCGCCCCCTCGATGTTGACGCGATAGACCTCGCCATCGCGGAAGAAGCGCGCCCTGCGGCCCGCCTCCTCGACGGTGCGGTCGGCGAAATCGCCCCGCATCGAGGAAGGGCGGGCGTGGTCCATGGCATGGGCGTGATGCGAGCCCGCCCAGGCGGCGCTCTGGCTGGCGTGACAGGTTGTACAGGCTTGCGAGCCGACATGGCGGGCCGGCCCGGCGTCGCGGACATCGCGCTGTGCGGGGGCGATCTGCGCCTGCGTGCGGATCGCGGTCAGGATGAAGGCCGACAGGACAAGCGCGAGCCAGGGGGTGAGAAAGCGCCACTGGCGCCAGGCGCGCGACAGATCCCTCAACATGGCGGCCACTCTATCATCGTGCCCAGGGATGAGCCGCGACGGGCGAGCCGCTGCCTCTGCGTCAGACTGGCGCGAAATGGCAATCGCGCGAGGAAGCAGACGGGTAAGCGTCGACACCCCTGCGCCATCTGGATTCACGCCTGCCGATGCCCCCCGACCGCTTCTTTCGCCGCGCCGCCGTCGCCACCCTCGCAGCCCTGACGGTCTGCGGGCCGCTCGAGCCGTTCGCCCCGCTGTTCGAGGCCCAGGCCGCGACAGCGGTGGTCCGCACGGCGCCCCGCACCGTCGTCCGGCGGCCGCCGGTGCGCACCGTCCGGCGAACGGTCGTCGTCGCTCCGGTCAGGCCGGTTCCCGCGGTGCGGCCCTGGTACTGGGGCAGCGTCGTCGCCGGGGTGACCATCGGCGCGATCGTGACCGTCGCGGCCGTGAATGCGGTGCCCAAGGCGCCGTCACCCGAACTCTGCTGGTTCTGGAGCGATTCCAGCAAGACCCGCGGCTACTGGAACTATTGCGTCGCGCCGAGGCAGCCATGACAAGCTTCAACACCCTCCTGCGCGGCGCATTCGCCGCCACCGTTCTGACCGGCACCGCCCTCGCGGCCCGCGCCGCCGATATCCCCTCGCCCCGTCAGGAGCCGGCGGCCCCCTTGCCGCTGGCGCCGGCGCTGACCTTCAAGGGCGCAGCCTATCTCTGGGCCACCGGCCTCGAGGGCCGGATGCGGACCCTGCCACCGTTGCCGACGGTCAAGGTTGATATCGGCTTCGACCAGGTCATGAAGAATTTCGACGGCGGCATCATGGGCGCTGGCGAAATCGGCTACGGGCGCTATCTGCTGTTCTTCGACGTCATCGCCTCGAAGATCTCGCCCAACAAGACCGTGTTTCCGGCCGGCGTCCCGGCCGGCGTCAAGGTCGACAGCGCGTCGTTCATCGGTCTCGCCGCCGCCGGCTACCGCTTCGTGGATACCGAGAGCTACAGTCTCGACGGCTTTGCGGGCGTGCGCGGCTTCTCCACCAAGAACACGCTGCGCGTCCAGCTGCTGCCAGGCACCCTCAAGCTAAGCGAGAGCGAGCAATGGGCGGACGCCGTGGTCGGCGCCCGGTTCCGGCTCAATCTGACGCCCTCCTGGTATCTGACGACCATCGGCTTCGTCGGAAAGGGCGCCTCCCGCTACGAATGGGACGTGTTCGGCGGCGTCGGATACGCCATCGACCAGCGCTGGTCCGCCTTCGCCGGCTATCGCGCGATGAAGGTCGATCACCGCAACGGCAGTTTCATCTTCGATGCGCTCCAGCAGGGCCCGGTCCTCGGGCTGACCTCGCGCTTCTGACGCCGACCGCCAGGGATAGGACCATGATCCGTTCGCCGCTTCGCCTCGCCTGTCTGGCGCTCGCCCTGCTCGCGCCCGTCGCCGCACAGGCGCAGGCCGCCCGCAAGCCCCACATCCTCTACATCGTCGCCGACGATCTCGGTTTTGCCGATGTCGGCTTCCGCAGCCCGGAGATCGCGACGCCGACGATCGACCAGTTGGCCCGCGAGGGCGCCGAGCTGGAGCAGTTCTACGTCCAGCCGATGTGCACGCCGACGCGGGCGGCTCTGATGACCGGACGCTACCCGATGCGCTACGGGCTGCAGAGCTTCGTCATCCTGCCCGAGCAGAACTACGGGATTCCGCTCGACGAGAAGCTGCTGCCGCAGATCCTGAAGGAAGCCGGCTACAGCACAGCGATCATCGGCAAATGGCATCTCGGCCATGCCGACCGCAAGCTCTGGCCGAAGCAGCGCGGGTTCGACTACCAGTACGGCGCGCTGATCGGCGAGATCGACTACAACACACACAAGGTGCACGGCGTCACCGATTGGTATCGCAACAACCGCAAGCTCGACGAGCCCGGCTATGTGACCACCCTGCTCGGGAAGGACGCGGTCCGCCATATCCGGCAGCATGATCCGGCCAAGCCGCTGTTCATGTATCTCGCCTTCACGGCGCCCCACACGCCCTTCCAGGCGCCGAAGGAGTATGTCGATCGTTTCAATTCGATCGCCGATCCCAACCGCCGGACCTATGCGGCGATGATCAATGCCATGGACGAGCAGATCGGCGCCGTGCTGGCCGAACTCTCGCGCAAGGGCATGCGGGAGGACACGCTGGTGATCTTCCACAGCGACAATGGCGGCGTCACCTCGGCCGCCTTCGCAGGTCAGATCGAGACCAAGGGCCAGCTGCCGGCGCGCAACACGCCGCTTCGCAACGGCAAGGGCTCGCTCGACGAGGGCGGCACGCGCGCTGTCGCGCTGGCGAACTGGCCCGGGCGGATCAAGCCCGGCAAGGTCGACCAGCCGATGCATGTCGTCGACATGCTGCCCACTTTGGCGGCGCGTGCGGGCGCATCGCTTGCGGGCACCAAGCCGCTCGACGGTGTCGATGTCTGGCAGACGCTCAGCCGGGGCGCGCCCTCGCCGCGCACGGAGATCGTCTACAATGTCGAGATGTTCAGGGCCGCCCTGCGTCAGGGCGACTGGAAGCTGAACCTGCGCGCGACCCTGCCGGCGAAGGTCGAGCTCTACAACATCGCGAAAGACCCCGGCGAGACGACCAATCTCGCCGCGGAGAACGCCCCGCTGGTTGCGGCGCTGCAGAAGCGGATCGACGATCTCTCCAGGGAGATGAAGCCTTCCCTGTTCTTCCAGGAAACCTTCAAATCCTATCTCGGACGGCATGCGCCCGCCCCCGTCTTTCCCAACGACGACGCCTTCTTCATCCAGGGCGACTGACGCTGCTGCGCCAGACAGGGGTGAAAGCTTCGCCAATTTCGAATTGCGGCGCCACGCAGTATCGGCATGATGTTGACCCGCTGCTTCCCTACGGAAGCAGCGGGTTTTCTGTTCGTCGACCGTCGTCGGAGAGCACCATGTCACGCGCGGCCGCCCGGGCGATCCTCCTGCATATGCTCCCTGGGCATCTCGCGGCTGTGGGGGAGAACCCGGAACGGGTCCTGAACCGGGCCGGGCTCAGCGTCGAGGATGTCCAGACCGGGCGGATCGTGCCGCGCGCCCAGATCCATCATGCTCTCGAAGTGGCCGCACGGCATCTGGGAGTCGCCGAAATCGGACTATCGCTCGGGGGCAGCGCGGATGCGGCGAAGCTCGGCCCGATCGGGCATGCTCTGGCGGCCGGCCGTTCAGCCGAGGCCTGCCTGCAGGCCCACATCGCCGCGATGCCGACCTTGCAATCGCATGTCACGCTCCAGCTTCTCAAGCAGGGACCGGACGCCGTCATGGTCCACGGGCTGATCGGCGACGACGAGACGGCCTGGCTGCTCTACGAGGGAGCGGCCGCGTTCCATGTCTTCATGCTGCGTCAGCTCCTCGGCGCCGACTGGACCCCCGACAAGGTCGTCTTTCCCCATGCCTGCAAGGGCCGTCGTACAGTCTATGAGGACTGGTTCCAGGCGCCCGTCACGTTCGGCAGCGGTTCTCGGGTCAGGATCCATATGCAGCGCGCGTCGCTGGCCGGCGCGCTGCGCGCGGGCGCATTCGCCGGTGGAAGCCCGGGTGGACGGGAGGACACGTCCAATGTCGGGACCATCCGGCTCGGCGCGAGCGACACGCGCAGGGCCGTCGAGCGCATCATCCGATCCAGCCTGCCGGAAGGGCCGGTGACACTCCCGCAGGCGGCCGGAATCCTCGGCCAGTCCGCGCGCACGATCCAACGGCGCCTGGCCGACGACGGCACCGATTATGAAACCCTTGTCGACGACTGCCGGAAGGTAACGGCGCGGGAGCTTCTCGCCCGCCCCGGCGCCAGCGTCACGGCAGTCGCGATGGAACTGGGCTATTCCGATGCTGCCCATTTCAACCGGGCGTTCCGGCGCTGGGAGGGCGGATCCCCTCAGGATTTTCGCCGGACTGTGAGCGGGAAATCGGACGCGAGAGAGTGACGCTTAGCGCTAGCCGCTTATTCGCATGGCGATCTGCGCTCAGCATCCCACGGGCGAGCGGCCTGCCTTTGCGGGGCGACACCATGCGACGTGACAGCCAGCACAGCATCGCTCGGTTCCCCGAGGGATGCGATCGTCCCTTCGGTTAAGGAACCGGAAACCCTGTCCGCACATCACTGCCGCAACGGCAAGACGTTGGACACGAGGCGCGCGCAAGATCGGTCCCACGGTCGCAGACAGTCCCTGCGCCGAAGGGACGAAGCCAGATGACGTCGCTCGACTCGCAGTTGCCGCGCAGCGCCCCCGTCTTAGGACGGCGGCACACCGGGCCGCATGTCCGCATCCTGCTGTGCCTGCTCGCAGGCCTGCTCGTCGCGCTTGCGCTGCCCGACAGTTTCCGCGCCACCACGCGGGCCCTGCTGGGCTGGAACGCGTCGGCCTTGCTCTTCATGGCCTTTACCCTCGGCCTGTCGCGCAGCGCCCGCTATCCACTGCGCGATCTCGTTTCGGTCAGCGACCAAGGCCGCCTGTTCACGCTGGCGGCCTCCGTGATCGCGGCGGCGATCAGCCTCGCTGCGGTGCTGATCGAGCTGATGCTGGTCAAGAAGGACAGCGGCATGCTGCTGCCGGAGCACATCGCGTTGACGGTCGCGACCGTGCTGACGACCTGGGCTTTCGTCCATTTCAAATTCGCGATCCACTACGCCAACCAGTATTTCAACGGCAGCGCCCGCGAGACCGGCGATCTGCTCAATGCCGAGCGCGGGCTCGATTTTCCGGGCGATCCGCAGAAGCTCACCCTGTCGGACTTCCTGTACTTCTCCTTCGTCATCGGTCTGGCCAATTCCACGGCGGACATCAGCATCCACTCCCGGTCGATCCGCATCACCGCGCTCTGCCACGGCATCTACGCCTTCTTCTTCAACATGACGGTGCTGGGGCTGACGGTCAGCCTCGTTTCCGGGCTGTTCTGAGCCACCTTTCCCGCAGGCGGGAATCGCGTCACCTTCCCTTGCGTCCCGGTAGGGTGACGGGACTGCGAGGCGAGAATGTCTGATCCCGTCGCCAGGCTCGACGCGTTCCTGGCTGCGCTGGCCGCGGCCGGCATCTCGGCGTCGCGGCCGGCCCGGGACGAATGTCAGGCAGCCACCTTTCCCTGGCCGGCGCGCACGCTCGCCATCGTCCGCCCCGCCACGAGCGCCGAGGCCGCCCATGTCGTCACCATCGCCGGCCAGACAGGCCAGCCCCTCCACCCGCTGTCGCGCGGGCGCAACTGGGGGCTGGGCTCGCGGCTGCCCGTTGTCGATGCCGCGATCCTCGATCTGTCGCGTCTCGACGCCATTCTCGACATCGACATGGCGAACGGGACGGCGTGGATCGAGCCCGGCGTCACCTTCGCGCAGCTCCAGGCGCGGCTGAAGGCGGAGGGCCTGCGCTATCACCTGCCCAGCTTCGGCGGGCCGATCGACGCCAGTGTCCTTGCCAACGCCCTCGAGCGCGGCGACGGCGCCGGGCCGATGGGCGACCGCCATGCCGGCCTGTTCGATCTCGACATCGCGCTATCGACGGGCGAGCGCATCCGCACCGGCCATCGCCGTCTCGGCCCGGGAATCGCGGCCGAACTTCACGGGCGCCCGGCGGGCCCGCTGATCGAGGGGCTGTTCAGCCAATCGAGTCTGGGCGTCGTGCTGTCGGGGCGGGTCGCGCTCAACCCGACGCTCGACCATGCGGGGGCGCTGCTCGTCGAGATCGAGACGGAAGCGGCCTTCGACCTCGCGCTCGCCGTCCTGCGGCGGCTCGTAGAGAGCGGGGTCCTGAACGCCTATGACGTCGCGATCTGGAACCGGGCGAAGCGGCTCTCGTCCCTCCTTCGCGGCCGGGACGCGCTGGCGCCGGCGCTGCAAGGGGCTGCCGGCTGGGGGCTGTCGCTGATCGTCGCGGGCGATCACCGCGAGTTGTTCGATGCCAGGGTCGCCGTGATCCGCCGCAGCTTCGCAGGGCTCGCCAGCAGCATCGACACGATGGAGGACCGAACGGATTCCGGAGAACGGCTCGAGACCTTCCTGACCGGATTCAGCCATGGCGGGAATCTCGCCAGCCTCTATGCGGCCAAGCCCGGCCCGATTGAAGAGCCCCTCGACCCCGACCGGGACGGTTGCGGCTTCCTGTGGCTGTGCCCCGTCCTGCCCTTTTCCGGCGCGGCACTGCGGGAGGTCGAGGCGCTGCTGGCGGAGGCGGTGGGGGAGCGGCCCTTCTTCGCCGCGCTCGGCGCGCAGGCGGTCTCGGGCCGCGCGCTTCACGGCTACGTCTCGCTGGCCTGGGACCGCGCCGACAGCATGGCCGACGACGCGGCGCTCGCCCTGTATCGGCAAGTTGCCGCAGCGCTGGCCGCACGCGGCTATCGTGCGTTCCGGCTCGGTCATCCGGGCCTGCGAGAGGCGCAGGCCGAAGCGAGCTACGACGCCGTCCTGCGGCGCCTCGCTCGGGCGCTCGACCCGGCCGGTGTCATGGCTCCGGGGAGGAGCGTCCCGGCAGAGCGGGACGACGCCTGAGCGGCGCCTCGCCCGGCCGCCTCACCAGTGGTGGAAGAAGTGCTTCACCGCGTGGGCGGCGTGATGCACGGCACTGCTGGCGGCGTGGCCGACCTCGTGGGCGGCATGGCTCGCCGCGTGGCCGACCTCATGAGCCGCATGGCTGGCGGCATGCCCGACCTCATGGGCGGCATGCCCGGCTTCATGCCCCACCGCAGCGGCGGCGTGTTCGGCATCGCGTCCGGCGGCCTCGGCCGTGTGCGCAACGGCATGGCCGGCCTCGGTCGCCGCGTGGTCGACGGCATGGGCTGCGACGACCGTGCCCTCGCCCACAGCCTTGCCAGCATCCTCGATGCCTTTGGTGTTGATGCTGACGTTCAGATCGACATTGAGGCCGAGCCCGGCCGCGACAGCCCCGCTGACACCGATGTTGAGATGATGATCCGAGTAGCCGGCATGGGCTCCGCCGCTGATGCCGACCTCCGCGCCCGCCGTGACGCCGCCCTTGTCGGTCACGGTGACGCCCTTGACGTCGAGCGAGGCGCTTTCGCTGCCCTGGGCCCCGACACCGGCGAAGGCGCCGCCGCTGGACGAGGCGCCGTAGCTGCCATGCCCGAACTGGGCGCTCTCCGAGTCATCGGCGCCGGCCTTTGCGTAGACCGTGCCCGAGGCCTTGTCTGTCTCGGTGATCCCGTGTCCCGCATCGACGGTGCGGGTGACGTCGCCGCTGGCCGAGGCGCCGGCATGAACCGAACCCTGCATGTCCGCGGAGCTGCCGGAAATGCCGGCATGGCCGTCGGCGGAAGCGGACGCCTCGGCGCTGGCGTGGCCATCGATCGAGACAGGCCCGCTGCCGACATGACCGCTGGCGGAGGCGCTCGCTTCGGCCCGCGCGGAGGCGCTGGCGCTGTTGCCGTCGTGATGCGTGCTCGCCGAGGCGCCGGCGCCGGCCTGGGCCGAGACATGAGCATCATGGCCGCCCGCCGAGGCGTGTGTGTCGACCGAGGTGTGAACCTCGCCCTGCGGGACGGCCGTGGCATTGAGGGTGTGTGCGAGATGGGCCTGCGCGCTGTGCACCGGGTTCTCGACCACAGGACCATGGCCCATCTCAAGCGGATGGGACCCGTCCGATGCATGCACCGCGTCGAGCATGGCGCTTGAATCCGGACCGGAGGGCTGGCTGCGGGTGCCACCGGCCACCTTGCTCAATGCGTCGAGATCCAGCTCCTCGGCCAGGATCGGGGCGGCGGCTTTGGCGGTCTGCATCGCTGTGGGTCCTTCTGTCGGTCCAGTGCCCGGGCCGGCCCTCATGGGCACCGGCGCTGCGTTCTGCAGCCAGGCGACGTTAGGGAACATCGCCCAACAAAGTCTTGACGGGCCAAGCGCCTGCCCCGCTTCGCTGTTTCATGTTGAAGAAAGCCTTGACGGCCCGTCCGGCCTCAAGACTGCCGGGCGAGCATCGCGGAAAAGGGGCCATCGTGTCCCGCGAGCTCTGCGAAGCTGCCTTTCTCGACGATGCGGCCGCGCTCCAGCATGTAGATGCAGTCGCAGCTCTGCAGCGTCTCGAGACGATGCGCCACGGCGATGACGGTGATCCCAAGGGCGCGGATGGTGCGGGTGACGGTCGCCTGCGCGACCGGATCGAGCGCGCTCGTCGCCTCGTCGAGGATCATCAGCTTCGGCCGGGTCGCGATGGCACGGGCGAAGAGCAGACGCTGGACCTGCCCGCCCGACAGCATCGGATTGGTGTCGCCGATCACCGTGCCGAGCCCGAGCGGCATCGCGGCGATGTCATCGGCGACACCGGCCAGGCGCAAGGTCTCCCAGATCTCAGCGTCCCGCAGCCCGGCGC
Source organism: Allobosea massiliensis (assembly GCF_042655245.1). Taxonomy (NCBI): domain Bacteria; kingdom Pseudomonadati; phylum Pseudomonadota; class Alphaproteobacteria; order Hyphomicrobiales; family Alloboseaceae; genus Allobosea; species Allobosea massiliensis. The sequence goes on along the minus strand of NZ_JBHSLU010000063.1, from coordinate 278,655 downwards.
CGAGGGCGACATTGTCGCGCAACGTTCCCGGAAACAGGCTCGCCCCCTGCCCGACGATACCGATGCGTCGGCGCATCGCCGCCATGTCGAGCTTGCGGGTATCGACCCCGTCGAGAAAGACGGCTCCCGTTTCGGGCGTGGCAAGCCCCAGGATCAGCCGGATCAGCGTGGATTTTCCAGCACCGGAGGCCCCGACGATGCCGACATACTGGCCCGGTGCGACGGCGAGATCGACACCCTGAAGTACGGCGGGGCTGGCTTCGTCATGGCGATAGGTCAGCGAGACGACCGAGACCGCGCCCTGCGGCTCCGCCAGCGGCTCGCCATCCGCTTCCACGCCTGGCACGCCGAGCAGCAGCGGCCGGGCAATTCGGCGCTGCAATGCCAGCATGGAGAGCTCGGAGGCGCTGGCGATCATGGTCGAGACGGCTCCGACGACGACGCCTGCCGCCACCACGAAGGAGACGGTGCGGTCCGGCTCGCTCAGGACCCCCGCAAGGACCACGGCGCCGATCGCGGCCAGCAGGAACAGGCTCTCGACCGCCGCCCCGATTCCCGCCGACCAGGCGCCCAGCCGCGCCGTCCGCAACTGCTTGACCTGAAGGCTCGAGAAGCCGGCCGCCCAGCGGTTGAACATCGCGGTCTCGGTGGCCGTGGCGCGCACCGTGTCGATGTTGAAAAAGGTCTCGTAGGCGGTCGCCATCCAGCTGACGGGCGAACCGGGGCCCGGCGCGATCATCAGAGCCTGCTGATGCCGACCGATCGACCAGGCGGCCGCGAAGGCGACCGCGCCCACCGCCAGCACCGCCAGCGCCGCGCCAGGCAATGTCGTCGCCATCACGAACAGGCTCGGCAGCGCCATCAGAAGGCTCGCGAGCAGGCCGAGGCCGAGAGACCAGACACCGCGATGCCAGCCTTCCACGGCGCGGATCGCCAGCACCATGATCGGCGGCGGCACGGGCGCATGCTGGCCGGCCGGAATTCTGACCGCGCGGTCGATCGCGGCCGCGCGCAGCATCGAGCCGAGCCTCCCGCGAATCCTGAGCAAGGCGAGTTGCGACGCCATGCTGACGGCCACGTTCACGACCGCGAGCACGCAGAGGAAGAGAGCGATGTCGATCAGCAGACCGAGTTCGCGCCCCGGCACGACGGTGCCGACGATCGTGCCGGTCAGGATCGGGATCAGGGCGGCGACCAGACCTGCGAGGGCCGTCATCAGCGCATAGCCTGCAAGGTCCGGCCAGACGCTCCACCAGCCGAATGTCAGCAGTTCTCGCGGGGTGATCGCCTTTGCCGGCAGCGCCAAACCGATCTGAAAACCGCTCGTCGGCAAGGACGCACGGGCCTGACCGTCGAGGTGTGGCGGCGGAGCCAGGCCGCCGGGCTCGTGCAGCAACCAGCCTCGCCCTTTGCGAACCAGCGCCAACACGGCCCCGTCCGCCCGCCGACCGATCACCGGGCCGCTGCCCGAGGCGAGATACCGATCGTCAAGCGCTACCGGCCTTGCCAGGAGCCCGCCCTGCTCCGCGAGCCGATGAAGCGCGGTGTCCAGCGGCTCTTCGGGCGGCGGAGCCGGAAGCTTCGGCCACGTCGCACCGAGAGCCCGGGCCGCGATATCGAGCGCGCCCAACACGGCATCATCGCCGGCATCGCTGAAGCGGTCGTCCAGCAGGCGTTCGATGCGGTCGAGACGGGCTGACAGCTCGTTCGGCTCCGCCCGGCTGCCCCGCATCGGGCCGTTGCCATCGAGATGCGCTGTCAGGCTCATCGGCTTGCCGCTCCGATGGCGGCTCGCGCCTCGGCCCGATCCGGCCGCGGCAGCGAGGGGTCGGCCGCTGCCATGGTCTCGCGCAGGAGGATCGCCCCCGGCGCGCCGCAGGCGACGATCGCGCCCTGATCGAGCAGGATGGCATCATCGCAGCGCAGCGCGGTGCCGGTGCGGTGGGTGACGATGACCACCGTGGCCCCGCTCAGGCGCAGCTGGTCCAGGATGTCGGCCTCGGCGGCGAAGTCGAGCGCACTGGTGGTCTCGTCCAGCACCAGCACCCTGGGCGCTCGCGACAGCGCCCGCGCCAGAGCGAGGCGCTGGATTTCGCCGCCGCTGAGCGCCGGCGAATGGCCCGACAGAAGCGAGTGCATGCCGTGAGCCCGCGCCGCCACGACGCCGTGCAGCCCGGTCCGGAGGATCGCCTGCGCGCTGTCCTGCTGACGGATCGCGTGGTCCCAGAGATGGAGATTGTCGTCGAGCGATCCCGAAAACACAGCCGCCTGCTGCGGGACATATTGCAGGGTGCGGCGCAGCAGCGGCTGCGGCCAATCCTCCAGACCGATACCGTCCAGCAGGACCCGGCCGGCATCCGGCTCGGTCATGCCGGCGATCAGCCGGGCCAACGTGGATTTGCCGGACCCGGACGGTCCGAGGATGGCGAGGATGCGGCCCGGCGGAATGTCGAGCGTGATGTCGCGCAGGAGCGGTTGACCGGGAGCGAAACCGAACGACACCGCTTCGAGCCGCACATGGCCCGTGATCCGAAAAGGCTGGCGCTCCTGGGCCTGCCGGTCGGGCTCGAACGCGCGGGCCAGCGGATAACGCTGCAGATCGTCGATCCGGGCGAAGGCCCCGCCAGCCTCCTGGAGATGCGGCATGGCGGCGGCGAGCGAGACGACCGGCCCGTTGATGAGGCCTGCGATCATCTGGCAGGCGATCAGCCCGCCCAGCGTCAGAGCGCCGTCCATGACAAGCACCGCGCCGACCGTCAGCACCGCGATGGTCATGGCCAGCCCCGATGCCGCAGGCGCCGCGAGGCCGATCGCGCGAAGAACGCCGATGCGCTGTTCGCGATCGAGAGCCGTATCTTCCGCTGCGGCGATGCGCTCGACCAGAAGCCGCTCGCGCCCATGCAGGCGGTAGGTTGACAGAGCCGCCATGCCTGCCGTCGCAATGCCGGCCGCGGCGCCCTCCGCCACCTGCGCCGCCGCATTGGCCGCGGCCACGCGTCGGCTGAGCGCGGTCATCGAGATCAGGTTGACGCAGCAGACGACCGCCAGAACCGCAGCGAGACCCGGCGAGAAGAGGGCCATCACCCCGAGATAGCCAAGCGCCTGAACACCATCCGGCACCAGCCGGGCCAGAGGCCCGCCGACGATCTCGCCGACGGAGGACCCGAGCCGCAGGCGCGAGACGATCTCGCCAGCGCTGCGCTGGGCGAAGAAGGAGGCCGGCAGATGCAGTGCGCGCCAGAAGCCGGCGACCGCGACATGGGTCGCGATCTTGCTCCGCAAGGCGGCGACGATGCGCTCGCGTAGCACGCCGAGCACGAACTGCAGCAGGCCCGCGCCGAGAATGGCGCCGAGCAGCGCGAGCGCCCAGGCCAGGCGCGACTGCCCGACGACATGATCGGCAAAGACGCCGATCGCTGCCGTCAGGGCGAGCGCCGGCACGATGCCGACCAGCCCGAGCAGCGCCGTCAGCGCGATCGCATCGGGAGAGCGCCGGGCCTCGTCGAGTAGCAGACCGAGCGTGGTGCGGCGCGGAGGCCGGCGCTCGAAACCGGGCCCCGGCTGAAAGCTGAGCGCGACACCGGTAAAGGAGCGCCCGAATTCGGCCCGATCGACGAGCCGCCGGCCGCAGGCCGGATCGAGGATCACGAAGCCGCTGCGCGTAACGCGATCGAGAATGACGAAATGGTCGAAATTCCAGTGCAGGATCAGGGGCATGGGGAGCAACGCCAGATCCTCGGGCTCGCGCCGCAGCCCATGGGTCTCCAGCCCGAAGCTGCGGGCGGCGACGACAAGTCGGGCGGCATCGACGCCGTCGCGAGCGGTCGCGCAGGCTACCCGCGCCTCCTCCAGCGTGATCGGCCGACCATGAGCCGCCAGAACCATGGCAAGGCAGGCCGCGCCGCATTCGGTCGCCTCCATCTGGAGGATGACGGGGGTGCCGCCGCCGAAAATGGACATCAGCCGCGGTCCGTCCAGACCGAGCGAGACGGTTCGAACAGGCGCCGCAGCGCCGGCAGGGCAAGCGAGAGCAGGCTCGTGTGCTCGGTCGTGATCTGCGCCGAGACGGGGGTGCCGCGGGTGAGCGACAGGTTGGGACCTCCTCCCGACGTCCAGGCCAGACGGCTCGGATCGCCGTCGCGCTTCTCCAGCTCGACGACGAGGCGGAAGACCGGCCCTTCGCGGGCGGCCAGTTCGGCGAGCTGTTCGCTGCCGAGCGTCGAGCGCAGGGAATCCCGCGTCGTGACGGTCGAAGAAACCGTGCCCACCCGCCCCAGCAGCCGGTCATGCTCGCCCTGCGGCAGGGACGCGGGCGCGATCAGCACGCGGTCGCCCTGGGAGACGCGTTTGCCGGCGCCGAGCGGCACGAACAGAACCGCCTCGAGATCCTCCGCGCGGCTGCCCCCCTGCGCCATGACAACGACGATGGCCTCGCCGCTGGAGACCGATTCGCCGACACGCGCCGGAACCTCGGCGACGACCCCGTCGACGGGCGCGCGCAGCACCTGGCGGACTGCCTGATTGGCTTCGGCCGCGGCGAGATCGATCGCCGCCTGCTCGATCTTCAGAGCCCGCCCCAGACGCTCCCGCTCGCGCCGCGCCTCGGCCTCGAGCGCGGCCGATTGCAGCGAGCTGCGCTCAAAGCGCATCTGGTCGCGCTCCGCGATCGCCTCCTGCAGCGCGATGCGGGCCGCGATAATGCGGGTCTCTGTCGAGATGCCCTTGCGCAGGAGCTCCGCCTCGGCGTTCTGGCGCTGCTGCAGCCAGCCGATCCGCTGCTCATGGCTGGCGATCCGCGCGTCGAGATTGGCGGCGTTCCGGTCGCGCACGGCCTGCTCGCTGCGCCGGTCCTGCTCGGCCAGGGCGGCCATGGCGAGATCGTCGCGCTTCAGCCCCTCCAATGCGCCGCGCAGGCGCGTGATCGTCTCGGACTGCTCGGGCAGCGTCAGCCGGCCAAGTTCCTGGCCCTTCACGACATGGTCGCCGGCCCGGACTTTCAGCGCCTCGACAAAGCCGCCCGCCGAGGCCGGGACGGCTGTGAGCAGATAGCCCGAGCGGTCGACCACGACGCCGCTGGCGGGAATCTGGATCGGGATGATGACCTGCGTGCTCGCGACCAAGGCCGCCAGCACGGCCAGCGCCACCCCTCCGATCACCGCACGCGTCCAGCTGTCGGTGACATGCATCGTCGTCGGCAGCGCCTCGATGCGGCCGCGCGCATCCAAAGCCTCGCTCCGGAACATCGACGCTGTCGTTGAATCCGCCATTCCACCCTCTTCGGGAAAGCGAAACAGCCGACGACTTCCCCATGGTCATGGTAAACGGACAGGGTTAAGGAAACCTGCAGGCTCACCGGCTGCATCCGATGGCCGACCCGCTCACGGCACTGACGCCCAAGACGACGCAGAGCTGTCCGGTCATCAGCGCTGGCCTGCCGGCCACAGGTGACCGCGGCCTTGCCGTTCCTTATGTCTGCTTCCGGTTGCCGACGCCGCTGCGCCGGCTCGGGTCCCGGTCATCGGAGCGACATCATGAGCAGACTGCGCATCGGCATCGTCGGGCTCGGCATGGCGGTGACGCCCCACGCCAAGGGTCTCGTCGACCTTCAGGACCAGATCGAGGTCGCCGGTGCCTACAGCCCCAGCCCTGAGCGCCGCGCCGCCTTCGGCGCGCGCTTCCCCTTTCCGCTCTGCGACGATCTCGAGGCGCTGCTCGCCGACGAAAGCGTCACGGCGATGCTGGTGCTCACTCCCGCCAACACGCATCTCGACGTCGCCCGGCGCTGCGCGCAGGCGGGCAAGCATGTTCTGCTGGAAAAGCCGATCGACATCACCACCGCGCGGGCGAAGGACCTGGTCGCGACCTGCCGCGCCGCCGGCGTCACGCTCGGCATCGTGCTGCAGCACCGCTTCAAGCCGGCGGCCGTGGCGCTGGCCGAACAGCTCGATTCCGGCCGGATGGGCGAGATCGTCGGCTGCTCGACCGTGATCCGGCTCTGGCGGCCCCAATCCTATTACGATGAGCCCGGCCGCGGCAGCTTCGCGCGCGACGGCGGCGGCGTGCTGCTGTCGCAGGGGATCCATACGCTCGATCTGATGCTGAGCCTGGCCGGCTCCGTTACAGAGGTCTGCGGCTATGCGCTGACCAGCCCGGTCCACCGGATGGAGACCGAGGACATGGTCTGCGCTGCGGTCCGTTTTGCCAATGGGGCGGTCGGCACCATCGATGCGACGACCGCGGCCTATCCCGGTTTCCCGGAGCGGATCGAGCTGATCTGCCGGCACGCGACAGCCTCGCTCGTCGGCACCGCGCTGGACATCGCCTGGCATGACGGCACGCGGACCACGACGGACCCGGACCGGAGCGCCGGCGGCACCGGCGCCGATCCGATGGCGTTCCCCCATGACTATCATCGCGCCGTGATGGCCGATTTCGCTGAGGCCATCCGACAGAAGCGCCCGCCTCGCATCACGGGCGAGGAGGCGCTGCGCGTCCATCATCTGATCGACGCACTCATCGCTGCCGGGCAAAGCTCAGGCCGCGTGATGGTCGCGACCGGCTGAGCAGCGTTCATGGCGTGCGGCTCCTCGGCATGCCGGGAGCATCGAGAAGCGGACCCGCCGGAGGGCGAGCCTGTCTTTCCGGGAATCATTTAACCGGCCATGCACGAAACATTCCGATACCCCCGATTCGACGAAAGAAAATTGCTGCCGAATCATCTCATTTGGAATATTTCTAATCAGCTGCACATTGTTTCGTCGCCGGATTCGCCATGTTTTCCACCCGCAATCTCACCGCCGATCTCGTGCAGCAGGCAGACGTGCCGGCCTGCCTCTCGACCGCCGGTCCCAACGGTTCCCAGTATCTCGCCGCCAATGCCGGCTATCTGCGCCTCGTCGAACGGGTCTGGCCGGAAATCCAGCACAAGGAACTGCTGGCGGCCGGCACGGCCCTGAGCAGCGTGCAGCGTGACCGGCGGCTGTGGCTGCTGGAGACCAACGGTTATTACGACGCCGAACGGGCCGAGGTGCGCAGCGCGACCGGCCGCATCGTCGATGTCGAGATCAGTTCGCAGCGGGTCTGGTGCAGCGGCGTCGCCTGCGATCTCGAATATTTCCTGCCGCTTTCGGCCCCGATACCCCTGGATGCCCGGCCGGGTCCGGGCGCGACCGCACCAAAGCGGGCGGCCTTCACACCGCGCTTCGGCGGCAGCCTGCGGACGATGAGCCTGTTGGACAGGCGCATCGTGATCGGGCGGATCATGTCGCTGGCCGCGGAAGGCGCCGTGCTGGCCCGCAACCTCGCCGGTGCTGCGAAGCCCGGTATGGCGCTGACGGAACTGGTGCAGCGCCTGAGCCCCTTCCAGGTCCCCAACCGCGCCAGCCCGACCACGGTCGGGTTCGATTTCTCCGACCTCGAATACGACGAGATCGAGGATCTGCTGCTGCGCTTCACCGGCGACATCTGGTCGCTGATCATGGCCAGCGAGGATCGCGACATCGTCGACACCCTTCGCTGCCTGGTCTCGAAATACACGATGCCCCGGCCGGTCATCGTCACCTGGTAGGCCGGGCGCGCCGCGGTTGGAACACCGCGGGCACGCCTTCTCTCACTGCTTCGGCACGTCCTTCAGCACCGCCTCCCAGCGCTCGACCTCGGCCTTGACCAGCCGGTCCAGATGCGCGGGGCCACGGACGGAGGCCGGCGGCACCGGAACGGCCAGGCCCTCGAACCGCGTCCGCACGAAATCGGAGGAGAGGCTCTGGTCCAGCGCCGCGACCAGCCGCGCCACGATGGCGGGATTGGTGTCCTTGTGGACGGCAAGCGCGTTCCAGACCTTCATGCCGAAATCGGGCAGCCCGGCTTCCGCGAAGGTGGGCACATCCGGCGCCTGCGGCAGGCGGCTGTCGCCGGTCACGGCGAGTGCGGTGACGGTGCCGGAGGCGTGCAGCGGCAGCAGCGTTGCCGTCTGGTCGATGACGCCATCGACGAAACCGCCGATCAGATCCTGGATCGCCGGTCCCGCGCCCTTATAGGGCACGATCGTCGCCTTCAGCCCCGAGAGATGCAGCAGCAGCCGCGGCGCCAGATCCGAGGTCGCACCGAAGCCCGCCGTACCGAAAGTGACCTTGTCGCCTTCCGCCTTGACCTTCGCGACGAAGGATTTGAGGTCCGCGACCGCACTTTTCTTGCTCGCGGCCATTACCATCGGCACGTCGGCGACGAGACCGATGGGGGCGAGGTCGGTGCGGGGGTCGTAGCGCTGGTCCTTGAAGAGCGCCCGGCTGGCGGCCATCGGCCCCATATTGCCAAAGAGGACGGTGTAGCCGTCCGGCTCGCCCCGGGTGACCCGCTCGGTCCCGGTCCGTCCGCCGGCGCCGCCGACATTCTCGACTACGATGTTCTGGCCCAGCGCCTTGCCCATCTCCTCGGCGAGGATGCGGGCGAGCACATCGGTGGTGCCACCGGCCGCGAAAGGCACCAGCATGGTTACAGGGCGGGTCGGATAGCTCTGTGCCGAAGCGGGCGCGATCGCCAGCGTGGCCGCGGCCATCAGGCCGAGCAACAGGGTTCTCATGAAGCCTCCCATCCATATTGTCGTTAGATTGCCTGCTATCAGACAATCTGTTCGCGCAAGGGTCAAGCGCGGAGATTGACGGTGGCCGCGCGCGCGGCAATGTGTTCGGCATGAACGAGATGAATCTTCGCATCCCGCGGCAGGCGGCCACGCTGCGTCTCCTCGTGGAGGACCGGATCCGCGAGGCGATCGCCTCCGGGCATTTCCGGCCGGGCCAGCGCCTCGTCGAGCGGGAACTCTGCGAGCAGATCGGCGTGGGGCGGACCTCGGTGCGGGAGGCGCTGCGGCAGCTCGAGGCCGAGGGCCTCGTCGTGACGGTGCCTCATCGTGGGCCCGAGGTCTCGTCCATCACCTTCGACGAGGCCCGGCAGCTCTATGAGGTCCGGGCCCTGCTGGAGGGCTTCGCCGGGCGGGCTTTCGCCGAGCAGGGCAGCGACGCGGCGATCCGGGATCTCAAGGAGGCCGTCGCCGGCTTCAAACAGGCGGCCCGCAACGGCGACCGCGCCCAGCTCGTCGCCGCCAAGACGCGCTTCTACAGCGTGCTGATGGAGGGGGCGGGCAACATCTTCGTCAAGCAGTCGCTGACGATGCTGCATAACCGCATCACCCTGCTGCGCTTCACCTCGATGACGCAGCAGGGCCGGCTCGACGACAGCGTGGCCGAGATCGAGGCGATCCATGACGCCATCGCGGCGCGCGACGGCGCCCGCGCGGAACAGGCCTGCCGGCATCACATCGCCATGGCCGCGAAGGTCGCGCTCGCCGTGCTCGAGCGCGAGCCTCGCCGCGGCTGACGCCGCGAATTGACAGATTGTCTGATAGCGCCCAGAAATCCGCCGGACGCCGCGCTGCCCTTGACGCGACGCCGGAGGATCGATCCATGCCTGACAGCGCCAGCTCCCCTGCCCCCATCGCCTTCATCGGGCTCGGCCAGATGGGACTGCCGATGGTGCGACGGCTGATTGCGGCCGGCTTCACGGTGCGAGGCGCGGACCCGGCCGAGGCGCCGCGACAGGCGTTGGTCGAGGCGGGCGGCTTGGCCTTCGCCGATGCGAAAGAGGCAGCCGAAGGCGCCGGCATCCTGATCACCATGCTGCCCAATGGCCGCATCGTGCGCGACGTGCTGCTGGGTGCCGGCGCGGCAGGCGCATTGGCCAAGGGCGCGCTCGTCATCGACATGAGTTCCTCGGCGCCCACCGATACGGTTTCTCTCGCGGCGGACCTCGTTCCGCTGGGCCTGCCGCTGATCGACGCGCCGGTCTCGGGCGGCGTGAAGCGCGCCATCGACGGCTCGCTCGCGATCATGGCGGGCGGACCGGCCGAGGCGGTCGAGCGCGCCCGGCCCGTGCTGGCGGCGATGGGCAAGTCGATCTTCGCCACGGGTCCGATCGGCTCCGGCCATGCGATGAAGGCGCTGAACAACTATGTTTCGGCGGCCGGGCTGGTCGCGGCCTGCGAGGCGCTGCTGGTCGGCGGCCGCTTCGGCCTGGCGCCGGAGACGATCGTCGACGTGCTCAACGCCTCGACAGGCCGCAACAACTCGACAGAAGTGAAGATGAAGCCCTTCGTGATCTCCGAGGCCTTCAATTCGGGCTTCTCGCTCGCTTTGATGGCGAAGGATCTGCGCATCGCCGCCGATCTCGCCGATCATCTCGAGCTTCCGCTGCCGCAGATCCAGTCGGTGGCTACGCTGTGGGAGGCGGCCAAGTGCGGGCTTGGCGCGCAGGCCGACCACACCGAGATCCACCGCCATCTCCAGGCGCTCGCCGCCAGCGGCCCGCGCGGCTGATGGGCCTGCGGGCGCGCATCGCCGCGGCGGCCGGCGACGCCGAACTGCGTCGCCTCGGCGCCGGCCTCGTCGCGGTGCTGCGGATCGAAGGCGCGGGCGACGACATCCTGCTGCGGCTCGATGACGGCGTCGTGGTGTTCGAGGGCACGGCCGCGCCGGACATCGTGCTCTCGGCAGCCGCAGAGGACTGGGCGAGGCTCCTGACCCTGCCGCCGCCGCCGCGCTTCCAGGCCTTCACGGCGCTGGCGATCGCCAACCCCGCCTTCACTCTTTCCGGCGACGCGCGCGTGATCGCGCAGGCGCGGGCCGTGATCGAGCGGCTGTTCGAGCTCGTCGTGCTGTCGCCCCCGGCTCCGGCGCCCTCCGTCACCCGGCGGATGGGCCAGATCGAGGGGCGCTATCACCAGGTCGCCCTGCCGGAGGGCGCAGCCGAGATTTATGTCGAGCGCGCCGGAAGCGGGCGGCCGGTGCTGTTCCTGCACACGGCCGGCGCCGATTCCCGCCAGTTCCACGGGCAACTCGCCGATGTCGCACTGGCCGCGGAGTGGCGCCTGATCGCGCCGGACATGCCCTTCCATGGCCGCTCGATGCCTCCCGAAGGCTGGCAGGGCGAGCCCTACCGGCTCTCGGGCGCGCGCTATCTCGGCTGGTGCGCGGCGATCATCGAGCAGGTGATCGGCGCGAAGGCGATCGTCGCCGGCGGCTCGATGGGCGCGGCGCTCGCCCTGCTGCTGGCGGCGGAGCGGCCCGATCTCGTCGCGGGCGTCATCGCGATCGAGCCGCCCTTCCGCTCGAAGGGGCGGCGCAACCCGTTCCAGCACCATGTCGGCGTCCATGCCGGGCTGCACAACGCCGCCTTCGTGCGCGGGCTGATGAGCCCGACGAGCCCGATCGACAGCCGCCGCCGGGCCGCCTGGATCTATTCGCAGGGCGCGCCCGAGATCTATGCCGGCGACCTTGTCTTCTATTCCGACGAGTTCGACGGGGCGGAGGTGGCGCCCCGCATCGACGCGGCGCGGACACCGGTCTCGCTGCTCTGCGGCACCTATGATTATTCGGCGACGCCGGAGGACGGAGGCAAGCTCGCCGCGCTCATCCCCGGCGCCGATCTGCGCGTCATGGAGGGGCTCGGCCATTTCCCGATGTGCGAGCACCCCGACCTGTTCCGCCCGCATCTGCTGGCGGCGCTGGCCCATGTCGGAGGGCCACTCTGATTAGCGCAGCGGCGGCAGGTGGAGCGCCACCGTCTCGCCCTCCGAGCCCTCGACGGGAGGATGGAGCTCCCGCACCAGCGGGTCGTGGCCGGCGATGATCCGCTCCTCAGCCCCGGCGAGGCGGCGCGCGGCGCGCCAGCCCTGCGCCAGCGCGCCGAGGTCGAAGAAGATCGGGAACGGGTTCTGCCGCTCGATATTGGCCATGAAATGCGCGGCGTCGCTGGCCAGCACCAGCGGCCCGCGGGCGGTCTCGACGCGGACCATCTGCAGGCCGGCGCTGTGGCCGCCGACCTTGTGCAGGCTCAGCCCCTCGTCGATCTCGGCATCGCCGTCATGGAAGACGACACGCTCGGCATAGACCGCACGCACCATCCGCACGACATCCTCGACGTCGAAGGGGTAGCGTATGCAGGCCTGGCACATGTGCCGGCCGGTCGCGAAGCCCATCTCCGCCTCCTGAAGGTGGAAGCGGGCCTTCGGGAAGAGATCGAGATTGCCGGCATGGTCATAGTGGAGATGCGTGATGACCACGTCCTCCACCGTCCCAGGATCCACGCCGAGTTGGCGCAGTGCGGCCTCGACGGGGCGGATCAGGGTGCGGCCACGCTTGGCTCCGCCCTCTGGGGTGAAGCCGGTGTCGACCACGACGACCCGCCCGCCGCGCCGCACGACCCAGACGAAATAGTCCATGGGCATGGGCGCGTCGTGCGGATCGGGCGTGCGGATGAAGTTCTCGAAGGCCCGGCGCTCATGCACGGCATAGCGCAGGGCGAAGACCTCCCAGCCGGCCATCGCCGGTCTCACTTGTCGTTGGGCACGGCCCCCTCGGCCTTCAGCACCTCATGGGCCGCCTTGAAGGCGTCGAGGCCGGCCGGGATGCCGCAATAGACGGTCGCGTGGAGCAGGATTTCCTTGATCTCGTCGACGGTCACGCCGTTGGCGAGCGCCCCCTTGACGTGGAGCTTGAGCTCGGCCGGCTTGCCGAGCGCCGTCAGCATGGCGAGGTTCAGCATCGAGCGGGTCTTGTGCTCGAGGCCCGGCCGCGTCCAGGCATAGCCCCAGCACCATTCGGTGGTGATGTTCTGGAAGGCCATCATGAAGTCGTCGGCCTTGGCCAGGCTGCCATCGACATAGTCGCTGCCCAGCACCTTGCGGCGGACTTCGAGACCCTTGTTGAACTGATCGCTGTGCGACATCGGCCTTGATCCCTTTCGTGGTGGTGTTCGGAGGTCGTCAGAGCCCGAGATAGGCGCTGCGGACGGCGTCGTTTCCGGACAGCTCCGCGCTCGTGCCCTCAAGCACGACCCGGCCGCTTTCCAGCACATAGCCACGGCCGGCGACGGACAGCGCCAGCGTGGTGTTCTGCTCGACCAGCAGGATGGATGTGCCCGTCCGGCTGACGGCCAGGAAGGTGTCGTGGAGTTCGTCGACGATCTTCGGCGCCAGGCCATGGCTCGGCTCGTCGAGCAGGAGAAGCCGGGGCTGGAGCATCAAGGCCCGGCCGATCGCGACCATCTGCTGCTCACCGCCCGAGAGCGTTCCCGCGAGCTGGCCGAGCCGCTCGCGCAGGCGGGGGAACATCGTCAGCACCCGATCGCGCCGCGTGGCGAGATCGCTGGCGGAGCGCACTGCATAGGCGCCGAGCATGACGTTTTCCTCCACCGTCATCTCGGGGAAGACATGGCGACCTTCCGGCACATGGGCGATGCCGAGCGCAGGGATCGCATGCGAGGGGCGGCCGACGAGTTCGGTGCCATCGAAGCGGATGCTGCCGCGGGCGGAGACAAGCCCCGAGATCGTCCGCAGCAGGGTGCTCTTGCCGGCCGTGTTGGCGCCGATCACGCAGACGAATTCGCCCGGGCCGACCGCGATCGAGACGTCGTGCAGCACGTCGAGGCCGCCATAGCCGGCATGCAGCCCGGCGATCGAGAGAAGCGGAGGCTGGCTGGTCATCGCACCCTCCTCACGCCGCCGACCGGCCGAGATAGGCCTCGATCACGGCCGGGTCGCGCGCGATCTCGGCCGGGGTGCCGGTCGCGATCATCTGGCCGAAGTTCAAGACGACCAGCCGGTCGCACAGCGCCATGATGGCGCGCATGTGGTGCTCGACCACGACCAGCGTCAGCCCCTCCTCGCGCAATTGCCGCAGAAGATCCATGAAGGCGTCCATCTCGGCATGGTTGAGCGCCGCCATCGCCTCGTCGAGCAGCAGGACCCGCGGCTCGGTGCAGAGCGCGCGCGCCACCTCGACACGCGCCCGCTCCGGAAAGGAGAGATCGCGCGCGAGTTTGCCGGCGATCGCGCCAATGCCGACGCGCTCGAGGCAGCGCTCCGCCAGCTCGCTGGCCTCGGGAATCGCGTGGCGCATCAGCCCGCCGGTCAGGACGTTGTCGAGGACCGTCGAGTCGAGGAACAGCGCGACGTTCTGGAAGGTCTTGACCATGCCCGCCGCGGCGATCCTGTGCGGCTTGAGGCCGACGAGGTCGCGGCCGTCGAGCCGGATCGTGCCGGAATCGGGCCGGTGCAGGCCGACCAGCGTCGAGAACAGCGTCGTCTTGCCGGCGCCGTTGGGGCCGATCAGCCCGAGGATCTCGCCCGGCGCCACGGAGAGCGACACATCCGACAAGGCCTGCAGCCCGCCGAAGCGCTTGCCGAGCCCGCTGACCTGGAGCAGTGGCGCGACCATTAGCGTTCCTCCCGGCGCAGCAGGCGCCTGATCCGCGGGCCGATCGCCATGAAGCCGCGCGGCTCGACCAGGATCACGAGGATCAGCAGCACGCCGAAAACGAGTTGCGACAGCCCCGCCGCTTGGGCGGAGAAGACCTGGTTGGCGATCTCCTCAAGCGGGATGACGAAGAAGGCGCCGAGGATCGGGCCCGCCGCCGTGCCGATGCCTCCGACGATGGCGATCATCGCCATCCGCACCGAGATCGAGGCGACGCCGAAAACGGTGTCGGGATCGAAGAAGAACTGGAACTGGGCGTAGAGCGTGCCAAGCGCCGCCGTCAGCGCGCCCGAGATCACCGCAGCGATGATCTTGGTGCGGGTGGTGTCGACGCCGATGACCTCGGCCGCGTCGGCATTCTCCTTGATCGCGCGCAGCCGGTAGCCGAGGCGGCTACGCTTGATCGCGACGAAGATCACGGTCACCACGACGAGCGCCCCCAGCATCAGCCAGTAAGAGGCGCGGGTGTCGGCGAACTGCATCAGGCCGAGGCTCGGCTTGGCGTAGGGGACGGAGATGCCCACCGGTCCGCCGGTCAGCCCGCCCCAGCTGTTGCCGATGACGCGCATGACCTCGCCGAAGGCGAGCGTCGCCAGCGCGAAATAGTGGCCGCGCAGTCGCATTGTCGGCAGGCTGATCAGAAGCGCAGCGAGCCCGCCCAGCACCGCCGCCGCCATCATGCCGAGCCAGGGCGTGATGCCGAAATGGATGAGAAGCAGCGTCGAGGTGTAGGCGCCGATGCCGAAGAAGGCGGCGTGGCCGAGCGAGATCTGGTTGGCGAGGCCGGCGACGATGTTCCAGGCCTGCGCCATGGCGGCGAAGAGAAGCGCCAGGCAGAGGATGCGGATGCCGTAGCCGCGCGGCTCGAAGGCGAAAGGCAGGGCGATGGCGAACGCCGCGAGCAGCGCGAGGCCGGCCGTCTGCCGAAGGGATGGCGCGCTCATCGGGCCGCCCCCAGCAGGCCCTTCGGCCGGAAGGCCAGCACCGCGATGAAGACGATGAAGAGGACGAGGTTCTGCAGCTGGATCGGAAAGACGAGCGCCGAGAGCGACTGGATGATGCCGACGGCGAGGCCGCCGACCACCGCGCCCGCGACCGAGCCGAGCCCGCCCAGCACCACCACGGTGAACATCAGCACGGCGAATTGGGTGCCGACCGTCGGCGAGGCCGTCAGATAGGGCAGTATTACCGCGCCGCCGAAGGCGGTGAGCCCGACGCCGAGCGCGAAGGCGAGCATGTGCATGCGGTCGGCATCGATGCCCATCAGCCGCGCGGCCATCGGGTCCTGCGCGGTGGCGCGCATCGCGCGGCCGAACCAGCTCGACTTCAGGAAGAGCCAGAGCGCCAGCCCCGAGGCCACCGACATGGCGAAGGCGGCGAGATAGGGCACGGAGACGAAGAGCGGCCCGAGCTGCAGCGACGAGGTCTGGTAGGGCGTCGAGACGGAGCGGAAGCCCGAGCCGAACATCAGCAGCGCGGCGTTCTCCAGCACGATCAGCAGGCCGACGGTGAGGAAGATCTGCGCCACCTCGGGGGCCTTGAGCACGCGCCTGATCAGCATGTGTTGGAGCGCGGCCCCGAGCAGGAACACGACCGCGAAAGCGAGCGGCGCCGCCAGCAGCGGATCGAGCCCGAGCCAAGCCCAGGCATAATAGGCCACGAACATGCCGAGCATCAGGAATTCCGCTTGCGCGAAGTTCACGATGCCCATCACGCCGAAGACCAGCGTCAGGCCGATCGAGATGACGGCGTAGACACCGCCGATCATCAAGCCGTCCAGGATGGCCTGAACCACCGCCATGAGCGCCTCTCTCCCCTGCCCGGCCGCTGCCGATCGCGGCTCAGCCGGCCCAGACGGCCTTGGCCTTGGCGACGTCAGAGGGCCAGACGGTGACGAGTTCCTTGTTACGCCACTGGACCATGACGGGGACGGAGAGCGTGTTGAGGCCGGTCTTGTCGAACTGGACGGCCCCGCCCGTCATGGCCTTGGTCCAGCCGCCCTCGAAGCGACCGCCATGCAGCGCCTTGCGCAGATCCTCGGATTTGGCCGACTTGGCCTTCTCCATCGCCTGGGCCAGCACATCCATGCAGACGGCGTGCTCGAGCGCCTCATGGACCATGAAATAGCCGAAGCGCTTGCGGAAGCGCTCGGTCAGCTCCGGCGCGAGGTCGTAATTGGCCGGCGAGATCGAGAGCACGCCCTCGGCGAATTCGCCGAGCCCCTTCTCGAAATCCGGAATGACATAGCCGGCCGCGCCACCGATGGCGGGAATGGTGATGCGCTGCTGGCGCATCGCGCGGATGATCTGCAGGGAATCGTTGAGGTAGGAAACCGGGAACACCGCCTGGGCGCCGGAGGCGCGCAGCTTGTTGATCAGCGGCGTGACGTCGGTGATGCCTAGCGGATAGGCGTCGTCCATGACGATCTGGACGCCGGCCGCCTTGGCGCCCTCGCGCAGACCGCCGGCCTGCGAGGTCCCATAGGCGGTATCCTCATACATGATCGCAATGCGCTCGAGCTTCTGGCCGGCACTCGCTGCGATGGCGACCGTGCCGTCGAACTGCGCTTTGCCGATGACCGAGGCCTTGGCGACCACCTGGAAGATGTTCTCGAAGCCGCGGCCGGTGATCTGGTCCGAGAAGGACATGGTGAGCAGCGGCACGCCCCGGCGCTCCGTGACTTCCGAGATCGCGATCGTGAGCGACGAGGCAAAGGCGCCAAGGATCGCTACGACGTCGTTCTGCGTCAGCAGGCGCTGGGCGACATTGGCGGCCGTCGTCGGGGTCGAGGTCGAGTCGGCAACGACGAGATTGATCCGGGCGCCGCCGAGCGCCTTGATGCCGCCTGCGGCGTTGATCTCGTCCGCGACCAGTTCGATGCCATTGCGCGAATTGATGCCGAACTGCGCGTTGGCGCCGGAGAGCGGCAGGATGACGCCGACATTGACGGCCTTGCCCTGGGCGATGGCGTCGCGGACGACATAGGGGGCGGCGATGGCACCGGCGGCGCCGAGCATGAGGCCACGGCGGGTGGGCGACAGCTTGATCATCTCTTCCTCCACGATCTGCCTTCTGCGGGCATCAGCGGGGAGAGGCATCCCACAAGCGTCGACCCCCTGTCAACTGATTGACAGATTGTCTGACGATTAGCGATCTGAGCCGGCGGAGCCTGCGAGCGCTCCGCGGCCGTGGGACCATAACGGCGCGGTTGTCCGCGCCGCCAGGTTCAGGCGGCCAGCGCAGCCGGTCCCGGTGTCGATGCGATATCGATCCAGCCGTCGCCGGCCCGATAACGGGCGGAGACCTGGCCGGAATCGTCCATCGCGAAGAGGGCGAGCCAGCCCTGGTCGAACAGCGCCCGGAGGTCCGGGTGCTTCGCCAGGATGCCGAGGATCGCCTCGCGCGGGGCCGCGACGACCACCGACAGCCGCAGCGGCTCGTGCATCAGGCGTTCGCCGTCATGGACCGACTGCCAGGGCAGACCACCGCGCAGCAGCCCGCCATTGCCCTCGAAGACGCCGATGCCGCCGACGACGTTGTGCAGCAGCTTGTTGCCGGCGCCGAAGGCCGCCGGTGCGACGGCCGAGCCGTAGTATTGCAGGCTGATCCAGCTCGCGACGACGACCGGCGCCGTCAGGATGAGTTCGAGCACCTTGAATTCGGTGTCGGCACGCCAGTCATAGCTGTGCAGGAAGGCGCGCCCGGCGAGCGAAGCGCCTGCCGTGTGCCGGCGCGGTGCGGCGATGAAGGCTTTGCAGCCGGCCAGACCCCATTCCGGCCGCACCTGCGCCCAATCCCGGCCGCGCCGCGCGACGTCGCCCTCGCCCGCCGCGCCGGGCAGCCGCAGCGCCCGCTCGGTCCGGGCGAGCCGACCGGCGGAGGCCAGCAGCGCGTCCAGCTTCGCCAGATCGGCCGCGTGCGACGGCGGAACGGTTTCGCGGTCGAACAGCGTGATCTCGTCGCTGACCGTGTCATGCAGGCCGGCGACGAAGCGCGTATCGGCCGGAACCTCGATCCCCTGCCCCGCCAGCCCGGCGCGGACGTCCGCCTCGTTCAGCAGCCCGGCCAGCAGGCGGGCATTCACGTCGCCGGGAAAGCCGCCGCAGGCGCCGCATTGCAGGGCGCTGGCATGGGCGTTGTTGACCAGCCGCGCGCCATGGCCGGCCAGCAGCACCAGCCGGGCGAAGCCCGAGGTCAGGGACATGCCCCGCAGGACCGCCGCGGCCATCTCCGTCCGCTGCGCCACGGTCAGCGTCGCGTCGAGGCGCGGTGCCGTCCGGTCGCTCTCCGGGCGGTGATCGGCCGTGACGGAGTCGTGGAAGAGCTTCCAGAGATAGAGCGGGCCACTGGCCTCGACGAAGGCGAAGGAGGAGACGGCGGCGCGCTTGAAGCGGCCCCAGGCGCGCTTGGCCCGGGCGCCGATGCGCACCTTCTCTTCCGCGGCCTCGCCCGGAGCGTCGCAGGTGAAAGACCCCAGGCCCGGCTTCAGCAGGACCGGCAACCGCGCCTCGCCGCCCACCGAACCGAGCCGGCGATGCGAGACGCCGATGCCGAAGAAGCCGGCGAAGCCCAGCGTCTCCACGCCGGGATCGAGCGACTCCAGCGCGCGGCGGATGATTTCCGAGCGGACGTCGATGCAGAAGGCCGCCTGGACCGAAGGCCGCGCGGGCGCCGCCTTCGCGGCGGCCGGCTGCCATGCCGCGAAGAACCGGCGCTGGGCAGCGCGGTCATAGGCTTCCTGCAGCAGGGCGTCGATGATCTGGTCGTCGCTCGGCTCGACGGGCGCGGCATGGGCGTCGATCGCCTGCCGCCAGGCCTCGGCGATCTGCCGCCCGAACTGCGCGTGCAGCGCCGCCTCGAAGGCGAGCGCGATGGCCAGCAGATCGGTGATCGTCTGGTCGGTCCCGCCATCGCGCTCCGCCTGCCACTGAAGGTGGCGGGCATATTGGGCCCAGCCGCCGAGCCCTGTCAGCAGCGCCGTGAAGTAGCTCTCGGCCGCCGCCTGCGGCAGACCGAGGGCGAGGCAGGCGCGCCGGATCGCCGCCGGGGCGCCCAGCGGCTCCCGCGAGATGCGCAGGCAGAAGCCCTTCAGCCCCGCGATCTCGGGCGAGAGATCCTGCGTCGCGAAGGCGCGCCAGGATTCATAGGCGCCAGCGGCCTGGGTCTTCGGCCACATCGCCTGACCGAGATCGAAATGGCCCGAGGCCCAGGCGCCGATCCGGTCGGCGATGAAGCCCGGCCAGTCGACGCCGGTGGCCTCGGCGCAGAGCGCCGCGACGGTCGGAATCGGCGCCGCGGGCGCAGGGTTCTCGGACAGGGCCGCCTCGACTACGGCGTGGCCCGGCGCCCCCGGCCGCTCGGCGATCACCTCGGCGAGGTCGGCCGGCGTGATCTCGCCAGCCCGCCAGCGCTCCCGGTAGAAGGACCGCGGCATGGTGACGGGGATGCCGCCGGCCCGGCCGAGGCGCGCCGCCGCGCCGGCCAGCGTCTCCCCCGCCAGACCGAGGAAGGGATTGACCGCGACGGAGGCCGAGAGCGGCCAGAGCGGCGGAATGATGCGGGCGGCACGGTCGGCCTGCGCCATCAGGGCGGCCTGCAGGGCGTCCTGTCCGGGCTGCGCGGTCATGACGGGCTCCTTTCGCTGGTGAGGTGGGATGATGCGGGCCGGGCCCAGCCGCCGGTGAGACGGTCGAAGATGGCGTTGCCGTAAAAGCCGTTGGCGAGATGGACACGCAGGCCCGCGAGAGCGGGATGCCCGGCCCAGTGCGGGAACAGCGCCTGGGCGAAGGCGACGGCCCCGAAGGAGAGCAGCGTCAACACGATCAGCGCCCATTCCAGCGCGGTCGGCGGCGGGATCGGCGGCAGCGTCGGCGAGGTCAGCCACTGCGCGAAGCGCTGCAGCAGGAAGTAGGACAGCGAGGCGGCGATCGAGGCCGCCGACGTCCGCAGCGTCAGCGCGCGCGGTGCGGCGTCGGCGAGGCCCTGCGCGATCAGATAGGCGACACCGAAGACGAGGATGGCGCCGAGCGCGATCGCCTGAGGCGACTTGTCGGCGAAGCCGAAGCTCAGTCCCATCAGCGCATAGAGCGCCAGCGCGAAGGCGAAGGCCTGGGCGACGACGCGGAGGCTGGCGACCGCGACCGGCCCCGGCCGGCGCGTGGCCGCGACCTGCTCCACGGCCCAGCCCGACGACAGGAAGGCATGGGCCTTGTAGAGCGAGTGGGCGACGATGTGCAGCAGCGCCAGCGGGAAGAGCGCCAGCCCGCATTGCAGCACCATGAAGCCCATCTGCGCCACGGTGGACCAGGCGAGCGAGGTCTTGATCGCCGATTGGGTCAGCATCACCAGCCCGCCGAGCAGGGCGGTGAAGCCGCCGATCAGCACCAGCGCCGCCAGCGCGCCCGGCGTCGTCAGCAGCAGGTCCGCGAAGCGGATCAGCAGGAAGCCGCCCGCATTGATGATGCCGGCATGCAGCAAGGCCGAGACCGGCGTCGGCGCCTCCATGACCTCGACCAGCCAGCCATGGGCCGGGAACTGGGCCGATTTGAGCAGCGCCGCCATGACCAGCAGCGCCACCGCCCAGCCCGTTCCGGCGGGCACCGGCCCGCTGCGCGCCTGCGCCAGGATCGCGCCGATGTCACCGGTGCCGTAGCCCGCGAACAGGAGCAGGCAGGCCAGCAGCAGCGCGCCATCCGCCAGCCGGGCGACGACGAACTTCTTCCGCGCCGCGCGCTGCGCCGCCGGGCGGGCGGGATAGAACAGCAGCAGCCGGTGCAGGCAGAGGCTGGTCGCGACCCAGGCGACGAGAAGCTGCAGCAGATTGCCGGCGCTCACGAGCAGAAGCGCGGCGGCGAGCGTGGCGCAGATCCAGCCCGTGAAGCGGCTCTGCCCCGGTTCGCCGGCGAGATAGCTGCGGCTGAAGCGCAGGACGACCCAGCCGACGAAGGTGATCAGCAGCAGCATCGTCACGCCGACGATGTCGAGGCGGGCCGAGAGGCCCAGGCCGCGGGGGGCGAGCAGCGTCAGCGTCGCGGGGCCGAACCAGGCGAGTTGGACGGCAGCGGCAAGCGCCACCACGAAAGCAAGCGCCGCGGCGATCTCGGCCAACGGCCCCGGCCCCTTCGGCGTCGCCTCGCGGCGCAGCAGGTGGAGCGCCAAGGCGGCGAAGATCGCCGGGGCCAGAAGGGGTAGCGCGAGATGGGACATGGCGGTCTCACGGGCTGGTTGATCTCGCACCGCAATATCACCGGGCCCACTGCGCTAAAAATTCATTGTTTGTGCGTTTCCGTTCGCTATCATCGAAGAATGGCTGGCCTCAACTACAACCATCTGCGCTATTTCTGGACGGTCGCCCGGGAGGGCCATCTCGGCCGCGCGGCCCAGCGCCTGAACCTGACGCAGTCGGCGCTTTCGGTGCAGATCAAGCGGCTGGAGGAGCAACTCGGCCACCAGCTGTTCGAACGCGCCGGGCGCGGCTTGCTGCTGACCGAAGCCGGACGGATCGCCCGCGATCATGCCGATATCATCTTCGCGACGGGTGACGATCTGCTCGGCACGCTGCGCGAGAGCGGCCTGTCGCGGCATGTGCTGCGCGTCGGTGCGCAGGCGACGCTGTCGCGCAATTTCCAGCTCGCCTTCCTGCGCCCGATTCTCGGGCGGCCGGATGTCGAGGTGGTCCTGAAGTCGGGCGCGACGCCGGAGCTGCTGCGCGCCCTTGCGGCGCATCAGCTCGACGCGGTGCTGACCAACCAACCCCCGGCCGCGGATCCCGAGCGCGCCTTCCTCACCCACAAGCTGGCCGAGCAGCCGGTGAGCCTGGTCGGCCGGCGCGACCTCGTCGCTGAGGCCGGCGATTTCGAGGCCTTGCTCGCGCGCCATCCGGTGATCCTGCCGCCGCTGCATACGGGCCTGCGCGACGACATCGACGCGCTGATCGACCGGGCGGGCATCACGCTGCGCATCGCCGCCGAGGTCGACGACATGGCGATGATGCGCCTCCTGGTGCGCGAGGGCGTGGGCCTGGGCGTGCTGCCGCCCATCGTGATTCAGGACGAGCTGGCGCAGGGCGTGCTCGCGATCGGAGCCGCGCTGCCCGGCATCGTCGAGCGCTTCTACGCCGTCACAGTGGCCCGAACCTTCCGCAACGCGCTGCTGCAGGATCTGCTCGGACAGCAGGGGTAAGGCGCGCGCCTCAGAGCACCGCCAGCGAGATGGCCGGCACCAGCGCGATGGCGAGCAGGCCGAGCAGCAATGCGCCGAGATAGAACCAGACCGTCTTCATCGCCGCGTCGGGATCGACCTTGCCGATCGAGCAGGCGATGTAGTGGCCGATGCCGATGGGCGGGGTGAACAGGCCGATATTCATCGAGACGACCACGACCATGGCGTAGTGCACCGGGTGGATGCCGAGATCCTTGGCGATCGGGAACATCAGCGGCGCCAGCAGCACGATCGCCGGCAGGCCCTCGAGCAGGCAGCCCAGCGTCAGGAAGACCGCGATCGTCACCGCCATGTAGACGATCCAGCCACCCGGCAGCCCCTTCATCACCGCGGCGAGATACTGCGCGAAGCCGGTCTGGGTCAGCACCCAAGCGGCGGCCGAGGCCGTGCCGAGGATGATCAGGATCGCGCCGGTCATGGCGGCGGTCTCGATCAGCATGCGGTACGTCTGGGCGGCCTTGAGCCCGCCATAGAGGATCATGCCCGCGATCAGCGCGTAGACGACGGCGATGGTCGAGACTTCGGTGGCCGTCGCAACGCCCTCCGTCACCGCGCCGCGGACGAGGAAGGGCAGGACGAGCGCCGGCGCCGCGATCACCAGCGCCTTGCCGATCACCGAGACAGGCGCCCGGCGCACACCCTCCAGCGCCTCTCCCCGCGCCTTCCAGCGGGCGGCGATGGCGAGGATCAGCAGCAGGAAGAAGGCGACGACGAAGCCGCTGGCGAAGAGCGCCGCGATCGAGATGCCCGCGACGGAGCCGATAACGATGAGCACGATCGAGGGCGGCACCGTATCGGCCATGATCGCGCCCGTGCCGAGCAGGGCGACCATCTCCTCGGGCTTGTTGCCGCGGCGCTTCATCTCGGGGAAGAGCGCCGGCGCGACGGTGGCCATGTCCAAGACCTTCGAGCCGGAGATGCCGGAGACCAGATAGAGCGAACCGAGCATCACATAGGACATGCCGGCCCGGACATGGCCGAACATCGAGGCGAGGAAATCGACGATCGCCTTGCCCATGCCCGTCGCATCGAGAATGCAGCCGAGCAGCACGAAGACCGGCACCGAAAGCAGGATCAGGCTCGACATGCCCTCATCCATGCGCCCGACGATTACCGTCACCGGCAGCTTGGTCGAGAAGACGAGGAAAGCCATCGCGCCCGCGCCGAAGCAGAAGGCGATCGGCACGCCCATGGCGAGGCAGAGCGCGATGACACCGACGAGCAGGATCAGGATATTGGCCTTGCCGAGCCCGGCCAGCACCGGCGAGAGCAGCCAGAGCAGCCCGATGGTGGCCGCCACCAGCACCAGCGCTGTCACGAGGTCGCGGCGCGGCGCCTCGGTCCAGAGTTTCACCGCCAGCACGAACAGCATCAGCGCGATGCCGATCGGGATGCCGGCGATCCGCCAGGCGGTCGAGATGTTGAGCGCCGGGGAGGTCACCGGAAACTCGTCGATCCAGTGCTCGATCGCCGAGGGCAACAGCGCGGCGAGGAAGGCGCCGATGACGACGAGGCCAGTCGTCTCCAGCAGCGCGCGGGCGCGCGGGCCAACCGCGTTGATCACCAGCGCCAGGCGCAGATGCTCGCCGCGATCGATGGCGATGACCGCGCCGAGCATCACGATCCAGAGGAAGAGGAAGGAGGCGATCTCGTCGGCCGCCGTGATCGGCGAGGACAGGACATAGCGCCAGAACACGGCGACGAGGACGAGCCCGATCAGCCCGACCAGCAACAGCGCGGCGAACGCTTCCAGCGGCGCCATCAGGAAGCGAAGCCGCGCAGACGGGCGCGGCGGCACCTGTTCCTCGATGGCGAAGGCCTGGGTTTCGCTGATCGGCGTGGCGTCTGTCATCGCTGTCTCGCTGGGGATCGACGCTGGACAAGGCGGCCGCGCCTCTCGGCGCGACCGAATGATGAAGGGCGTCAGGCGAGCGTGCCGACGGCTTCTTCGAGCAGGGCCCAGGGCTCGTCACCGAACTTGCCGCGCCATTCCTTGTAGAAGCCCGCCTTCGACAGCGCGTCGCGGAAGGGCGCCGGGTTCACATCGTTGAAGATCATGCCGGCGGCGGCGAGATCCTTCTGAAGTGCGATGTTCTGGGCGGCGACGTCGGCGCGCTCGGCCTCGCAGGCGCTGTTCAGGACGCGGGAGACAGTCGCCTGGATATCGGCCGGCACCTGGCCCCAGGCGCGGCGGTTGATCAGGAACCACCAGCCATCCCACATATGGTTTGTGACGGAGCAGTATTTCTGCACCTCGAAGAGCTTGGCCGCAGAGATGATCGCCGGCGGATTCTCCTGCCCGTCCACAACCTTGGTCTGGAGCGCCGAATAGACCTCGGCGAAGTTCAGGCCGGTTGGCGAGGCCCCCAGCGACTTGAACAGCGAGAGCCAGAGCGCGCTGACCGGCACGCGGATCTTCATGTTCTTCAGGTCTTCGGGCTGGACGATGGGCTTGGAGCTGTTGGTGATCATCCGGAAGCCATTGTCCCAGATCTTGTCCATGACGACGAAGCCGCCGCGGGTGATCTGCTGGCGCAGATGGGCGCCGAGCTTGCCGTCCATCGCGCTCCAGAGCGCCGGATAGTCCTTGAAGGCGAAACCGACGCCGGAGATCGCAGCGGCGGGAATGATCGTCGAGAGCACGTTGACGCCCGAATTCAGGAAGCATTCGAGCGCACCCGAGCGCAGCTGCGAGAGCATGTCGGAATCGGCGCCGAGCTGGTTATTGGGGAATAGCTGGAACTCGAATTTGCCGTTGGTCTGCTCCTTCACCTGCTCGGCCGCCTTGGTGAGGTGGACGTTCAGCGGGTGCGAGGCGGGAACGTTGGTGCCGATCTTGAACGTGTGCTCGGCAGCGTGGGCATAGCGCAGCGGCAGCGCGGCAGAGATCGCGCCTGCGCCGGCGAGGGTGGCGAAGCGGCGCCGGCTGATGGAAAGCGTCATCGTTGTATCCTCCCGTTTGTTTTTGGTTGGTGGGCCGTTCAGGACGACGGCGCGGCCTTGCCGCCGCGGAACATCAGTCCCGCCTCGCGGAAGCCGCCATCGACATTGAGGGTGTGGCCGTGGACGTAGCGGGCCTCGTCGGAACAGAGGAACACCGCCGCATCGGCGATTTCCTCCGGCGTGCCGTAGCGCGTCATCGGGATCAGGTAGTTGTAGGCGGCGCGGGTGGCTGCATCATGGGCGAACTTCGCCATCTCGGTCTCGATGGCGCCGGGCGCGATGTTGTTGACGTTGATGCCATATTCCGCGAGTTCGACAGCCATCACCTTGGTCAGCAGCTCGAGCCCCGCCTTCGCTGCACCATAGGCGCCGCGGCCATGGCCGCCGCGCTGGCCCGAGAGCGAGGCGATGTTGATGATCTTGCCGGAGCGCTGCTTCGCCATCACCCGCGCGCAGGCCTGGGCGACGAAGAAGGCGCCAGTCAGGTTGATCGCGATGGTGCGGTTCCAGGTCTCGGCGTCGATCTCAAGGAACGGCGTGTTGCCGCCGATGCCGGCATTATTGACGAGGATGTCCAGCCGGCCGTAGCGGGCGACGATGGCGTCGATCAGCGCCGTCACAGAGCCCTGGTCGGCGACGTCGACCGCCGCCGCCATGCCTTCGGACGCGCCAAGACCGGCCAGCGCCTGACGGGCGCCCTCCTCGTTGATGTCGGCGAGCACCGGAACGGCTCCTTGCGCCGTCAGAGCGCGGGCGATGGCGAGGCCGATGCCCCGCGCGCCGCCGGTCACCAGGGCGATCTTACCTTTGAGCCTGCCCATCGCGTCCGTTCCTGTCCCTTGCCCGTTCATGCGGCGCCGCCTCGGCGGACTGCGTCGAAGACATCGTCGCCGCCGACCTGGCCGCCCTTGAGCACCAGTTCGAGCCCGTCCCGCTCCGACTCCGGCGCATGGGCGCGGCAGAGCGGCGCGCCGGGCGCAACCGGCGCGATTGCGGTCAGCGCGTCGATGCCGAGCTGGCCTGCCGCATGGCTCGAGGTGTCGCCGCCCGAGATCACCGCGCGCGTCAGCCGGGTCTCGCGCAGCACGCGATCCAGGATGGTGCCGAGCGCCGCGCCGATCCGGTCGTTGACCGCTTCGATCGTCAGCCCGGCGGTAGCCACCGCCTCGCGCAACCGCGCGACCGCCGGATCGTCGGGCCCCTGGACGGAAAAGACGAGCGGGCTTTGGCCCTCCGCCAGCGCCGCCAGCGCGCGATGGGTCGCAGCCTCGATTTCGCTCTCCCAGGCACGAGCATCGACCGCGCGCTCGGCCGCGATGCGGATCGGCGCGAAACCCCGCTCCTGCGCCGTGGCGATCTGCCGGGCAGTGACCGGGGACACCGAACCGGACACGACCGCGATCTGCACGACCGCCCCCGGCGAGGCCAGGGCCGGCGCGGCCGGCAGCAGGCCGGCGGCGCGCCAATGCGCGACGAGCGCCGCCTCGACGCCCTGCGAGCCGATGGCGAAACAGGGCCGTCCGGCGCGCTGCCAGAGCAGCCGGCCCGCCTCCTCCAGAGTCTGCGCATCCAGGACGTCGATCGAGACGATGGCTGCGCCATCCGCGAGGGCGGTATCGAGCGCGGCGTCGCCCGCGCCCCGCTTCATCGCGACGAAATCGACGAGGCCGATGGGCAGGTTGGTCTGGCGGGCGAGATGGCGGCCAAGATCGGCCTCGTCCATCGGCGTCACCGGATGGCGTGCCATGACGGGATGCCGGTCGAGCCGGTAGCCGCGGCCATGGGACAGCGCGAAGAGATGGCCGAAGCTCTGGAAGCGACCCATGCCGGGTTCGCCGACGACGAGCGGGATCCAGCCCTTGAAGAGCCGCGCACCGATCTCCGCGGCACGGCCGATCGAGCCGATATGGGGGGCGGAGTCGAAGGTGGAGCAGACCTTGTAGTGGAGGATGGGCGCACCGAGCGCCTTTAGCCCGGCGAAGATCGGCGGAAGGTGCTCATCCATCCAGGCCGGGCTGCGCGAGCGCGCGACGCCGGCGATGCCGATACCGCGGCAATGCCGGAAGGCCGCCAGGCGCTCCGGCGTCGGCGGGGTGAGGAACAGCACCGTCTCAAGACCGGCGAAGGCGAGCGCCTCCATCGAGGCGGAGGAGCCGGTGAAATCATCGCCATAGAAGGCGACGAGCGGCCCCGCCGGGAGGGGTCGCAGCGCGCTCACGCCGCAATCTCCAGCGCCCGGCCGAGTTCCGGATGGGTGCGGGCGTGCTCGGCGAGCGGAATGCCGGCGATCGCCGCCGCCCAGGCCTCGCGCAGCGAGCGCACCCCCGCCGCGACCCCGTCGGGATGGGCCATCACACCGCCACCGGCGGTCATGAGCAGGTCGGTGCTGCCGAGCGCGGCATAGGTGCCGTGCGCCTGCCGCACCGTCTGGCCCGACGAGAACACCGGCATCACCGTGCAGGGCTTGTCGGCGAACATCGGCGTCAGGCATTCGCGGGCCGAGGCGATGACGCTGTCGTCGGTCTCCGAGAACTTGTTGGAGAGCCCGTTGACATGCATGTGGTCGGCCCCCGCCAGGCGCCAGAGCTTCTGCCAGGCGACATAGGACCAGCCCAGCATCGGGTGGCGCGAGAGATAGCCCCAGCCATTGCGATGGGCGTGGATCGGCAGCTGGGCGAAGCGCCCGAGCTCGATCATCCCGACGAGGCCGACCGAGTTCAGGCTCGCCATCAGGCAGGTGGCGCCATGGGCGAGCAGCGTGTCGTGGCGGCGGCGCATCTGGTCGAGATCGCCGGTCAGGTTGAAGGCGAACATCGGCTTGCGGCCGGTACGGTCGGCATGGCGCTCGATCACCGCCATCACCGCGGCGACGCGCTGGTCGAAGGGGCAGGCCGGCCCGTCGGACTGCAGCTCGTCGTCCTTGATGAAGTCGATGCCGGCACCGCACAGCTCGTCGACGAGCGCGGCGGTGGCGGCCGGACCGAGCCCGACACTGGGTTTGATGATCGTGCCGATCAGCGGGCGCCCCTCCACCCCGGCGAGGCGACGCGTGCCGGCGATGCCGAAACGCGGGCCGGGATAGGCTGCGGCAAAGGCCGCCGGCAGGCGGATGTCGAGGATGCGCAGGCCGCTGGCGGATTTCAGCTCGAACAGGTTGCCGGCGACGGTGGCGAGCAGATTGGGCAGGGACGGGCCGATATTGGCGAGCGGCCAGGACAGGGTGACGCGCGCCCGGGTGATCCGCTCGTGGGGTGGGCTCGGGACGTTTGAGGGCAGCGAGCGGCCTGGAACGTCGCGCTCCAGGATATCGAGCGCCACCACCCGTGCAGCGGCGCGCGACTTCAGCTCCGGCGTCTCGCCGGGAATGGCGACGAAGGTGCCACTCGACTGCTCGCCCGCCATCGTCTCGGCGGCGCGCGCGGGATCGATCGGGGTCTCCAGCAGATAATCGGCCTCGAAGCGGTCCGTCAGCATCGATCGCGTCCTCTCAGGCCACGCGGCAGGTCAGGCCGCCATCGACCGGCAGCGCCACGCCGTTGATGTAGGCCGCTTCGTCGGAGGCGAGAAACAGCGCCGCATGGGCGATGTCCCAGGCCGTGCCCATCTTGCCCGTCGGGCTGGCGGCGTCGCGGGCCGCGATCATCTCTTCGGTGCTGGCATACTGCCCGGCGATCTGCTGGTGGATCAGCGGGGTGTTCATCATGCCCGGCATGATCGCGTTCACGCGGATGCCGTCGCGGGCATATTGCAGTGCCAGACCCATGGTGAAGTTGTTCACCGCCGCCTTGGCCGCGTAATAGGCGCTGTAGGGATAGCCCGTGTAGCGGATCGCAGCGACCGAGGAGACGTTGATGATCGCGCCCTTCTTCCGGGCGAGCATATGCGGCAGCACATGCTTGGCGGCGAGGAAGCAGGTGGTGACGTTGAGGTCCAGCGTGCGGTGCCAGTCGGCCTCGTCGAGCTCGATCGGCCCGCCCATCCCGGCATAGCCGACATTGTTGTGCAGCACGTCGATCCGACCATGGGCCGCGACGATCCCGGCCACCAGCGTCGCGACCTCGTCGGATCGCGTGGCGTCGCAGGCATGGGCGCTGGCGCGCCCGCCCTCGGCGGTAATGATGGCGACCGTCTCTTCGGCGGCAGCGCGGCTGACGTCGATGCAGGCGACCTGAGCACCCTCCCGAGCGAAGACGGCGGCCGTCGCCTTGCCATTGCCCCAGCCGGGCCCGACCGAACCCGCGCCGAAGACGATGGCGATCTTGTCCTGAAGCCGTCCGGCCATGCGCGCCTCCAGCCGCAGTCCCACGCCACCGCGGATGCGGAGCCTGGACTCATCGGCGTTTCCTCTTGGCGGGCGTCTGACGTTCGCTTGGTCACGCCGTCGGGGCGCTCCCTCTCCTCGCGTCTTCCGAGCCTGCTCGTTCGTCTCGTTGATCACAGGCTAAGACACGAGGCGGCGAGAACGACATCCCAATTCGACGCCGGCTGCTGTAAGGTTTTCTCACAGCAGAAGGCCCCTCCCCGATGGCATCTCCCCGCCTCCCTCTCAATGCGCTGCGCGCCTTCGAAGCGACGGCGCGGCTCAACAGCATGTCCGCCGCCGCAGCCGAACTGGGCGTCACACACGGCGCGATCAGCCGGCATGTCCGCAGCCTGGAAGCCGAGTTCGGCGTGCCGCTTCTGAAGAGACTGCCGAAGTCGGTCGAGCCGACCCAGCAGGGCGGGCAGCTCGCCGCGACGCTAGGCGACGCCTTTGCGCGCATGCAGCAGGGCGTGGCGGCGCTGGCACCCCTGCCCCTCACCCTTTCCTGCTCGGCCACGATCAGCATGCACTGGCTGATTCCCCGGCTCGGCGCGTTCAAGCGCGCCAATCCGGATGTCGAGATCCGGCTGAACCTCAACTATGGCGAGGTCGACTTCCTGCGCGACGAGATCAGCCTCGCCATCCGCTCGACGATGTTCAAGGCGCCGCAGGACGTGATCATCCGGCCGCTGCTGCGTGAGCGCGTCGGCCCGGTCTGCCACCCGGACTATGCGCAGCGGCTCGGGCTGAAGCAGCCCGCAGACCTGGCGCAGGCGAGGCTCCTCGGGACGGCGACGCGAGTCCATGCCTGGCGGGAATGGATGGACGCCTTCGGCTATCGCGGCGAGCCCCTGCAGCCGCAGGACAGCTTCGAGCATTTCTACCTGCAGAACCAGGCGGCGGCCTGCGGGCTCGGTGTCGCGATCGCCCCTGAGATTCTGGTCGAAGGCGAGATTGCGCGCGGCCATCTCCTCGCGCCCTTCGGCTTCGTCGACGGGCCGCACGAGCTCAATCTCTGGATCGCGCCGCATCTGCGCAGCCGGCCCGACGTAAAGCGTCTGGCCAACTGGATCGAGGAGACGATGCGCGCCTGACCCCGCAGCGACGGCCGGATCAGGACAGGCGCCGGTCCTGGATGTCGGCAATGCGCTCGAGCAGCGCGCGATGCTCGGCCAGCAACCCCTGCAGCGGCGTCAGGGGGCGGAAGGCGCGCTGGTCCAGCGCCTCCTCGCCCTCCTCGGCCCAGGCGTCGATCGCCGCATCGGCGGCCGCGAGATGACGGGCTGAGGCCGCAGTGGCGCCCTCTTCCCGGGCGATGACGCCGGCGATCTCGCCGCGCAGCCGCTGCTCCGCTGCGATCACCGCGTCGAGTTCGTCGGTGTATCTCGACACGATCAGGCCGTCGGCTACTGGATGACCCCGCGCTTGTCCAGGCCGTCGATGTTGCAGCGGCAGGGTGCGCCGCGCGGGGCCGGCGGCACCGGGCAAGAGCCACGTGAGGTCACGCAGAACGCGCCACCCCGACCGCCCTCTCGATAGCGCGGACGCTCTTCGTAATAACGGGGACGGTCGTCATAATAGCGAGGACCGCGATCATAGCCCCGGTCATAGCCGCGATCGTAACCCCGGTCGTAGCCACGGTCATATCTCCGGCGATCATCGTCGCGGTCGTAGCGGCCATCGGGCTGGGCCTGCTGCTGCCACTGGCGCTGCGACGGGGGCGGCGGGGGCGGCGCTTCGCGTCCGCCACCCGGACGGATGCTGGCGAAGGGATCGTAGACCTGCGCGCCCGCCGGCAGGGCGCCGAGCAGAAGCGCACCGGCGAGGACGATCCGGACGAGCTTGGACATCATCATGCAGTCTCCTGGCGTGGCCCATCCGCACGCGGTGGCTTGGGGGGATGGCCGTTGTGCCTTTCGTAGCGCAAGCCGGATGAATGGCGGCTGAAACGCGCCGCGGCGCGACGTCGCGCCTCAGGCGTCGTCGTCACGCTCTCGCGACGACGGGCCGTTCTCGTCGAGTTCGAGCGGCGCGCCAGGAATCACATAGCTTCCCTTCAGCCAGCGCCCGAGATCGATGTCGGCGCAGCGCGCCGAACAGAACGGCTTGTAGCGGGGCTGCGCCGGCTTGCCGCAGATGGCGCAGGGCTTGAGCGGCTTCGCCGGCGGCGGTTGGATCGCTGGCGGCGTGTTCTCGTTGTCAGCCATATTTGAGCGTAATCCCTCCATCGACGACCATGTCGAGGCCGGTGACATAGCGCGCTTCGTCGCTCGCCAGGAACAGGGCCGCGTAGGCGACATCCCAGGCCTCGCCCATATGGCCCATCGGCACCTGCGCGTCACGCGCCGCCCACATCGCCTCGACATCACCCTCGCCATAGGCCTGGGCGAGACCGGCGGAGTGCGCGACCATCGGCGTCTTCATCAGGCCGGGCAGGATCGTGTTCACTCGGATCTTCTGCGGGGCGTATTGCACGGCGGTTGTCCGTGTCAGCTGGTTCAGGGCCGCCTTGGTGGCGGAATAGCTGGCATACGGAACGCCAGTGTGGCGGATCGAGGCGATCGACGAGATGTTGATGATCGAACCGCCCTGCCCGCTCTCTTCGAACTGGCGCAGCATGACCGGGATGACATGCTTCATCGCCAGAAAGGCGCCGGTGAGGTTCACCCTGAAGACGCGGTCCCAGACCTCCTCCGGCAGGTCGACGACACCGCCGACCTCAGCGATGCCGACATTGTTGTCGAGGATGTCGATGCGGCCATAGCGGCCGAGCGTCCGCGCGACGAGATCGGCGACCTGCTCGGCCTTGGTGACATCGGCGTGGACGGCGAAGGCCTGGCCGCCCTCGTTCTGGATGATCGCCGCCGTCTCCTCCGCGGCGTCGCGGTTGATGTCCGCGCAGATCACTTTGGCGCCTTCGCGGGCGAAGACGGTGGCGGTGGCCTTGCCATTGCCCCAGCCCGGCCCGATCGACCCCGCCCCGGCCACGATCGCGACCTTGCCCCTCAGACGTCCCGACATGCGCGCTCCTCCCTGTGGCGCGCCTTGTGAGGCTGGCGCGCTGCTCATGGCCGCAGGATCGGGGCTCGGGGCCTGCGGTGCAAGACGCGCGGTTCGTGAGTACTTGTCAGAGCGTGCAGCCGGGGGTCTGATCCGGACAGCCCGAACTTGTCTGTGCCCGCCCCAGGCGAGCGCAGCGAAGGACACGCCGAAGCCCATGTCGCCCGCCGATCGCGCCCCGGACGAGCCGCCCGCGAGAGGGCGCCAACGGGTTTGTCTCGCCGGCGCAACCGGGACGATCGGCCGGGCCACGGCAGCGGCGCTGCTGGGCAGGGGGCATGAGGTGGTCTGTGTCGTGCGGCCGGGCCCACCGGGACGGACCGAACCTCCTCCCGGCGCAGCGATTCGGGTGGTCGATCCGTCGGACCTCGCGGCACTGATGCGCGACGGGTTTGCGGGAGAGCGCTTCGACGCGCTGGTGTCGTGCATGGCCTCGCGCACGGGCGCGCCCGCCGACGCCTGGGCGGTCGATTACCGGGCGCATCTGACCCTGCTGGAGGCTGCCCGGCAGGCGGGCGTCACGCATTTCGTGCTGCTGTCCGCCATCTGCGTTCAGAAGCCGCTGCTGGCCTTCCAGCAGGCGAAGCTCGCCTTCGAAGCGGCGCTGACCGCCTCGGGGCTGCGCTACTCGATCGTCCGGCCGACCGCCTTCTTCAAGTCGCTCTCGGGGCAGATCGGGCGCGTGCGGGCGGGCAAGCCCTTCCTGCTCTTCGGCGACGGGCGCCTCACCGCCTGCAAGCCGATCAGCGACCGCGACCTCGCGGATTTCATCGCAGGCTGCCTCGATGACGAGAGCCGGTGGAACCGCATCCTGCCGATCGGGGGGCCGGGCGAGGCGATCACGCCCCTGCAGCAGGGCGAGGCGCTGTTTGCGCTGCTCGACCGCCCGCCCCGCTTCCGCCATGTCCCCGTCGCGCTGCTCGATGCGATCATCGCGGGATTGAACATCGGGGGCCGGGTGATCCCGTCCCTCGCCGCCAAGGCCGAACTGGCCCGGATCGGCCGCTACTACGCCACCGAGTCGATGCTGGTGCTGGACCCGCAGACGGGCCGCTACGATGCGACGGCGACGCCCTCGACCGGCACGGATACGCTGTTCGACTTCTACCGCGCCGTTCTCAGCGGAGCCGCCGCGCCGGAGCGCGGCGACCACGCGGTGTTCTGACGGGAAGCCCTAGAACTCGTCCCAGCCGCTCGCCTGCGGAGCGCCGTTGACGACCTGCTTCGCGGCCCTCGTCGGGGCGAAAGCCGCCGCCGCGAGTTTGCGCAGTCGCTCGGGCTCGGAGGCCGGGGCGCCGCTTCTGCCATCGCCTCCCGACCGCGCGATGACCGCGAGACCGGCCTGGTGACTGGTGCGGAAGGCAGCGACCAGTTCATTGAGCTCGCCGATCTTCGCGAAGAGCGAACCGGCGGAAGCGGCGCTCTGCTCGGCGAGCGAGGCGTTCTGCTGGGTCATCTGGTCGAGTTGCGCGACGGCCTGACTCATCTCGTCGACGCCCGTGGCCTGCTGCGCGGCGGCGGCCGAAATCTCGACGATCGTGTCCGAGACGGCGCCCGAATCGACCACGATCTGGGTGAGCGCGTCGCCCGCCCGGCGCACCAGCGAGACGCCCTGCTGAACCTGGACGTTCGACGAGGCGATCAGAGCGGCAATGTCCTTGGCGGCCTCGCCCGACCGTTGCGCCAAAGTGCGGACCTCGCTGGCGACGACCGCGAAGCCGCGACCCGCCTCGCCGGCGCGGGCGGCCTCGACCGCGGCGTTGAGTGCCAGCAGGTTGGTCTGGAAGGCGATGTCGTCGATGACGCGGATGATGTCGGAGATCTTGTGCGAGGCGTCCTCGATCATCCCCATCGCCTCGACCGCCTGGGTTGCGATCTCGCCGCCGGAGCGGGCGCTCGACATGGCGCGAGCGGCGAGGTCGGCGGCCTGCCGGGCCGCCTGGGCGGAGGCCTTGACGGAAGCCGCCATCTCCTCGCTCGTCGCCGCCGTTTCCTCCAGGGCCGAGGCCTGCTGCTCGGTGCGCGAGGACAGGTCATGCGCGCCGGACTTGATGTCGGCCGACTTGGCCTGCGCTTCGGCGGACGCCGCCTTGATCGTCGTCATGGTGCGCGCGAGCGTCTCGACGGTGTGGTTGAAGTTGTCCTTCATGCCTTCGAAGATCGTCGGCACCGCGCGATCGATGCGGACGCCGAGATCGCCGGCGGCGAGCCTGTCGAACGCGTCGCCGAAAAGACCAACGACCTCCTGCTGGGAGGTGCGGATCGCCTCCGCCGCGACTTCGGCCTGCTTGGCCTCGGCTTCGAGCCGCGCCTTCTCGGCGGCCTCGAAATAGACGCTGACCGCCAGTTCGATATCGAGCAGAACCACCTTGCTCAGGCTGGCCAGCGAATCGGCGAGTTGGTCGCTGTCGTCGCCGCCTCCGAACCAGCCCTTGCGACGGCTCTGGGCGGAGATGGCGGCACGGATCAGATCCTCGAGGACCAGCGCATAGCCGCCGATATACCAACGGGGTTCAAGGCCGATGCGGGCATGGGTCTGACCAACGGTGGAGACGCGCCGATAGTAATCGTCGCCGAATTCGCCCTCGACGATAATGTCCCAATGCGAGATCTGGCGATCCCGCGCCGACTTCATCATGGTTTCCGAGGAGAAGAACTTGCGCGTCTCGGGATACCGCTTGATGTGTTCGTAAAAGCGCGCCAGAGCGACCGGCATCTGGGCGGCCACGATGGGCTTCAGGCGCTTGACGTCGTCTTTCGTCTTCTGGTCGATCTGCAGAAAGTCCAGGCGGTCGTGAATGGGCGACGTCACAGGGGCTCCTCCAGGGAACGAGAATTATCTGGCATAGTTTTGGGCGAACGGCCGCTGCACGCGCGCCGGCGCCAGCAGGCAACACCCGCCAGCCGACAGATTACAATAAGAAAACACTAATAAATGATTAAATCGAAATTTTAGACACTAACAAACGTGCATTCCATTACGTCATCTCAAATTTACACAGCGTCTATTCAATTTTACACTGCTACCGTCAAATGCTGCTGACACTCTCCCCTGCGGCAGCTCCCGGCCGGGGTTCAGCCGACATTCATCCAGCCGAAGCGGACCGGAAAGCCCTCGCCGCCCAGCAGGTTGACGGTTTCGTGCAGGGGCAGACCGACGACGGCGCTGTAGGAACCGACGAGTTTGACGACGAAGGAGCCGGCGATACCCTGGATGGCATAGCCGCCGGCCTTGCCGCGCCACTCGCCCGAGGCGAGATAGGTCTCGATGTCCTCGGTCGACAGCCGCTTGAAGCGCAGCCGCGTCTCGACGACGCGCTCGCGCACCGCCCCGCCCGGCGTCACCAGGGCGACCGAGGTGTAGACCCGGTGGGCGCGGCCCGAGAGCAGGCGCAGGCAGGCGGCGGCCTCATCGACGATCTCGGCCTTGGGCAGGATGCGGCGACCGACCGCGACGACGGTGTCGGCCGCGACGATGTAGCAGCCTTCGAGGTCCGGCCGTGCGGCGGCGCCGATGCGGGCGGCTTGGGCCTTCTCGCGTGCGAGACGGCGCGAAAGATCGCGCGGACGCTCGCCTTTCAGCGGTGTCTCGTCGAGATCGGCCGGCAGCAGCGCATCGGGCTTGAGGCCGACCTGTTCGAGCAAAGCGAGCCGGCGCGGCGAGGCCGAGGCCAGGACCAGCATCGGGCGCCAGCCGGGATGTTTGGGAGCGGCGAAAAGATTCAAGGGAAACCAACCGGTTGGGCGCGGACCGGGCGCCGCGCGGCACTGCCATGGCTCTAGAGCATTTTTGATGGCGGATAAATCCGCCCTTCTTCGCCCCGCGTCGGACGCGCCTCACTGCCCCGATTTTGGCCACACCATTCCCTGTGCGCATATTTGATGCAGGCCATCGCCCTCTGTGCGATTGCATGTCGCCGACGGCGGGCGCACAGTCACGGGTCGCTGGATCATCAAGGCCCGCCCCGCGTTGGGTTCAGGGCGATCCGCGCAGCCAGTTCCGGAGTCTTCCCCCCATGCCCCCGACACCACGCAAGGCCCGCGCCGCGATCGCGGCGGGCGGAGCAGCGCAGGCGCTGGCCGCGCGGATGGCGACGATGCAGGCCGATGCAGGCCTGACGATCGCGATGCGAATGCCGATCCTGATGCAGGGCGCGCTCGGCGACCGGCGTGGCCAGCGCGAAGCGGCCAAGGCCGTCACGGAGAAAGTCACGGCGGTGCTGGAGAGCGGCTTCGCCGCAGGCCAGGCCGGCGCCCTGTTCTGGTGGGGCCTGATGCTCAGCCCGCCCGGCAGCGTCAACTTCGCAGAAGCGGCGGCCGACATCGCCCATTCGACGCTTGAGCCGTTCTCCCGCCGCACCAGCGCCAACGCCGCCCGGCTGGGCCGCTCGCGCCGCCGCGGCTGAAATCCGGCTCAGGCCGCGGGGGGCTGCCCTTCCGCCGGCGCCGGGGCGGCCGAGATCGACGCCATGTGCTCGCGATCCAGTTGGCGATAGCGCGCGGCGCTGAGCGGGATCAGGGCGAGATAGGCGATCACGACCAGCGCCAGCATCTCGAACGGGTAGGCGAAGAGCAGCCCCGCCACGACCACGACCGCGACGAAGATCGGCAGCACCTTGTCGCGGGGGATGCGCGTGCCGAGCGTCTTGCCGGCGTAGCAGGGGATGCGCGAGATCGTCAGGAAGGCGATGAAGAGGATGTAGAGCCCGACCGGCACCGCGCCGTATTCCTGCACCGGCACGCCGATGAAATGCAGGTAGAGCGGCAGCATGGCCGTGATCGCGCCGGCCGGAGCCGGCATGCCGACGAAGAAGTTCTTCTGCCATTCCGGACGGTTGGGATCGTCGATCATGACGTTGAAGCGCGCCAGGCGCAGCGCCATGGCGCAGGCGAGCGTCAGCACGATGATCCAGCCGAAGGATTTCAAATCGTGCAGGACGAAGATCCACAGCACATAGCCCGTGGCGACGCCGAAATTGACGAAGTCGGAGAGCGAATCCAGCTCTGCGCCGAAGCGCGACGTGCCCTTGAGCATGCGGGCGAGCCGGCCGTCGACGCCGTCCAATGCGGCCGCGATCAGGATGCAGATCGTCGCCGGCTCGAGCTTGCCCTCGACGACGAGGCGCATCGCCGTCAGCCCCAGGCAGAGCGCCAGCAGGGTGATGACGTTGGGCGCGATCAGCCGGAACGGAATCGGCTTGAAGCGGGCGCGCTTCGATTCGACGCGCTCGGGCTCGAAGGGGGGAAACAGGTCGCTCATGCGAGCCGGGATACGCCGTTTTCGAAGCGGAGGCTAGGCGGGGCGCCCGGCCGGGGCGCCGTCAGAGGCCCCGGAAGCTGCGCGGGGCGGGCTCGCTGCCGGCGAAATCGGCCAGCACCGTCTCGCCCGCGAAGGCTGTCTGGCCCTCGCCCACGAGCGGCACGACGCCGAGTGGCAGATAGACGTCGACGCGCGAGCCGAAGCGGATCAGGCCGAAGCGCTCGCCGGTGCCGATGACCTCGCCCTCCTTGACGAAGGGGACGATGCGGCGGGCGATCAGCCCCGCGATCTGGACGACACCGACGATGCCGTGGGCGGTTTCGATCGCCAGCGCGTTGCGCTCGTTGTCGTCACTCGCCTTGTCGAGCTCGGCATTGAGGAAGAGGCCCGGCGTATAGGCCATCTTGACGATGCGGCCCGGCACGGGGGCGCGGTTCACATGGCAGTCGAAGACGTTCATGAAGATCGAGATGCGCGTCATCGGCTCGGCCGGGAGATTGAGCTCCGGCGGCGGCAGGGCCGAGGCGATCTGGCTGACGCGGCCATCGGCCGGCGAGATCACCAACCCCTCGCGCTGCGGCGTGATGCGGACCGGATCGCGGAAGAAATAGCAGATCCAGAGCGTGATGATCGCGCCGATCCAGCCGAAGGGCGACCAGAGATTGGCGAGCACGATCGTCGCGACGAGCGCGATGGCGATGAAGACGTAGCCCTCCTTGTGGATGGGCACGATCACCTTGCGGACGGAATCGACGAGCGACATGGGTTTTGAAATCCGTGATGCGGAGCGCGCGGCCGTCGCGCCTCCCGATGCGGTCTGCGGCGGAACAGGCCGCCTTAGTCTGGGCGCTGTTTAGGGGGTTCGGGCCGCGCAGGGAAGAGCGTCATCGCCGCGCCCCATTCGACGCCGACGCTGTGCCCTCAACAGGAGACCGGCCGTGACGACACTCGACGCCCTCGACATGCCCCCCTCCCCGGGTCTCGTGGAGAGCCGCCGACCGACGCTCTCGGTGATCGCCTCGCTGCTGCGCAACCCGCTGCAGGCGCTGCCGCCGGAGGTCTATCGCGAGCGGCTGGTGCTGGCGAAGACGGGCGGGCGGACGAGCCTCTATGTCTGCGATCCCGCTCTGATCCAGGAGGCGCTGACCCGACAGGCCGGAAAGCTCGGCAAGGGCGAATTGATCCGCAAGGTGCTCGGGCCGGCCATCGGCGAGGGGCTGCTGACGGCCGATGGCGGGCATTGGCGCTGGCAGCGCCAGGCGGTGGCCTCCGGCTTCCAGCACGAGAAGCTGCTTGGCTTCCTGCCGGCGATGATCGAGGCGGCGGAAGCGACACGCGGGCGCTGGCAGGCGGCCACTACCCCGCTCGACATCGGCCATGAGATGATGCGGACGACCTTCGACATCATCATCGAGACGATGCTCTCGGGCGCGCAGGCGCTCGATGTCGGCAAGGTCGAACAGGCGATCTCGGACTATCTTGAGCCGTCCAATTTCATGTTCCTCTACAATCTCTTCGGCCTGCCGGGCTGGCTGCCCTATCCCGGCCGGGCGAAAGCGCGCGCCTCGGTCACCTATTTGCGCGAGAACCTGCGGGCACTGGTGGCGCAGCGCCGGGCCGAACCGCCCGAGCATGGCGACCTGCTCGACATGCTGCTGGCGAGCGTCGACCCCGAGACCGGCCGGGCGATGAGCGACGAGGAGATCGTCGACAATCTGCTGACCTTCGTCACCGCCGGCCATGAGACGACGGCCTTGGGTCTCGCCTGGACCTTCCATCTCCTCGCCCAACATCGCGACTGGGAGGCGCGGGTGCTGGAGGAGATCGCGGCCGTCACGGAGGGCGGACCTCTGCAGCCGCGCCATGTCGCTTCGCTGCCGCTGACAAAAGCCGTGTTCCAGGAGGCGATGCGGCTCTTTCCCCCCGCTCCGGTCATCACACGCGAAGTGGAGGAGCCCTTCACGCTGGGGGGCGTCGCGCTGAAGCAGGGCTGGGTGCTCTATGTGCCGATCCAGGCGGTGCATCGTCACGAGAAGCTTTGGGAGCAACCCGAGCGGTTCGACCCGTCGCGCTTCCTCAGCGAGGCGGGGCGCGGACGCCACCGCTACGCCTATCTGCCTTTCGGCGCGGGCCCGCGCATCTGCATCGGCAGCGCCTTTGCGACGATGGAAGCGGTCGCGATCCTGGCCGTGCTGCTGCCGGCGCTTCGGCTGGAGCCCCTGCCCGGCCAGGCGCCGGAACCAACGCTAAAGATCACGCTGCGGCCCAAGCACCCGCTGCAGATGCGCGCCAGCGCGCGCGGCTGAGATTGCGGCTGCTCAGGTCACCGGGCGGTAGGTGGTGAAGCGCTTGGCCGCCAGCCAGGTCAGGCCGAGGAAAGCCGCGAGGAGTAGCCCCTCGGCGATGGCGAAGGGTGGCTCGGACCCGGTCGGCGCCAGCGCATGGAGCGCCGGCACCTTCTGGAAAAGCTGCGCTAGCAGAACGAAGAGCAGCAGGTAGAAGCTCAGCATCGCCGTGACGGCATAGACGCCGCGCCAGCGGCCCTCGAGCATCCGGGCATAGAGCGCAAAGCCCGCCGCGACGACCAGCACCAGCGCGACGGCGCCGATGATGTGCGAAGGCAACAGGCCGTTGAACGGAAAGCCGAAACCGGTCGCGCTGGTGGCGAAGGCTGTGGAGAGGAAGATTCCCGTCCAGCGCGGGCTGATATGGCCCCTGAGCAGCCCGGCCGCGACCGGGAAGCCGGCGACGATGGCGATGAGGCTGAGCCAGGTGTGGAAGCCGACGAAACTCAGGGGATTGAACATCGCTTCGCCTCGTCGGGTGGGCCGGAGTTGGCGCTGGCAGCATGCAGGAAGCGCGCCGTTGGGGCCAAGCGGACGCGCTCCCCGCCGTCAGGGCGCCAGAGAAACCCGCACGCTCGGCTCTTCCTCGGCGCTGGCACGCTGGAGCGTCGCCTTGGCCTCGTCGACCTGGCGCTGGCGGTTCCAGAGCGAGGCGTAAATGCCCTCCGCCGCCAGCAGCGTAGCGTGGCTGCCGCGCTCGGCGATCAGCCCCTTGTCGAGCACGATGATCTCGTCGGCATTGATCACGGTGGAGAGCCGGTGGGCGATGACCAGCGTGGTGCGGCCGCGGCTGACGAGATCGAGCGCGTCCTGGATTTCCTTCTCGGTGAAGGAATCCAGCGCCGAGGTCGCCTCGTCCAGCACCAGCACGGGCGGGCCCTTGAGGATGGTACGGGCGATGGCGACGCGCTGCTTTTCGCCGCCGGACAGCTTCAGGCCGCGCTCGCCGACCGAGGTGGCATAGCCCTCCGGCAGGGATTTGATGAAGCGGTCGATCTGGGCGAGCCGGGCGGCCTCCTCGACCTCCGCCATGCTGGCCTCGGGCCGGCCATAGCGGATGTTGTATTCGATCGTGTCGTTGAACAGCACCGTGTCCTGCGGGACCATGCCGATGGCAGCACGGAGCGAGACCTGCTGGACGTCGGCGATCGGCTGGCCGTCGATCAGGATGCGGCCCTTCTGCGGCTCGTAGAAGCGGAAGAGCAGGCGCGAGATCGTCGACTTGCCGGCCCCCGACGGGCCGACGATGGCGATGGTCTTGCCCGCCGGCACGGTGAAGGAGATGCCCTTCAGGATCGGCCGCTCGGGGATATAGGCGAAGTGGACGTCCTCGAAGGTGACCTCGCCGGCGGGGACGATGAGCGGCTTCGCGCCCGGCTTGTCCTGGATCTCCGGGTCCTTGCCGATGAGGGAGAACATCTGCTCGATGTCGAGCGTCGCCTGCTTGATCTCGCGATACACGGTGCCCATGAAATTCAGCGGCTGGTAGAGCTGGATCAGCATGGCGTTGATCAGCACGAAGTCGCCGACCGTGAGCGTGCCCGCCCGGAAGCCCTGCACCGCCATCACCATCGAGATCGTCAGGCCGATCGCGAATATCGCCGCCTGGCCGAAATTCAGCCAGGCGAGCGAGGTGTAGGCCTTGATCGAGTTGCGCTCATAGCGCGCCATGGAGAGGTCGTAGCGGGCGGTTTCGCGCGCCTCGGCGCCGAAATACTTCACCGTCTCGTAGTTCAGCAGCGAGTCGATCGCCTTCGAATTGGCGTCGGTGTCGGACTCGTTCATCTGGGTGCGGATGGCGATGCGCCACTCCGTCGCCTTGATGGTGTAGGCCATGTAGGTGGTCACCATCACCACCAGCACGACGACATAGAGCCAGTTGAAGATCGTCAGCAGCACGGCGATGATCAGGACGAGCTCGATCGTCACCGGCACGAGCTGGTTGAGGCCGAGCCGCACCATCTCCTCGATGCCGTTGCGGCCGCGCTCCAGGACGCGCGTCAGCCCGCCCGTCTTGCGCTCGAGATGAAAGCGCAGCGACAGCTGGTGCAGATGGCCGAAGGTCTGCAGGGCGAGCGTGCGCACCGCATGCATGAAGACCGGGGCAAACAGCGCGTCCCGCGCCTGGATGAAAGCGGCCGAGCCGATCCGGGCGAGACCGTAGATCACCGTCAGCGCCAGCGGCGCGCCGACGAGCCAGGGTAGCCAGTCACCCAGGGTCGTCGGCGTCGCGGCCAGCGCGTCCGTCGCCCATTTGAAGGTGAAGGGCACGCCCATCAGCACGACGCGGCCGAGCACCAGCAGCAGGAAGGCCAGCACGACGCGGCGGCGCAGATCGGCGCGATCGGCCGGCCAGAGATAGGGCCAGAGCGCGCGGAAGGTGGCGGCGAAGCCCGAGCCGGGCTGGAGCACGGCCGAACGCGCAAAGGTCGGCGCCGGGGGCGGCGCGGCAGGCGGTGACATCTTGAAACGATTCCAGGTTGGTCCGCCGGTATAGGGGCAAACGCCTCCGAATGCATGGGGGTCAGGAGAACAACCTTCCCCCCACCGCCTTGCTTCGGTCGAAAGCCAGGTGTCAGATCGGGCAGCGCTGCCAGCGCGTCATCGGGGAAACGACACCATGACGATCCACCGACTTGTCCTTGCGGGCCTGCT
Source organism: Allobosea massiliensis (assembly GCF_042655245.1). Taxonomy (NCBI): domain Bacteria; kingdom Pseudomonadati; phylum Pseudomonadota; class Alphaproteobacteria; order Hyphomicrobiales; family Alloboseaceae; genus Allobosea; species Allobosea massiliensis. The sequence goes on along the minus strand of NZ_JBHSLU010000063.1, from coordinate 235,563 downwards.
CGCGCTTCCCACCGGCCTCCTGCCTGCTTCGTTGCCGGCTCTTGCCCAGAGCGCCAAGCCGCCGGCCCAGATCACCGTCACCAACATGCGCTCCGTGCCGCTGACGCTGTTCGAGATCGCCACCGGCGGCGACCAGCCCCGCCTCGTCGGCAAGATCGCCAAGCCGCTGGCGCCGGGCAAGAGCATCGCGGTGAAGCTGAACAAGCCGGCCGGCTGCAGCTATTTCGTGCTGGCGCGCTTCGACGACGCCGTCGAGAGCGACGCCGAGGACATGAATCTCTGCAAGGACAAGGTCATCCGCCTGACGGAGTGAGGGGGAGCAGCGGGCACGCCCTCCCCGTCATCCTGGACCAGCCGCGGAGCGGCGCAGGCCGGGATCCATCATCGGGCTGGACGGCATTCTATGATGGATCCCGGTCGGCCTCCGGCCGCCCAGGATGACAGCGTGGATAGGATGCCTTTTCTACCCCGTCGCGCCGGACCGCATCAGCTTGTAGGTGATCGAGTCGACCAGCGCCTGGAAGGAGGCGTCGATGATGTTGGCGCTGACGCCCACCGTGGTCCAGCGCTCGCCGGTCTCGTCGGCCGACTCGATCAGGACGCGGGTGACGGCATCCGTGCCACCCTGGAAGATGCGGACCTTGTAGTCGACGAGGCGAAGCCCCGCGATCAGCGACTGGTAGCGGCCGAGATCCTTGCGCAGCGCGACGTCGAGCGCGTTGACCGGGCCGGCCGCGCCCTCGGCGGCCGAGATCAGCACCTCGTCGCCGACCTTCACCTTCACGATCGCCTCCGAGAAGGTGACGAGGTCGCCGAGCGCATTGTAGCGGCGCTCGACATTCACCTTGAAGCGCTCGACCTCGAAATAGGCCGGCACCTCCCCCATGATCCGCTTGGCGAGGAGGTAGAACGAGGCATCGGCGCCTTCGAAGGCGTAGCCCTGCGCCTCCTTCTCCTTGACCTCCTCCAGCACGCGCCCGAGCCTCGGATCGTCGCGACCGAGCGTGACGCCGATGCGCTCCAGCTCGGCGACGAGGTTCGATTTGCCGCCTTGATCTGAGATCAGCACCTTGCGGCGGTTGCCGACAGCTTCCGGCGACACATGCTCATAGGTGCGCGGGTCCTTCAGCACCGCCGAGGCGTGGATGCCGGCCTTGGTGGCGAAGGCCGAGGCGCCGACGAAGGGGGCGTGGCGGTTGGGCGCGCGGTTGAGCATCTCGTCGAGGGCGCGCGAGACCTGGCTGAGCTCGCCGAGCTGCTTCTCGTCGATGCCCAGCGCAAAGCGCTCGCGATAGCGCTCCTTGAGCTTCAGCGCGCCGATCAGCGTCACCAGATTGGCGTTGCCGCAGCGCTCGCCCAGCCCGTTCAGCGTGCCCTGGATCTGGCGCGCGCCGGCCTCGATGGCGGCCAGCGAATTGGCGACGGCGCAGCCGCAATCGTCATGGGCGTGGATGCCGAGATGATCGCCCGGCACGACCTTCTCCACCGCGGCGACGATGGTGCCGATCTCGTCGGGCAGCGTGCCGCCATTGGTGTCGCAGAGCACGACCCAGCGGGCGCCGGCCTCATAGGCCGTGCGGGCGCAGGCCAGCGCGTAGTCCGGATTGGCCTTGTAGCCATCGAAGAAGTGCTCGCAATCGAGCATCACCTCGCGGCCGGCGGCCTTCGCCGCCTCGACGCTCTCGCGGATGCCGGCGAGATTGTCCTCGAGCGAAATCTCGAGCGCGACATGGACATGGTAGTCCCAGCTCTTGGCGACGAAGACGATCGCATCCGCCTTCGCCTCCAGCAGCGCGGCGATGCCGGGGTCGTTGGCGGCCGAGCGCCCGGCCCGCTTGGTCATGCCGAAGGCGGCGAATTTCGCGTGTTTCGTCGGCTTTTCGGCAAAGAAGGCGGTGTCGAGCGGATTGGCGCCGGGATAGCCGCCCTCGACATAGTCGATGCCCAGCCGGTCGAGCAGGCCGGCGACCGCCCGCTTGTCGTCGAGCGAGAAATCGACGCCGGTCGTCTGCGCGCCGTCGCGCAGCGTCGTGTCGAAGAGGTGGATGCGGGCCGCGCTCATGCGTCGCGTCGCAGCTTGAAGCGCAGCACGCGCGGCACCACCATCGCCAGCATGACGAGCTTGATGGCAACGGAGAGCGAGCCGGCGGGGCGGATCTTCGGGGTCATGGATTCTTCTTCTTATCTTCGATGAGGGTGATGCAGGCCGAAACGAAGTCCCTGGCCTGCTGGACGGCGAGATCGGCTTCGGCCCGATGCTGGACGCCATCGCCGTAGTCAGCGAACAGCCGCAACTGTTCCTCCCGCCCGATCAGCCGGCCGATTTCTAGGGGCAGATGGCCTGCCTTAACGATGGCGAGATTGAACAGCCGGATGAGCCCGGCATGTGTCTTGACTTCGGCCGTATCGACGCCGGCCACCGTCTCGATGCTGCCTCGCGCCGCATCATAGCAGGCGTAATAGGCGCGATTCACCGCACCGTCGAAGTCCCCGGCATCGAGGAGCAACTCCGCCGAACGCAAGGACTGTCTCGCCTTATCGAGATGCGGTCTCATGCTGCAGGCACCAGCGGCACCGCGTCCCGCCGCGCAGCCTGCAACAGCCCGGCGAAGCGCGCCCCGTCCTGATGGGCCAGCCATTCTGCGCGCGTGAAGGGCCAGGGCTGAATCATCAGGCCATGGTCCGTGAGCGCATCGAAGGCGAGATCAACGAGCCGCATCTTCTCGTCCAGAGCCGAGCCCGAGAACGCACTCAAGACGACGGCAATGTCGGCATCGCTTTCGGGGCGAGCCGAGCCGCGCGCCCGACTTCCGAAAAGGTACACACCCGCCAGCCGATCACCATAGGCTGCCGAGACCAGCCCAGCATAATCGGTCAGGGCGCGTTCGACCGCATGCTCGTCCGGCGCGGCCAGCAGTTCGGCGAGATCCCTCACCGCTTCACCTCCCAGGTCGTGGTCGGCTCGCCGGTCGCGGGATCCTTGCCGTCCTTGAGGGCGATGCCCATCGCGGCGAGCTCGTCGCGGATGCGGTCGGATTCGGCGAAATTCTTGGTGCGGCGGGCAGCTAGGCGGGCAGCGATGCGCGCTTCGACCTGCAAATCATCGATCTTAAGCTCAGCCTTCTTTCGGTCACGCCAAACGACCGGATCGTACTGCAGTAGGCCAAGAATACGGGCAGAAGCCACCACAGCGGAGGCTGTTCTAGGATCATGTATATCCCAACCGAGTACATCACCGGCCACCATTGCACCGGCCGTACTCGATGCGAACAGTGGATAAAGCTGCGAAACGGCGGCAACGGTGTTTAGATCGTCCAGCAATGGCTCAATGACCGCAGCGATGGGAGAAGCGGCATCATCGATCGGAGTCGCGACGAGCCACCCATACCACCGATCCAGCGTCGCCTCCGCCTCCTCCAGCGCCTTCACCGTCCAATCGATTGGCTGACGGTAATTCGTCTTGAGCATCGCGAGCCGCAGCACCTCGCCGGGCCATTTGCGCCCGCCGAATTCATCCGTCTCCAGCAGTTCGTTGATCGTGACGAAGTTGCCGAGCGACTTCGACATCTTCTCGCCCTCGACCTGCAAGAAGCCGTTGTGCATCCAGTAATTCGCCATGCGGCCGCTGCCGTCCGCGCCGCCAAACGCGCAGCAGCTCTGGGCGATCTCGTTCTCGTGGTGCGGGAAGACGAGGTCGATGCCGCCACCATGGATGTCGAAGACGTTCTTCTGCGGATCGTCGCAGGCCAGCCCGCCGCCGAAGGGCTCGAGCAGCTTCGCCATCGACATGGCCGAGCATTCGATGTGCCAGCCCGGCCGGCCGGGCCGGGTGATGCCCTCGGGCGCGCCGTTTGGCCAGAGCCAGCCCGGATCGACGCCATCGCGGCTCGGCTTCCAGAGCACGAAATCCATCGGGTCGCGCTTATAGGGCGCGACATCGACCCGTGCTCCGGCGATCATCTCGTCGAGCGGGCGGCGGGCGAGTGCGCCGTATTTCGGCGCGGCGCGCAGATCCGCCACGGCCGGGACATGGAACAGCACATGCTCCTCGGCGACATAGGCCACGCCGCGCGCGATCAGGCGGTGGATGATCGCCTGCATCTCACCGATATGGTCGGTGGCGCGGGGCTCCTCGTCCGGTGGCAGGCAGCCCAGCGCCGCGATGTCGGCATGGAACTGCGCGGTGGTGCTCTCGGTGACCTTCGCGATCGCCTCGTTCAGCGGCAGGCCGGGGAAATCGCGGGCGGCACGCGCGTTGATCTTGTCGTCGACGTCGGTGAGGTTGCGGGCATAGGTGACGTGATCGGCGCCATAGAGATGCCGCAGCAGCCGGTAGAGCACGTCGAAGACGATGACCGGACGCGCATTGCCGATATGGGCATAGTCGTAGACCGTCGGCCCGCAGACATACATGCGGACATTGGCGGCATCGACGGGGACGAAGTCCTCCTTCGTCCGGGTCAGCGTGTTGTAGAGCCTGAGGGTCGGCATCGGGGTGTTGATCCTGGCGAACGGCGAAAGCGTCACGGCGGGCGATCCTGGCCGCTGGCCGGGGCGCTTTTGCGTCTTTACCGTTTCAGGATGAGGACGTGAGCAGCCGGCCAGCGAGAGCTAGCGGCAAATAATGCAGATAATGTTGAGGGCCCGCGTCATCCCGACACGCTTGCCTTCGCGCGAGCTTTCCGTCAAGAGGGCGCCCCGCTTTTGCCGCCGCCGCGCCGGATGCGGGCCATTTTATTCAAATCTTAACGGTTGGGAACCATCCTCGCGATTCGAGGGTTGAGCGCCCATCGTTTGCGAGGAAGTCACCCCATGCGTCGCGCCGTTGCCCTGGTCGGCCTGTTCGGGATCGTCGGAGCCGGGCTTTCGCTGTCGGTCCTGCCGACGACGAAGACCGAAGCGGCCCCCAAGGGCCAGCGCACCTTCCTGATCCCCGCCAGCGATGGCTACGGCGTCGCCGACTGCATCTCCAGCAACTCCGAATGCGGCAAGATCGTCGCCGACGCCTGGTGCGAGGCGCAGGGCTATGCCCGCGCCAGCGCTTTCGGCTTGGCCTCTCGCGAAGACTTCACGGGCTCGCTCTCGAAGGCGCGGCCTGCCGCTACAGCGCCCGAGCAGCCGCTGGTCATCACCTGCGGCGGCTGAGTCCGGCGTTCACCGGATCCATTCGCCGCACTTCGCCGGCTCGCCGGTGCCGCCCCAGGGCATGATCGGCACGCTCGACGTCGAATTCTTGGGCGATCCGTCGATCAGCTTATCGGAATAGACCATGTAGATCAGGACGTTGCGCTTGGCGTCGCAGCCGCGCACGATCTGCATCTTCTTCCAGATCAGCGAGCGCCGCTCACGGAAGACGACATCGCCCTGCTCGGCCTTCTCCTTGAACCGGATCGGGCCGATCTGACGGCAGGCGAGCGAGACGTCCGAGACCTCTTCGGCCACGCCGAACATGCCCGACACGCCGCCCTTCTCGGGCACAGTATAATGGCAGGCCACGCCTTCGACGACCGGATCATCGACACCGTAGACGGCGAGCTTGTCGTCGGGCGTCAGCATCTTCCAGACGGTCGACTTGCGGAAGATCAGATCTTCCTGCGCCGCGGCTGGCGCAGCCAGACCGGCAAGGGCGAGAGCGCCGGCCAGAAGGGCGGAAGCGAGGGCTTTCATCAGGTGCATCTCTCCAGCGGCGCGACGGCCTCGCGCCGGATATGGTTGCGCTGGTCGGCTCCCGCCAGAGCCGGCGCGGCGTTCAGGCCGCCAGCGGTTTGAAGGCGAGATAGGCCGCGGCGATCGCTCCGGCGATCCCGGCGAGAAACAGCACGAGCTTGAGCTGCGTCATCCGGCTCGCAAAAGCGACGTCGCCGGCCTCGACCTTGGGATATTTGTCGAGCAGGCGGGCGACGGCCAGGTTTTCGGCCACGTCGCAGAGCCCACCGAGCAGCCAGCCGCCGCCGCAGAGCGCCGCCACCCACGAGGGCTGCCCCCGCACGACGAGCCCCGCGATCAGCATCGCGCCGACGATGGCATAGGTGAAGGCGAAGGCGACATCGGCCGGCAGCACCCGGTTGCGATACCGGGCGCGGTGCGTCTCGCCATAGAGGGCAAAGAGCTTCTCGACGTCTTCGGCATTGTAGCCGTTCCAGTCGTTCTCCAGCATGCGCGGCACGCCCTGGCGGCTGGACCAGATGCCCGCGGCCCAGAACAGCACCATCACCAGGACCGGCCCCCAGACGAAGAAGGCGAGCGGGACGGTCTCGGGATAGAAGGCAATGCTGTCGATCATCAGACGTCGGCTCTCGCGGAGGATGGGCGGTCGTGCCGCACGGTAGCGGGCGGCCCTGCAGGCGCCAAGCGGTATGACGCCAAGCCTAGACGCCTGTGGGGCGCCGCGGTTCCCCTCACCCGAGCGGCAGGATCTCCTGCTCGATCGCTCCGAAGATGGAATGGCCCGCAGCGTCCTTCATCTCGACGCGGACGGTGTCGCCGAAACGCAGCGACTGGACCTGCGGCAGCGGCGCAGACCAGGCGATGATCGTTCCCGCCTCGAGCGGATACGGCCCGGCCGCTTGTGCGATCGAGGCCTGCGCATCGGCGGGGCCGGCCACCGCGCCATGCTGCAGCGGCTGCTGATTGATCCGGCAGAGCAGCGGCCGGTCGATGCGGCCCTCGTGCCAGGCGGGACCGATCTCGTCGGGCGTGACGGCGACGGGCGAGAAGCTGAAGCTCACCTCGCCGGCCGGGCCTGCGGCTCCGGCAGAGGGGTCCCTCGTCTCCAGCACGCGGCAGGTCAGCATCACCAGCCGGATCGGCGCAGCGTCTGGCGCGGCCCGGCCGCTTCCCTCACCCGCGATGACGGCCAGCCCCGGCTCGGCGACGAGTCCGGCGGCTTCGTCGCGGGCCCTCACCGGATGGCGCGGCCCCAGCGCGCCGGCCGAGCGAGCCGGTGCGACGCCGCCGGCAGCACCGCTTGCGACGAAGCGACCGAAGGCGCGCGGCAGCGGCGCGGCGCAGTCATGCTCGTGGAAGCGGAAGGAGGGCACCGAGCCATGCTCGAGGGCCTCCGCCAGATCCCCCAGGCGGGGGGCGTGGCGGTCCCAATCGTCGAGCGCGGCCTGCAAAGTCGGCACGACGGGAAAGGCGTCGGTGGCGCGGGTGAGATCGCGCGAGACGACGACGAGGCGGCCATCCCGACCATGCATGAGCGAAGCGAGTTTCATGTCTTTCCAATCCGCGCGCGACACGCCAATAAGAGTTCAACAAGCCCGTGGGAGGATCACCTTATGAAACGCCGCGACTTTTTGAAAACCGGCGCTCTCGCCGCCGCCGCGACCCCGGTCGCGATGCCCGCGGTGGCGCAGTCGCAGCCCGAGGTGCGGTGGCGGCTGACCTCGAGCTTCCCGAAGTCGCTCGACACGATCTTCGGCACGGCGCAGCAATTCGCGAAGCTGGTCAGCGAGGCGACCGACGGCAAGTTCCAGATCCAGGTCTTCGCGCCCGGCGAGATCGTTCCCGGCCTGCAGGCGCTCGACGCCGTCTCCTCCGGCACGGTCGAATGCGCCCATTCGCCGACCTATTTCTACATCGGCAAGGATCCGACGCTCGGGCTCGGCACCGGCATCCCCTTCGGCCTGAACGCCCGCCAGCAGCACAGCTGGTGGTATTTCGGCGGGGGCGAGCAGATCGTCAACGGCGTGCTCGACCGCTTCAACGCCTATTCGATCCCCTGCGGCAATTCCGGCTGCCAGATGGGCGGCTTCTTCCGCAACGAGCTGAAGGGCGTCGACGATCTCAAGGGGCTGAAGTTCCGCATCGGCGGCATGGGCGGCGCGGTGCTCGCCAAGCTCGGCGTGGTGCCGACGCAGATCGCGCCGGGCGACGTCTATCCGGCGCTGGAGCGCGGCACGATCGACGCGGCCGAATTCGTCGGCCCCTATGACGACGAGAAGCTCGGCTTCATCCGCGTCGCGAAATACTACTACTATCCCGGCTGGTGGGAGGGCGGCGCGATGCTGCACCTGATCATCGGCAAGGAGGCCTGGGCCAAGCTGCCCAAGCACTATCAGGCGATCGTCCAGCAAGCTTGCGAAGCGGCCAACAACTGGATGCTCGGCAAATATGACTTCGTGAATCCAGGCGGCCTGCGCCGGCTCGTGGCGCAGGGCGCGCAGCTGCGCCCCTTCCCGCTGCCGGTGATGGAAGCGGCGCTGAAGGCGGCGGAGGAATACTACGCCGAGACCTCGGCCAAGAGCGCCGACTTCAAGGCCGGCTACGATTCCATGGTCGCCTTCCGCGGCGAGAACCTGCTCTGGTGGCAGGTGGCGGAACTGTCCTTCGACAGCTTCATGAACCGGCTGAAGGCGCGCTGAGCGTCCGGCTGAGGGAGGCTTGCGCCGAACCATGACGACCAAGCCCCCCTCTCCCCAGCCGGAAGCGCCGCTCCGGCTGGAACAGTTCCTGCCCTATCGCCTCAATGTCGTGGCCTTCCATTCGGCCCGGGCGCTGGGGCGGATCTACGACGCGCAGTTCGGCATCGGCATTCCCGAATGGCGGGTGGTGGCGCAGCTCGGCGAGTTCGGGCGACTGACCTCGCGCGACATCGGCGAGCTGGCTCAGATGCACAAGACGAAGGTCTCGCGCGCCGTCTCGGAGCTGGAGAAGCGCGGGCTCGTCTCGCGGGCGGAAAACCGTCAGGACCGGCGCGAATCCTTCGTCGCGCTGACCGCGGCGGGCGAGCGCATCTACGCCCAGATCGTGCCGCTGGCGCTCGCCTTCCAGGCGCGCTGGACCGAGGGCATCGCGCCGGCGGAACTGCAGGTCTTCGAGCGCGTGCTCTCGACCCTGACCGAGCGCAGCCGCCACCTCGCCGGCAGCTATCGCGACGACGAGGGCTGACGCTCAGAAAAACCGCGCGAGATTGCGGCGGATGCGCTCCAGCGGCGGTTCGCCGGCCGGCGGCGGATCGAAGGTCTGTCCCGTGATCGTCTCATAGGCGCGCACATAGACGGCCGTGGTCTGCGCGATCAGTTCGGCCGGGATCGGCGGCAACTCTTCCTTATAGGGATCGCAGCGGGCGACGACCCAGTTGCGAACGAAGTCCTTGTCGAAGGAGTCCGGCTTCTCGCCGGCGGCGAACCGTGCGGCGTAGCTGCCCGCCATCCAGTAGCGGCTGGAGTCGGGGGTGTGGATCTCGTCGGCGAGCAGGATGGTGCCGTCGGCGTCGGTGCCGAACTCGTATTTGGTATCGGCGAGGATCAGGCCGCGCTCGGCGGCGAGCGCCTGGCCGCGAGCGAAGAGCGCCAGCGCATAGCGGCTGACGGTGTCCCATTGCTCGCGGGTCAGCAGCCCTTCCTCCAGGATCTGCGCGGCCGAGAGCGGCTCGTCATGGCCGCCGTCGAAGGCCTTGCTGGTCGGGGTGATGATCGCCTCGGGCAGGCGCTCATTGTCGCGCAACCCGTCCGGCAGCGTGACTCCGTACATCGCGCGCTGGCCCTGCTTGTACAGGGTCAGGATCGAGGTGCCGGTGGTGCCGGCGAGATAGCCGCGCACCACGATCTCGACGGGGAGGATGTCGAGCCGCTTGCCGACCACGACGTTCGGATCGGGATATTCGAGGACATGGTTGGGGCAGATGTCGACGGTCTGCTCGAACCAGTGACGCGCCGTCTGCGTGAGGACCTGACCCTTGTGCGGGATGGCGGCAATGGCGCGGTCGAAGGCGCTCAGCCGGTCGGTCGAGATCAGGATGCGGCGCCCGTCGGGGAGATCGTAGTTCTCGCGGACCTTGCCGCGATAATAGTTCGGCAGTTCGGGGATGAAGGCAGCTTCCAGCGCCAGAGGTTCGGTCATGTCGTCATCGCCCGGTCGTGGCGCCGCGCGACAGGCGCGGACGGCTCGCCAGCCTTCTAGACAGTCCGCGGGCGGGCGCCAACCGCTTCCGCCATCGTCGGGGCGCGATTGCTCGGCGGCGGCGGATATGGCATTCGGGCGAGCGTCGGCCGCATCTCCGGCGGCGGCGCTCCATAGTTCCGTCGCGTTTGGCGGCTGTTGTGCTCCGGCGAGCCCGCCAGCCCTGGACAAGGGCCGTCTGGCATTCGAGACCGACAAGCAGGTGACGTGATCCGACCCGCGATGCTCTTCAGACGCCTTCGACTGCGTTCCCCCGGCCGCTTCGGTGCGGCTCTGCTCGCGCTCGCGCTGACCGGCGGCGCGGCGGCGGCGCAGTCGCCGGCCTGCAATGCATGGCGCTCGGAACTCGCCAGCCTGCAGGGCCAGCGCGGCGGCGGGGATCCCCGAGCCGCGCAGATGGCGCAGCGCGTCGGCGCCCAGCTCGCCCAGGCGACGAACCAGTATCGCGCCATGGGTTGCGAGCGCGGCGGATTCACTTTCTTCGGCGAAGGCCCGCCGCGCGAATGCGGGGGCTTGCGCGCGCAGATCGGCCAGTTGCAGGCACAGTATGCCAATCTGCAGCAGATGGCGCAGGGTGGCGCCCTCGAGCAGCGCCGCGCGCAGCTCGTCGCGGCGATCAACGCCAATTGCCGGGCGCCGCAGCAGCGCGGCTTCTTCGAGACGATCTTCGGGCTCGAGCCGCGCCGGGGCGAAATCGATTCGACCCTGCCAGAGCTCGATCCCGAGCAGCCGCTGGAGCCGGAAAAGCCACGCCTCGGCGGCCCGCAGACCGTCTGCGTGCGGACCTGCGACGGCTATTTCTTCCCGCTCGCGAACAATCCGGGCGGCCGCGACAGCGGCGACGAGATGTGCCAGGCGCTCTGCCCCGGCACCGAGACCCTCGCCTATGGCATGACCAATGGCGGCGAGATTCAGAACGCGGTCGCCCGCTCCACCGGCCAGCCCTATGCGTCGCTGCCGAATGCGGGCAAATACCAGCGCAGCTTCGATGCCGCCTGCACCTGCCGGGCGCCGGGCCAGAGCTGGGCACAGGCGCTGCGCAACGCCGAATACCTTCTCGACAAGCGCAAGGGCGACGTCATCGTCACCGAGCAGCGCGCCGCCGAGCTGTCGCGCCCTAGGGAGGCCAAGCCCGATCCCAGGCGCCGCAATGCACAGCCCGCACCGCAGCCGGCCGCCGTCGAGATCCCCGACGAGAAGCCGATGCCGTCGGAGAACTCGCCGACCGCCGGCACGGAATCGGCCGGTGTCGGCCCGCAATCCGTGGGAGAGCGGGTGCTGGACAAGGGCGACGGGCTCAAGCGCGAGACGCAGAGCGTGACCGGCGAGCGCCGCACCGTGCGGATCGTCGCGCCGAACCTCGCACCCAATCTCGGGAATGCGACAATCCGTCCCTGACGACGGGGCGATCATGCGTCTTGCGCAGTTCGGGGGCGCATCAATCACTTGAATATCCCGTGGACGCATGACGGTGACGGCGCAATAGAGGGCTGACGCCCCCCTCATCGGGCGAGCCGTCCGGAACCGCCTGCCGACTGCATCCTGTCGTCGTCGAAGGCAGCCTTGGCGGCTCCCGCCGGAGATCGCCATGTCCAACCTCGCGACATCCCAGCCGCACCCGCGCCCCATCGAGTTCGCCGACGCCAGACGACGCCTCAAGGCCATCTTCGTCGGATCCGTCGGCAATCTCGTCGAATGGTACGATTTCTACGCCTATACGGCCTTCTCGCTCTATTTCGCGCCGGCCTTCTTCCCCTCCAGCGACCCGGTGGTGCAGCAGCTCAATGCGGCGACGCTGTTCGCCGCTGGCTTCATCGTGCGCCCGCTGGGCGGCTGGCTGTTCGGCCATCTGGCGGATCGCTACGGGCGGCGCCTTTCGCTGACGGTCTCCGTGCTGATGATGTGCTTCGGCTCGCTGATCATCGCGCTGACGCCGACCTATGCGACGATCGGCTTTGCCGCGCCTTCCCTGCTGGCGCTCGCGCGCATCATCGAAGGCCTGAGCCTCGGCGGCGAATACGGGGCCAGGGCGACCTATCTCTCCGAGATCGCCGATCCCGAGCATCGCGGCTTCTATTCGAGCTTCCAGTACGTCACGCTGATCGGCGGGCAGCTCACCGCGATCCTGGTACTGCTGCTGCTCCAGAACGTCTTCCTGACGCATGAGCAGCTCGTCGCCTGGGGCTGGCGCATCCCCTTCGTGATCGGGGCGCTGCTCGCCGTCACGGCGATGTTGATGCGCCGCCACATGCACGAAACGGAGTCCTTCACGGAAGCCAACAAAAGCCCGGTGAAGCGCGAGAGCTCGATCCGCGGCCTGCTGCGCTACCCGCGAGAGATCGCCATCGTCGTCGGGCTGACCGCCGGCGGCACCGCGGCCTTCTACACCTTCACCACCTATATGCAGACCTTCGTGCGCCAGACGGCCGGCTTCTCCGACATCACCACGACCTATGTCATCGCCGGTTCGCTGATCTTCGCCGCGATCCTGCAGCCGATCTATGGCGCGATCTCCGACCGGATCGGCCGCAAGCCGCTGCTGATCTTCTTCGGCGTCGCGGGAACGCTCCTGACCGTGCCGCTGCTGACGACGCTGGCGGGCACCAAATCGCCCTGGGTCGCCTTCCTGCTGATCTCCGGCGCCTGGGTCTTCGTGGCCGGCTACACCTCGATCAATGCGGTGGTGAAGGCCGAGCTGTTCCCGACCGCGATCCGGGCGACCGGCGTCGCCGTGCCCTATGCCCTGACGGTCTCGATCTTCGGGGGCACCGCGCCGGCGATCGCGCTGTTCTTCAAGCAGCAGGGCCACGAGCAGTGGTTCTACTACTATCTGGCGGGCGTGATTTTCGTCTCGCTGCTGGTCTATTCGACGATGCGCGACACCAAGCATCAGTCGGCGATGCACCGGCACGATTGAGCTGTCATTCCGGGGCGGGCCGTCAGGCCCGAACCCGGAACCCACGACCGGGTGACACGCGTCCGACGACCGGCATAGGGCTCACAACGTCATGGGTTCCGGGTTCGAGCGCTGCGCGCTCGCCCCGGAATGACAGTCCTTCAGGCGCTCTCGCCCCTGAGCCGCCGCAGCGCCTTGTCCCGCCCGATCAGCGGCAGCAGCGCCGCCAGCTCCGGGCCATGGTCCTGCGCGGTCAGGGCCTGGCGCAGGGGCATGAACAGCGCCTTGCCCTTGGCGCCGGTCGCGGCCGCGACCGCGCCGGTCCAGCTCTTCCACGTCGTCGCGTCGAAGGGCTCGGGCGGCAGCAAGGCGGCTGCGGTCGCGGCGAAGTCCGCATCGGCGATCACCGGCCTGATCGGCCCGCGCACGACATCGTCCCAGAGGCGGGCTTCGTCGAGCTTGCCGAGATTGCCGCGGATCGCGAGCCAGAAGCGTTCGCTGGTATCGACGCCCATCTCGGCCAGACGGAACGCCACGGCGTCATAGGGCAGCTGATGCAGGGTGCGGGCGCTGAGCGTGTCGAGGTCGTGCTCGTCGAACTTGGCCGGGGCGCGCGAGACATGGGCGAGATCGACCAGCCCCGCCAGTTCGTCGAGACTCGCCACCGGACGCACGGCATCCGAGGAGCCGGTCAGGGTGGCCAGCGCTGCCACCGCCAGCGGCTCGACGCCGGCCTCGCGCAGGCCGCGCAGCGAGAGATGGCCGAGGCGCTTGGACAATCCCTCGCCGCTCGCCGTGGTGAGGAGGTTGTGGTGGCCGAAGGACGGCAGCGCCGCGCCCAGCGCCTGGAAGATCTGGATGTGGACCGCCGTATTGGTGACGTGATCCTCGCCGCGGATGATGTGGGTCACGCCGGTCGCGGCGTCGTCCACCACAGAGGGCAGATGGTAGAGATAGCTGCCGTCCTCGCGGATCAGCACCTGGTCGGAGAGCGAGGCGCAGTCGACATGGGCGTCGCCGCGGATCAGGTCGGTCCAGGCGACGACGCGCGGCTCGAGCAGGAAGCGCCAGTGCGGCCGGCGGCCTTCCGCCTCGAGCTTCGCCCGGTCCTCGGCGGTGAGCTTCAGCGCGGCGCGGTCGTAGATCGGCGGCAGGCCGCGGGCGAGCTGGCGCTTGCGGCGCCGGTCGAGCTCGTCGGCGGTCTCATAGCAGGGGTAGAGCCGGCCCGCGGCGCGCAGATCCTCGGCGGCAGCGTCGTAGAGCGACAGCCGCTGCGACTGGCTGATGACGAGATCGGGCGTGATGCCGAGCCAGGCGAGGTCCTCCGCGATGGCGGCGGCATATTCCGGCTTCGAGCGCGCGAGATCGGTGTCGTCGTAACGCAGCATGAAGCGCCCGCCGTGGCGGCGGGCATAAAGCCCGTTGAACAGGGCGGAGCGCGCATTGCCGATATGGAGATAGCCCGTCGGCGAGGGCGCGAAGCGCAGGAGCGGCGGGCGGGACGGCGCGGAGCTGGTCATGGCGGCGCTTATGGCGCTTTTGGCCGGCAGCGACAATCGTCCCCGGCGTCATGTGCAGAAAGCATGCTGCGACGCAGCCCGGCCTATTGCGATGCAACATGATCCGTGGCTGAATGATGGCATTCGAACGGACCCGGTGAAAATCCGGGTGGCTCTTCCGGCCGCCGATCCGCCGGACAACCCAACTGCCGATCCAGCTGAAGCCTGCGCGCGTCGCGGGCTCCGATCGCTCATGGGTTCCCTATGACCAGACTCTCCGCCTATCGCCGCGAATGGTTCTCCAACATCCGGGGGGACATTCTCTCGGGCGTCGTCGTGGCGCTCGCGCTGATCCCCGAGGCGATCGGCTTCTCGGTGATCGCCGGCGTCGACCCCAAGGTCGGGCTCTTCGCCTCCTTCGCCATCGCCTGCGTGTCGGCCTTCGCCGGCGGGCGGCCGGGCATGATTTCGGCGGCAACCGCCGCCACCGCGGTGCTGATGGTCACGCTGGTGAAGGAACACGGCCTGCCCTATCTCTTCGCCGCGACGATCCTGATGGGTCTGATCCAGCTTGGGGCCGGCGCGCTCCGGCTCGGGCGCCTGATGAGCTTCGTCTCGCGATCGGTCATCACCGGCTTCGTCAACGCGCTCGCCATCCTGATCTTCATGGCGCAGCTGCCGGAGCTGATCGGCGTGCCGTCGCTGACCTATGCGATGATCGCAGGCGGCCTCGCGATCATCTACCTCTTCCCCTATCTGACGAAAGCCATCCCCTCCCCGCTCGTCGCCATCGTCGTCCTGACCGCTCTCGCCTGGGGGCTGGGGCTCGATCTGCGCACCGTCGGCGATCTCGGGGAACTGCCCTCGACGCTGCCGGTCTTCGCGCTGCCGCAGGTGCCGCTGACTTTCGAGACGCTGCGGATCATCTTTCCCTATTCGGTCGCGCTGGCGGCGGTGGGGCTCCTGGAGTCCCTGCTGACGGCGCAGATCGTCGACGACATGACCGCGACGACCAGCAACAAGAGCCAGGAATGCTACGGCCAGGGCGCCAGCAACATCGCCTCGGCGCTGATCGGCGGCATGGGCGGCTGCGCCATGATCGGCCAGTCGGTGATCAACGTGACCTCGGGCGGGCGCGGCCGGCTCTCGACGTTCGTGGCCGGGGCCTTCCTGCTCTTCCTGATCCTCGTGCTCGACGATCTCGTCCGGATCATCCCCATGGCCGCCCTGGTCGCGGTGATGATCATGGTCTCGATCGGCACGTTCTCCTGGCGCTCGATCCTCGATCTGCGGACCAATCCCCTTCCTTCCTCGATCGTCATGCTGGCGACGGTGACGACCGTGGTGGCGACACATGACCTCGCCAAGGGCGTCCTCGTCGGCGTGCTGCTCTCGGGCGTGTTCTTCGCCGGCAAGGTCGCGCGCCTCGTCGCCGTCGAGAAGCGCGACAGCGCAGACGGCACGGCTGTGACCTATGTGGTGCGCGGCCAGATCTTTTTTGCGTCGGTCGAGAGCTTCCTGCGCGGTTTCTCCTTCGAGGAGCGCCCGGCGCAGGTGACGATCGACCTGACCCATGCCCATTTCTGGGACATTTCGGCGATCGGCGCGCTCGACAAGGTGGTGCTGCGCCTGCGCAAGAACGGCGCGGAGGTCGAGGTGCTCGGCCTCAACGAGGCCAGCGCGACGATGGTCGACCGCTTCGGGAGGCACGACAAGGGCGACGCCGGCCCGGCTGCCGTCCACTGAAGCCCGGGCGCGCCGGCCTCAGAAATCGATGCTGTCGCCGCCGCTGCGGCCGACGCCCTTCACCAGCGCCTCATCGGGACGATGGGCTGGCTCTCCGTCATCGACGAAGCCGTGGCGCACCGGCCATGCCTCTTGCTGATCGATCAGCCTGATCGACGGTGGCGCCCGCCGGGCGACGGCGGCTGCGGCCCGGGCCTCCTGCTGGAGCGCCATCACGGCGGAGGCCTCATGGCCGGCCGCGACGATATCGGACACACGCTCTCCCGCCGCGAGCGCGCCCAGGACGGCCTCCCGGCGCAGCGCCTGGGGGCTCTGGGGCACAGCGCCCATCGACAGGCTGTCGGGCCCGAGCGCCTCCGCGGGTTTCCAGCGGCGGCGCAGATCCAGCAGGCGCGTGATCTCGGTATGCGACAGATCGCCGACGGGATTGAGGTCGCCGATCGCCTCCAGCCCACAGGTGGCATGGCGAGCCGCCGGCGCGAGCAGGCAGCGGCCCATGCCCCGCGCCAGGGCGGAGAGCAAGGCCGTGCGGGCCGCTGTCGTCGCGTCTCGTGGTCCGGGCAGGCCGGCGGCCGTCAGCGCCTCGGCGACCGCCCCTGCCACTTCGGAGACGGGGATCGCCCTCAGGGAAACACCCAGCGCAGCGGCGGCGGCCTCAGCCTCGGTCGCGGCCAATCCCCCAGGGTTCCCGCCAGCCAGTCGGACCGCCGCGACCCGCTCCGGCCCCAGCGCATCCACAGCCAGCGCCGAACCGAGAAGGCTTGCCTCGTCGTTGAATTCGACGAGAACGCCCGTCTCAGGCGCAAGCCGGAGATGCTCGCGCAGGCCGAGCATGCAGGCGGCATAATCCGCCTCGTCGCCGGCCTCCAGCGGGATCGCCTCGCCGGGTTCGCAGACCCAGACGCCGCCGCGACGGGTCCATCGGGTGACGGTGAGCGCGTCGCGGAAGGCGGGCAGTTGATGCGTCAGGCTGCGGTCGGCGGCGAGCACGAAGGAGGCGCCGTCGCAGATGCCCTCTTCACCGCCGCCGACGGCATTCAGCCAGACTAGCGGAAGGCCTGTCTCGACGACCCGCGCGACGGAGCGGTTGAGACGGTGGTCGGTGCCGCCCCGCCGGTAGACCGCGGCGGCGGAAGACAGCAGCAGCTCGGCCCCCGTCTCGGCGAGGCATTCCGGGACCTCCTCATCCGCAAGATCGTCGCCGGAAACGAGGCCCAGGCGCAGCAGGCCCCGGAATGGCACCGGTCCGGGCAGAGGCCCCGGCTCGAAGGGTGCGGATACAGAGCCGCCGACCGCCACTTGAAAGCGCACGGCCTGAATAAGGCCGCCATCGAGCAGCGCCTGAGCCGCGTAGAGGGAAGCGTCCTCGCGCCAGGGCAAGCCGAGCAACAGCGCCGGCCCGCCATCAGCGGTCTCGCGCGCCAGATCCTCGCAGGCCCGCCGGCAGGCATCGAGAAAGGCCGGCCGCCGCAGCAGAGCCGCCGAGGACGTCCCGGCCAAGGCGGCGGCCGGAAACAGGACCAGATCCGCTCCAGCTGTCGCCGCCCTCGCCCGTGCGGCACGGATCATCGCGACATTGCCTGCCACATCTCCGGGGAGCGGACTCGTCTGCGCGAGGGCGAGGCGGAAGGAGCGTTCGGTCATGGCGGGGGCTGTAGCGCGACCGCTTCGGCCCGGCAATCGCGTGCCACAGGGCCTGACGGGGCTGCGCTTAACCTCGCGTTAGGGTTAAGCGCGCATGAATCGGGTACGTGCCGCTCCTGCAAGACTGCCGGCCGTCGTTCGGAGAAACGACCATGCGTACCCGCTTCATCCATCGACCAGCCGCAGCCCTCGCCGCAGTCCTTCTGGCTGGCTCTGTAATCACCGCGGGCGGCGCCTTTGCCGCCGACTATCCGGTGCTGCGCGGCTCTCAGATCGACGACGCGCCGCCCGCGCCCGAGTTCGACAGCTACGCGAAGTGGTCGGGCTTCTATTTCGGCGGCGGCTCCGGCCTCTCGTCCACCAAGTTCGAGCCCGGCAACGGGCTTCAGAACCTCGCCAACTACGCCTATCGCAACACGCTGCTCGGCAGCGAGGTGAACATGGGCAATCTGGTGGGCAACCTGCCCTCGAAGACCGACAGCGGCGCGACCTTCTTCGGCTTTACCGGCTACAATTTCACTTTCGGCGACGTGATCCTCGGCCTGGAGGCGGACTATACCCGGTCGAACCACAATTATCTGATCAGCGACTTCATCGGACGACGCAGCACGACTTCCGACGGCACGGTCAACGACTACACGCTGACGACCCGCCATGGTGCGGAATTGAAGGACTATGCCACCGCGCGCATCCGCATGGGCTGGGCCTATGGCCGGATCATGCCCTTCGCGACCATCGGCGGCGCGGTAGGCCGCTTCGACACGACCTCGACGATCGACGCGACCTGGCGCTTCACCCGCACCAACCCGGTGACGGGCGCGATCGAGAACAACGTGGTCGCGGCGGGCTATCCGCTCCGCGTCGGCTCCACCAAGAGCAATGTTTACGGCTTCGGCCTGACCGCCGGCGGCGGTATCGACATGGCGCTGACGGACAACCTGTTCCTGCGTGCCGAGTACCAGATCGTTCGGTTCGCCGATGTCGAGGGCACGACCACGACGATCAATACCGGCCGCGTCGCCGCCGCGCTGAAGTTCTGACCCAGCAACCGATCGCCGACATAAAAAGGCCGGGGCGACGCGCCCCGGCCTTTACGTTTGGACCCCGATAGGCTCGCGCCTCACTCGGCAGCCTCGACCTCCGGGCGCGCCCGGCCGGCGCGCTCGCGCTTGACCAGTTCGGCGACGAGGAAGGCCAGCTCCAGCGCCTGCTCCGCATTGAGGCGGGGATCGCAGACCGTGTGGTAGCGGTCGTTCAGGTCGGCATCGGTCATGCCGCGCGCACCACCGGTGCATTCGGTGACGTTCTTGCCGGTCATCTCGAGATGCAGGCCGCCGGCATGGGTGCCCTCGGCCTGGTGGACGGCGAAGAAGTTCTTCACCTCGGTCGTGATCAGGTCGAAGGGACGGGTCTTGTAGCCGCTGGCGGCCTTGACCGTGTTGCCGTGCATCGGGTCGCAAGACCAGACGACATTGCGCCCTTCCCGCTTGGTGGCCCGCACCAGCGCCGGAAGGTTGTCGAAGACCTTGTCGGCACCGAAGCGGCCGATGAGGGTCAGCCGGCCGGCCTGGTTCTGCGGGTCGAGCACGTCGATGAGCTTCAGCAGGCCGTCGACCGTGGTCGAGGGGCCGCATTTCAGGCCGATCGGGTTGCGGATCCCGCGGAAGAACTCGACATGGGCATGGTCGAGCTGGCGCGTGCGGTCGCCGATCCAGACCATGTGGCCGGAGGTGTCGTACCAGTCGCCCGTCGTCGAATCGACGCGGGTCATCGCCTGCTCGTAGCCGAGCAGCAGCGCCTCGTGGCTGGTGTAGAAATCGGTCGTCCGCATCTCGGGATGCGTCTCGGGATCGATGCCGATGGCGCGCATGAAGTCGAGCGCCTCGGTGATGCGCTCGGCGACCTCGTTGTAGCGCGAGGAGGCCGGCGCATCCTTGACGAAGCCGAGCATCCAGCGATGCGCGTTGTCGAGATTGGCATAGCCGCCGGTGGCGAAGGCGCGCAGCAGATTGAGCGTCGCCGCCGACTGGCGATAGGCCTCGAGCTGGCGGCGCGGATCGGGCGTGCGCGCCTCGGGCGTGAAGGCGTTGTCGTTGACGATGTCGCCCTTGTAGCTCGGCAGCTCGACGCCGCCGACGGTCTCCGTCGGAGCCGACCGCGGTTTGGCGAACTGGCCGGCGATGCGCCCGACCTTCACCACGGGCGAGCCGCCCGCGAAGGTCAGCACCACCGCCATCTGCAGGAAGAGCCGGAAGAAATCACGGATGTTGTCGGCCGAGTGTTCGCCGAAGCTCTCGGCACAGTCTCCGCCCTGGAGCAGGAAGGCCTCACCGTTTGCGACTTTCGCGAGGGCCTTCTTCAGCTTGCGCGCCTCACCCGCAAAAACGAGCGGCGGAAAGCCGGCGAGCTGCTGCTCGACCGCCCTCAGGGCTGCCTGGTCCGGATAATCCGGGATCTGCTGGACGGGCTTGGCCCTCCAGCTCTCGGGCGTCCACCGCTCCGACATGGGTGCTGCTCCTGACTTCGCTCGCGCGGGTTAACCTCTTCGAAAGCGCGAAGGCGCGCCTATACACCCAAGGCGACGCAAAGGCCACCACGGCGAACGCGCCCGCAGCGCAGGGCCGCGAGCCGATCATGGTTAGCGAAAGCTGAATCGGCCCAGCCACTTGCCGGCTACAGCTGACAAATCGATTCAGATCGATCGCAGCGCGCTTGAAGGCGATGAGATGGCGCATGAGCCGGTTCGGACGCCGATTCAACCCCGATGGCGGGCTTGCGCGCCTGCTCCGATCAGGCCGGCACGATACAATCCTCGCCCTTGAAGAGCAGCCCGGTTAGCGAGAGGTCTCGCGGTGACGCGGGACAAGCCGTCGCCCCCGCCGGCTCGGGTCAGCCCGCCCGGGGCGTCCGCATCGTCACCAGTTCCTCCGCCGCGCTCGGATGCAGCGCGACGGTGCGGTCGAAATCGGCCTTGGTCGCGCCCATCGTCACCGCGATGGCAACGGCCTGGATGATCTCGCCGGCGTCATGGCCGAGGATATGGACGCCGAGCACCTTGTCGGTCTTCGCGTCGACGACGAGCTTCATATAGACGCGTTCGTTGCGGCCCGAGATCGTCGCCTTCATCGGCCGGAAGGCGGATTCGAAGATGCGCAACTCGTGGCCAGCCGCGGCGGCCTGGACCTCGGAAAGGCCGACCGTGCCGATCTCCGGGGTCGTGAAGACGGCCGAGGCGATCAGGCCATGGTCCGTCCGCCAGGGCTTGTTGCCGAAGGTCGTGTCGGCGAAGGCGTGGCCCTCGCGGATCGCGACCGGGGTCAGGTTGACGCGGTTGGTGACGTCGCCGACCGCGTGGATCGAGGGCACGCTGCTGGCCGAGTCGTCATCGACCAGCACCTCGCCCAGAGATCCCAGTGCGACGCCCGCCTCGGCGAGGCCGAGGCCGGCGGTGTTGGGGCGGCGGCCGGTCGCGACGAGGATGACATCGGCATCGATGGGGTCGCCGCTGGCGCAATGGGCGCGGCGGCAGCCATCGGGCAGCAGTTCGATGCTCTGAACCGTGCAGCCGAGGCGGAAGCGGATGCCGGCATGCTCCAGCGCATCGCGGAGGCGGTTGCGGATGTCCTCGTCGAAGCCGCGCAACACGTTGTCGCCGCGGTGGAGCACGGTGACCTCGACGCCGAGACGGACGAAGAGGCTGGCGAATTCGAGCGCGATATAGCCGCCGCCGACGACGAGCATGCGCTTCGGCAAGCTGGGCAGATGGAAAATCTCGTTCGAGGAAATGCCGAGTTCGCCGCCGGGAATCGGCGGATCGAAGGAGGGCCAGCCGCCGGTGGCGACGAGGATGTGGCGGGCGCGGATCGTCTCGCCGCTTTTGGCGAGGCGCACGGTATGGGCATCGACGACGGTGGCGCGCTCCTCGCGGATGGTCACGCCGGCGCCGTTCAACCCCTTGCGATAGAGGCCGGAGAGGCGGGTGACCTCGTTGGCGACGGCATCGCGCAGCGTCGGCCAGTCGAAGTCGGGCTTCTGGACCGTCCAGCCGAAACCGGCGGCGTCCTCGACCTCCTCGGCGAAGCGGCTGGCATAGACGAAGAGCTTCTTCGGCACGCAGCCACGGATGACGCAGGTCCCGCCGATGCGGTCCTCCTCCGCGATCATCACGCGGGCGCCATGGCCGGCGGCGATGCGGGCGGCGCGGGTTCCGCCGGAGCCGGCCCCGATGACGAAGAGATCGACGTCGAATTCAGCCATGATGTCCTCTCACGCCGCGCGATCCCCGGTATCCGAACCGACGGGCAGCCGGAACAGCCATAGCGCCGCCATGGTCAGGCCTGCAATCCACCAGCCCTGCCAGGCGCCATGCGCCACAGCCGCGACGGCGAAGGCCGCGGCGAAGAGGCCGAGGCGCGGTGCCAGATCGCGGCCGGGGAGACTCCTCAGCCGCATCAGCAGGGCGAGCCCGGCGACGGTGAGCAGCGCGACGCCGATCGCACCGGTCTCGGTCCAGGCCTGGAGTGGAGCGTTGTGCGGGTGACCGACCGCCAGCAGCGCGCGACGCGGCGGCGAGACCTCAGCGGCCACAGGGTGGCGGTCGAGCGTCGGCGACGTGCCGAATCCCGCACCACGGATGGGCCGCGCCAGCGTCGCCTCGCCGAAGGACAGCCAGATGTCGACACGGTCGCGCGAATGGGAGTTGGCGAGGCGCTCATGGAGTGCCGCCGGCAGGGCCGCATCGCCCAGGCGTCCGACGACCGGGGCCAACATCATCGTCGCGACGAAGCCGAGCGTGACGGCTGCCCAGGCAAGCCGGGGGGCCAGGAGCGCCAGCCCCGCGGCCGCAGCCATGACGAGCAGACCGAAACCGGCCGCACCGCTCTCCGAGCCGAGGCAGGCCCAGGCGACGGCGAGGACGACCGGCACGGCCAGGGCGATGCTCCACCGCCGCGAGGGTCCCTGCCATGGCAGCGCCGCCAGGGCGACGGGAGCCAAGATGAGGCAGGTCAGCACCGGGCGATTGAACATGTAGGTCACTTGGCGGCCGATATCGAGCGCGCGCCTGATGGCGAGCCCGGTGGCCAGTTCCGCCATCATCATGACGGCGGCCACAGCCACAACGATCGCCAGCGCGCGGCCGAGCGCAGGGCCCGGCCGAAAGCGGCCGGATGCCGCGATGGCGACGCCGCAGGTCAGCGGCAGCGCAAACTCGCCCCAGGCCGCGAGGCTCGCAAGCGGCCGGTGGCTCCAAGCGATCGTGACGAGGGACCAGAGCAGGAATCCGGACAGGGCGAGCCCGATCGGGCCGCGCAGCAGAGCTGCCGCCCGGTGCAGGGAGGGTCGCCAGCCTTCCTCGGCGAGCGCGGCCGCGCAGAAGGCTGCAGCCGCCAGCGCCAGCATGAGCGGGGCGGAGCGGTTGGCGATCCACATGGCGAGTGGCAATGCCAGGAGGAGCGCCGCACCAATCGCCGCAAGCCGTGCCGGGACGGACCCGGCGGCCGGACGGGTGGCGACGGAAGAGGTCTGGTTCATCGGCGAGCGCTTAAGCCATCGCGGGGCCCAGCACTAGAGCCGCGTGGGCCGGCGAATTGTCTTGACTCCGGATTGATCAATCGGGCGCAATTGACGGCATACGCGGCGAAGTGCCACTGGCGGGCGTCGCCCAAAAATCGCGCGGTCCCATCCGCGAGCGGAGGAAATACATGCTGACATCCCTTCTCAAGCGCTGCGCCGTCACCGCCGTCGCGGTGGCCGGCCTGTCGACGGCCGCCTTCGCCCAGCTCGAGCTCAAGATCATGGCCCCCGCGGCTCCCGGCGGCGGATGGGACGGCACGGCGCGCTCGATGCAGCAGGCGCTCACCGCCTCGGGCATCGCCAAGAGCGTGCAGGTGACGAACGTCACCGGCGCCGGCGGCACGATCGGCCTTGCGCAGCTGATCAACGCCAAGGGCGACGGCAGCCAGCTGATGGTCAACGGCTTCGTCATGGTCGGCGCGATCCTGCTGAACAAGTCGCCCGTGAACCTGACGCAGGTGACGCCGATCGCGCGGCTGACGGCCGAGGCGCTCGTCATCGTCGTGCCGACGGAGTCACCGATCAAGAACGCCAAGGATCTGGCCGATCGCGTCAAGGCCGATCCTGCCAAGGTGACCTGGGCGGGCGGCTCGGCCGGCGGCGCCGACCACATCCTGGCCGCGCTCTTCGCCGAGGCCGCCGGCGGCGATCCCAAGAAGATCAACTACATCCCGTTCTCGGGTGGTGGCGAGGCTTTGGCCGCCATGCTGGGCGGGCGCGTGACGGCCGGCATTTCCGGCTATGGCGAGTTCGAGGGCCAGATCAAGGCCGGCAAGCTGCGGGTGATCGGCGTTTCGGCTCCGGCGCGCCTCGCCAATGCTCCCGACGCTCCGACCCTGAAGGAAGGTGGCGTCAATCTCGAGCTGATGAATTGGCGCTCGGTCGTCGCTCCTCCCGGTCTCTCGGCCGACCAGACCAAGACCCTGTCCGACGCGGTCGAGAAGATGGTCAAGTCGAAGGAATGGGCCGAAATCCTGAAGGCCCGCGGTTGGGACGACGCCTATCTCGGTGGCGCCGCCTTCGACGCCTTCCTGAAGGCCGAGCAGACGCGCGTCAGCAAGGTGATGACGGATGTCGGCCTGGTGAAGTAAGCCCGGCGCACCGCCAAGCAAGACCAGGGGGCCGGCGACCGGCCCCCTTTTTTTCCCTTCACGCCGACTTCACCGCCCGCACACCGAACAGCCGATGATGGATACGCCATGACGAACGATGCCCCGTCACGCGGCGCTGACAGGCCCGCCCTCCTCGTCGGCCTGTTGCTGCTCGCCCTCGCCGGCGTGGTCTATTACGACGCCTCCCAGCAGACGATCACCTCGAATTACGGGCTCGGGCCGACCGCGATGCCGATGGTGGCCTGCGCCGGGCTGGTGATCCTCGGCCTGTCGCACCTCGTGATGGCCTTCCGCGGCGGATTGCCGAAGCCGGAGGCGGCGGACCGCGGGGCGCTCCTGTGGATCGTCGGTGGGCTCGCGGGACTGATCCTGTGCATCGCGACCGGCGCCGGCTTCGTGATCGCCATCACCATCCTGTTCGCCTGCACGGCGCGCGGCTTCGGTCGGCGGGCGCTGGCGGTCGACGCGGCGATCGGTTTCGTGCTCGGCCTCGTCATCTTCCTCGTCTTCGCCAAGCTCCTGACCCTGCTGCTTCCGGCCGGGCCGCTCGAACGCCTGTTCCTGTGAGGAGCGCCTGAGATGGATACCTTCGTCTCGCTCATCAACGGCTTCGGCGTCGCGCTGGAGCCCTCGAAGCTGCTGTTCTGCCTGATCGGCGTCTTCCTCGGCACGGCCGTCGGCGTGCTGCCGGGCATCGGCCCGGCGCTGACGGTGGCGCTGCTGCTGCCGGTGACCTTCAAGCTCGATCCGGCAGGATCGCTGATCATGTTCGCCGGCATCTACTACGGCGGCATGTATGGCGGCTCGACGACCGCCATCCTGCTGAACGCGCCCGGCGAGAGCGCCTCGCTCGCGACCGCGCTCGAAGGCTCGAAGATGGCCAAGGCCGGCCGCGGCGGCCCGGCGCTCGCCACTGCCGCGATCGGCTCCTTCGTGGCGGGGCTGATCGCCACGATCGGGCTGACCTTCCTCGCACCCTGGCTGGTCGAGGTCGCGATCAAGTTCGGCCCCTGGGACTATTTCGCGCTGATGATCGTCGCCTTCGTCACCGTCTCGGCGACCTTCGGCGACTCGCCGCTGCGCGGGCTGACCAGCCTGTTCCTGGGCATCACGCTGGGCCTCGTCGGCATCGACAAGCTGACCGGCCAGGCGCGGCTGACTTTTGGCGTGCCGGAACTGCTCAACGGCATCGAGGTGACGACGCTGGCGGTCGGGCTCTTCGCGGTGGGCGAAGCGCTCTATGTCGCCTCCAAGCGCTTCCGGGATCCCGAGGAGATCATCCCGATCAAGGGCTCGCTCTGGATGAGCAAGCAGGACTGGAAGCGCTCCTGGGCGCCCTGGCTGCGCGGGACGGCCTATGGCTTCCCGATCGGCGCGCTGCCGGCGGGCGGCGCGGAGGTTCCGACCTTCCTGAGCTATTCGACCGAAAAGAAGCTCTGCAAATATCCCGACGAGTTCGGCAAGGGCGCGATCGAGGGTGTCGCGGGTCCGGAAGCGGCCAACAACGCTTCTGCCGCCGGCACGCTGGTGCCGCTGCTGACGCTCGGCCTGCCGACCTCGGCGACGGCGGCGATCATGCTGGCCGGCTTCCAGCAATACGGGCTGAACCCCGGCCCGCTCCTGTTTGCGGAGAAGCCGGACCTCGTCTGGGGCCTGATCGCGTCGCTCTTCATCGCCAACGTGATGCTGGTGATCCTCAACCTGCCGCTGATCGGGCTCTGGGTGAAGCTGCTCGCCGTGCCGCAGCCCTGGCTCTATGCCGGCATCCTCGTCTTCGCGACGATGGGCACGCTCGCGGTCAACGCCTCGCCGGTGGAGCTCGGAATGCTCTTCCTGTTCGGCTATCTCGGCTATCTGATGCGGCGCTACGACTACCCCGTCGCGCCGATGGTCGTCGGCCTGATCCTCGGGCCAATGGCGGAGGCGCAACTGCGCCGGGCGCTGCAGATCAGCCTCGGCGACCCGATGATCCTGCTCGAGAACCCGATCTCGGCGACGTTGCTCGGCGTGGCCTTCGTGGCGCTGGTGGCCCCGTTCGTGATGAAGGGGCTCAACCGCTTCAAGGCGAGCGAGGACTGACGGTCGATCAGCGGCCCGCGCCGACCAGCCCCAGCCTGATCAGGCTCTCGCCCGTCGCCGCCAGCGCATCGGCAGCCGGGCGCGGCTCCCAACCCAGCATGGCCTGTGCCTTGGCGCTGGAGGCGGTCTTGGGGCGGCCGAGTTCGGGCGTCGCCGCCTGGCGCGCGGCGGCGCTGAACAGGGCGACGAAGCGCACCAGCCAGTCCGGCAGGACGCGCGCCGAGACCCGGCTCGCCGCAGGGCCCAGCCTGTCGCGCAGAATGAGCGCGATCTCCTGCATGGTCAGGAAATCGCCCGCCGTGGCGATGAAGCGCTCGTTCGCGGCAGCGGGGTGGGTCATGGCGCGCAGGTGCAGGTCGGCGACATCGCGGACATCGACGACGCCGAACATCAGCCGCGGCACAGCCGGGAGCCGCCCCTCCAGCATGCTCTTCACCAGCAGGATCGAGGCGGAAAGATCGGGACCGAGCAGCGGGCCAAAGATGCCGACCGGATTGACCACCGCCAGTTCGAGCCCCCCGCCCTCGCGGTCGACGAAGTCCCAGGCGGCGCGCTCGGCCAGCGTCTTGGATTTGGGATAGGCGGCGAGCGCAGCGTCGCCCGTGTCCGTCCAGTCGCTTTCGGTGAAGGGCCGCTGCAGCGTGCGGCCATAGCCGATCGCCGCGAAGGAGGAGGTCAGGACGACGCGGCCGACGCCCGCTTCGCGGGCCGCGCGCAGCACCCGCAGCGTGCCCTCGCGGGCGGGGCGGATCAGTTCGTCCTCATGCTTCGGTGCCGCTGCCGACAGCGGCGAAGCGACGTGCAGCACCCGCTCACAGCCCAGCGCCGCCTCCCGCCAGCCATCGTCGGCCATCAGATCGGCCTGCCGCACCAAGAGGCGCGCTCCGGCCACGCAGCCTGCCGCTGCGAGCGCGGCACGCAGGGCGGCCTCCCGGCCCGGCGAGCGCATCGTCGTCCGGACGCTGTAGCCCGCCTGCAGCAGCGCCAGGATACAGTGGCCCGCCAGAAAGCCGGATCCGCCGGTGACGAGAACAATCGGTTGGCCCATGCGGGTCTCCAAGCGGCTCACCGCCCCCAGCGACGGATCCCGAAACGACGAAAGCCGCCGGGGCGACCGGCGGCCTCGTTCAACCCTGAAGATCGATAACGCTCAGAGCTTGTGGCCGCGCTTGCGCATCTCTTCGCTGAAGCGGTCGAACAGGAAGTTGCTGGTTTGCACGCTCCAGGGCTGCAGCAGGGCGAAAATCTCGTCGATCGCGCCCGGGCGCATCGCGTTGTACCGCTGCCCGACCGGTGAACGGAAAAAGGCGGCGACCTCCTTGAGATCCGCCTCGCTCATCCGCTTGGCGAAGATATAGGCGGCCGAGGCGACGATCTCCTGCTTCTTCTTCTCGGCCTCGGGCCGCAGCGACTCGATGACCTGCTCCATGTCCTTGCGGACCTCGGGGCGTGTCGTGCCGACGGTCTGGCTCACGCGCTCACGGAACTCGCGATAGATCGCGTCAAAGGAATCGCCCAGACCCGAGAGCACGACGACATCGCGACCGGCCTCGAGCCAGCTCTGAGGAATCTCGGTCTGGGCCTGCGGCGCCGCCGTCTGCGCCTGAACCGGCCCGGCGAGCACGAGCGCCAGGCTGACGGCCACGCCGGCGAAATGGTGACGGATCATTATGAGCCCCTTCGTCCTGCGCCGGATCGCGCCATCGTTGCTGGAGTGGCGGTCGGCGCCCAGCGGGCGACCCGGCCATTCGTTGAATCAGCCCTGCCCGGTTTCCACCGACTCAGGAAGCCCCGGTACCGGAGCCCGCATCGCGGGTCTCCTTAGAGCATGAGACCGTCGAGTGAAAAGGCATTTTACGGCGCAGTGATGTCGCGCTGCGACGGCGCAGGCGCCCGATCCGGCTCAGTCCAGCCGGCCCAGGACGGTCAGCCCGGCCGCTCCCGCCAGGATCGCGGCATCGGCGAGGCCAATGAAAAGACCGTGCTCGACGACACCGGGGATCGCGGCGAGTGCGGTCGACAGTGACTCGGGCTCAGCAATCTCGCCGAGATGGGCGTCGAGGATCCAATGGCCGCCATCGGTCACCAGCACGCTGCCATCGGCCTTACGACGCAGGACGAGATCGCCCGCCGCCCCTGCCCCCGCCATGGCCGCGAGCACAGCACGACGCGTCGCCTCCATGCCGAAAGGAACGATCTCGATCGGCAGCGGGAAACGCCCCAGCCGCTCGACCAGCTTGGTGTCGTCGGCGATCACCACCATGCGGGCGGAGGCCGCGGCGACGATCTTCTCGCGCAGAAGCGCCGCCCCGCCGCCCTTGATCAGGCGCAGTTCGCGATCGACCTCGTCGGCGCCGTCGATGGTGAGGTCGAGTTCCGGCGTCGCGTCCAGCGTCGACATCGGGATCGACAATGCACGAGCCTGCGCCTCGGTGACCTCCGAGGTCGAGACGCAGAGGACGTCGAGCCCCTCCGCGACCCGTGCGCCGAGCAGATCGACGAAGTGCTTGGCGGTCGAGCCAGTGCCGAGGCCGAGCCGCATGCCGGGCGTCACGAGTTCGAGCGCGCGGGCGGCAGCCTGCTTCTTGAGATCGTCGGAGCTCATGGGGTTGTCCTCAACGCGACGTCATGGCGAGCGCAGCGCAGCGATCCGACGGGAGGCGCGTTGGCCGCTCCCGGATCGCCGCGTCGCGACGTCCCCGCAATGACGGCGGATGCGGCCGGGTTCAAGCCCCGAGGCCACCCATCAGCATGTATTTGATCTCGACGAACTCCTCGATGCCGTGGAGCGAGCCCTCGCGGCCGAGACCGGATTCCTTGACGCCGCCGAAGGGGGCGACCTCCGTACCGAGCATGGCGGAATTGATGCCGACCATGCCGTATTCGAGCTCCTCGGCGACGCGGAAGGCACGGCCGAGATCCTTCGAGTAGAAATAGGCGGCCAGCCCGAAGGGCGTGTCGTTGGCGAGCGCGACGACCTCCTCCTCCGTGCTGAAGCGGTAGACCGGGGCGACGGGGCCGAAGGTCTCCTCGCGCGTCATCAGCATGGTGGTGGTGGCACCGGCGATCACGGTCGGCTCGTAGAAGGTGCGGCCGAGCGCGTGGCGCTTGCCGCCGACCACGACCTTGGCGCCGTTGGCGACGGCATCCGCGACATGGCGCTCGACCTTCTCGATGGCGCGCTCGTTGATCAGCGGGCCCTGGACGACCCCAACCTCGGTGCCGTTGCCGACCTTCATCTTCGCGACCTCGCCGGCGAACTTGGCGACGAACTCGTCATGGATGCCGTCCTGCACGAAGAGGCGGTTGGTGCAGACACAGGTCTGACCCATGTTGCGGAACTTGGCGGCGATGGCGCCCTGCACGGCAGCATCGACATCGGCATCGTCGAAGACGATGAAGGGCGCGTTACCGCCCAGTTCGAGCCCGACCTTCTTCACGGTGGATGCCGCCTGCTGCATCAGCAGCTTGCCGACCGGCGTCGAGCCGGTGAAGCCGATGAAGCGCACGGCGGGATGTGTCGTCATGACCTTGCCGATCGCCACCGCATCGCCCGTGACGATGTTGAGCACGCCCTTGGGGAAGCCGGCACGGATGGCGAGTTCAATCAGAGCAAAGGCCGTCAGCGGGGTGTCGGGGGCGGGCTTGACCACGAAGGTGCAGCCGGCGGCCAGCCCCGGCGAGCATTTACGGGTGATCATCGCCGCCGGAAAATTCCAGGGCGTGATCGCGGCGCAGACGCCGACAGGCTGCTTCTGGATGATGATGCGCGAATTCGGAAAGGGCGAGGGAATCGTCTCGCCATAGATGCGCTTGGCCTCTTCCGCGTAGAACTCGACGAAGGAGGCGGCATAGGCGACCTCGCCGCGCGATTCCGTCAGCGGCTTGCCCTGCTCGGCGGTCATGATCTGCGCCAGGTCTTCCTGGTTCGCCATGATCAGGTCGAACCATTTGCGCAGGATGATCGAGCGCTCCTTGGCTGACTTCTTCGCCCAGGGCTTGAAGGCACGCGAGGCGGCCTCGACAGCGGCCGTGGTCTCGTCCGCCCCGAAGCGCGGCACCTTCGCGAGCAGCTCGCCCGTAGCCGGATTATCGACCACATCGACGCCCTCGCCGATCCAGGCGCCATCGACATAGCACTGCGACTTGAGAAGGGACGGATCGTTCAGCTTCAGCATGGCGGGCTTCCGTGACGCGAAAGGAAAGGGCGTTCACGTGGTCTAGCATGCAGCCCGCGCGGCTGACGACCGCAAGCGGACGCATGCCCGCCATAGGTCCTGCGGTTTTGCCGGCCCGCGGTGGCCGAATGTTGCGGACGCCCTATTTCGCCTGGGGCGTGCAGACGGTCTTGTCGTCGAAGACGTAGCAGATGCTCATCTCGCCGGTGCGGATATTGACCCGGAAGATGCCGCCTTCGCGCTCGTGCCGCGAGGGCATCAGCGTGTAGTCGCTCGGCGCCTGGGCCCCGGCGCCTTCGCCCGGCGGGAAGCAGACAGTGACGCCGACGCCGCCCTCCTTGAGCTGGAACTGGCAGGCGGCGACCTCGCCGGTCGCCTTGTCGACGCGGTAGACGCGGTTCAGGTCGGTCTGGGGCGCGGGCGCGAAATCGAAGGGGGCGGCGACAGCGACACCGGCCAGCGCCAGCCAGAGACCCAGCACCAGGGTGACGAAACGTCCGGGGGATCGAGACACGATACTGTTCCTTCCACGAATCGCCGGCACGATAGCACCAATGCCGGAGGCGATGATGGCATCGTGCCGGCGGTCCGGGATGGCGGACCGGCGCGCCTTGCCAAAAGCCGGGCGAACCCGTTTAAGCGCTGCGACCCATGCGCCAGGAGCGGCCTTTCCCATGACCCTGCCCCCGATCGTCGTCTTCGATCTCGACGGCACGCTCGCCGAGACCGCGCCCGACATCATGCGCGTGCTCAACGTCATCCTGGTCCGCGAGGGGCTGCCGGCCCTGCCGCTGGAGCGGGCGCGCGAACTGGTCGGCGCGGGCGCGCGGGCGCTGATCGAGCGCGGCTTTCGCGTCTCCGGCCGGCCGCTCGATGCCGAGACGCTCGAGCGGCTGTTCGAGGATTTCCTGCTGATCTATGCGGAGGATGTCGCCTCCCACAGCCATCTCTTCGACGGCGTGCTCGGCGCGCTCGACGCCCTCGCGGCGGAGGGCTATCTGCTCGCCGTCTGCACCAACAAGCCGATCCTGCACACGCGTCTGATCCTCGATCATTTCGGCATCGCCCAGCGCTTCGCCTCGGTCGCCGGGCGCGACAGCTTCCCCTTCCACAAGCCCGACCCGCGGCACCTGACGCTGACGATCGAGGCCGCCGGGGGCGATCCCGCGCGCGCCGTGATGATCGGCGATTCGCGCACGGACATCGCCACCGCCAAGGCGGCGGGCATCCCGACGATCTGCGTGCCCTTCGGCTATACCGACGTGCCGATCGAGACGCTGGAACCCGATGTCGTGATCCAGCATTTCGACGCCCTGCCCGCGGCCGTGCGACAGGTGCTGGGCGGCGGCCATGCGGCCGAGCCTTCGAAGGTCGCCGCCCATTCTTGACGACGCGGCGCGCGCCGACTAGGAGAGGCGCCGGTGCGGGCGACTAGCTCAGCGGTAGAGCACTCCCTTCACACGGGAGTGGTCACAGGTTCGATCCCTGTGTCGCCCACCATTTTTTCCCCGATGATCCGGTCCTGATGTGCCGCACATTCTGTGTGTGGTTGTGCTTCAGCAATCGGCGAGCTGCCTCTCCAGCAGCACCAGCAGATCGAACGCGGCGTCCTGCGCCTCCACGAAACTGCCATATCGGCCGGCCGTGAAGCGGCCTTCCGGACGGCGCGGATGGCTGATCACGGCGCCCCAGCCGAGCGCGTTCTCGAACATCGTCACCCGGAATTGACGGATCTCGATCTGCCAGTTTCCGCTGCGGTTGCGGTGCCAGCCCTTCAGCTTCGGGAACTGGCGGCGGCGCCGGGCGAGCGGGTCTTCGGCCATATCGCCCTCCCCGGGCCGCCAGGGGCGTTGCCAGAGCCCCGGCGGGTTGCATCCGTCCGATCCTGCACCACCTCGAAGAGATGAGCGACCCTTTCGATCTGCAGCGTTTCCTCGCGGCGCAGGCTGCCGTCCACGCGCAGGCGCTGGCGGAACTGCGGCAGGGCCGCAAGCGCAGCCACTGGATGTGGTTCGTGTTCCCGCAACTGCGCGGGCTCGGATCGTCCGAGATGGCGCAACACTATGGCGTATTAGGGCTCGCCGAGGCGCGCGCCTATCTGGCCCATCCCGTGCTCGGCGCGCGCTTGCTGGACTGCACGGAGGCCGTCCTGGCGCTGGAGGGACGGGACCTTCGGGCGATTTTCGGCTCGCCGGACGATCTGAAATTCGTCTCCAGCATGACGCTGTTTTCGCTCGCGGCCGAGCGCAGGCCGAACCTGTTTGCGGAAGCGATCGAGCGGCTCTGCGGTGGCACCGCCGATCAGCGGACGCTTGCTCTGCTGCGCGAGCGGGGCGACCTCACCCCCGCCCCTCATCGGCCCGGCGCATCTCCCACTGGCGGTTGAGGCGCAGGGCCAGCAGCGTGACAACGGCGCCCGAGAGCAGATAGGCGCCGGCCGAGATCAGGCCGAACTGGGTCGAGAGCACCAGCGCGGCGAGCGGCGCGAAGCCCGCGCCGAAGAGCCAGGCGAGGTCGGAGGTCAGGGCCGAGCCGGTGTAGCGATAGGTCGGCGAGAAGGCCGAGGCGACCGAGCCGGAGGACTGGCCGAAGGACAGGCCGAGCAGGATGAAGCCGCCGATCATGAAGACGAGCTCGCCGGCAAAGCCGCCGTCGAGGAGCTGCGGCGCAAAGCCGCTGAACACCGCGATCGCGATGGCGCAGCCGCCGAGCAGCGCGCGCCGGCCGATCCGGTCGGCGATCAGGCCCGAAGCGACGATAGCGAGCGCGCCGAAAACCGCGCCCACGGCCTCGATGACGAGAAAGCGTGCCGGCCCCTCCTGCGTGAACAGGAAGACCCAGGAGAGCGGGAAGACCGTGACCATGTGGAACATGGCGAAGCTCGCGAGGGGCGCGAAGGCGCCGATCACGACATGGCGCCCCTCGGCCCGCAGCGTGTCGGCGATCTTGGTCGGCTGGAGCTCGCGCGTCTCGAAGAGGTTCTGGTAGTCCGGCGTCACCACCATGCGCAGCCGGGCGAAGAGCGCGACGACGTTGATCGCGAAGGCGACGAAGAAGGGGTAGCGCCAGCCCCAGCTGTAGAAATCCTCGGCCGAGAGATTGCCGACGAAGAAGGCGAAGAGCCCGCTGGCGACGATCAGGCCGAAGGGCGCGCCGAGCTGCGGGATCATCGCATACCAGCCGCGATGGCGCTGGGGGGCGTTCAGCGCGAGCAGCGAGGCGAGACCGTCCCAGGTGCCGCCGAGCGCGATGCCCTGGCCGATGCGAGCGAGCGCGAGCAGCCAGATCGAGGCCGCGCCGATGCTCTCATAGCTCGGCAGGAAGCCGATGGCGCAGGTCGATGTGCCCAGCAGGAACAGCGCCAGCGTCAGCTTGGCGCTCTTGCCGGCCTTGCGGTCGATCGCGGTGAAGATGACCGTGCCGATGGGGCGCGCGATGAAGGCCAACGCGAAGATCGCGAAGGAATACAGCGTTCCCGTCAGCGGATCGGCGAAAGAGAAGACCAGCTTCGGGAAAACGATGACCGAGGCGATGGCATAGACGAAGAAGTCGAAGAACTCGGAGGTGCGGCCGATGATGACGCCGATCGCCATCTCGCCCGGGTTCACCTCGCCATGACTCTCGCTGAGATGGCTGGCGTCGCGTTCCGCCGTGGTCGGCATCTGAGCCATGATCTGTCCCGTCGCGCATCGGTCTCATGAGGGCATGGTGCATCGCACCCTGCCGCGGCACCGGTCCTAGTGCCCCATCGGGCCTGCGGGTGGCATTGGGCAAATTGTCCAATGTTACCGTTGCTGCACCGCAGCTAGCTCTCCGGGCATGACGATCAGCGAAAGGTGTCTGCCTTGAGCCCCCTGCGTGTCCTCGCTTTGCTTCCCGTGCTCGCCGCGCTCGGCGGCTGCAACCTCGTGGTCATGGCGCCGTCGGGCGACATCGCCGCGCAGCAGCGCGACCTGATCGTGATCTCGACGGTGCTGATGCTGCTGATCATCGTGCCGGTGATGGCGCTGACGGTGTTCTTCGCCTGGCGCTACCGCGCCTCCAACAAGGAGGCGACCTACAAGCCGGACTGGAACCATTCGACCGGCCTCGAGCTGGTCATCTGGGCCGCGCCGCTCCTGATCATCATCGCGCTGGGCGCGCTGACCTGGATGGGCACGCATCTGCTCGACCCCTACCGCAAGCTGGACCGGATCGCGGCCGGCCAGCCGGTGCCGGCGACGACCAAGCCGCTCGAGGTCGAGGTCGTCGCGCTCGACTGGAAATGGTTGTTCATCTACCCCGAGCAGGGCATCGCCACCGTCAACGAGCTCGCAGCGCCGGTCGACCGGCCGATCCATTTCAAGCTCACCTCGTCCTCAGTGATGAACTCCTTCTACATCCCGGCGCTGGCGGGCCAGATCTACGCGATGCCGGCGATGCAGACGCGGCTCCATGCCGTGATCAACCGGCCCGGCCGCTACCAGGGCTTCTCGGCCAATTACAGCGGCGCCGGCTTCTCCGGCATGCGCTTTTCCTTCCTCGGCATGAGCGAGAGCGATTTCGAGGGCTGGGTCGCCAAGACCAAGGAGAGCGAGGCCCGGCTCGACCGCGCGGCCTATCTCCAGCTTGAGCGG
The DNA here is from genome assembly GCF_042655245.1 of Allobosea massiliensis. Classification (NCBI taxonomy): domain Bacteria; kingdom Pseudomonadati; phylum Pseudomonadota; class Alphaproteobacteria; order Hyphomicrobiales; family Alloboseaceae; genus Allobosea; species Allobosea massiliensis. The sequence continues at coordinate 200,313 of NZ_JBHSLU010000063.1, read as the reverse complement.
CCGAGCGAGAACGTCGCGGTGCAGCGCTTCGGCGCGACCGAGCCGCGGCTGTTCGACGCCATCCGCAATCTCTGCGTCCAGCCCGGCAAGATGTGCATGAGCGAGATGATGGCGCTCGACGCCAAGGGGGGCCTCGGACTCGCCGGCCTGCATACGACGCTGCCGCTGGCCTATGACAAGTATTCACGCCGCGGTGGCAACCAGGCGCCCTTCGGCGAGGAGCCGCGCTACATCGCGTCGATCTGCACGGTCGAGGAGGCGAACGCCATGATGGCGATGGCGCCGCCCGACACCACCCCGCGCGACCTGACCCCGATCCGGGGCATGGGCCTGACGCTTCCCCCGACGACGTTTTCCCTCATGACGCCGCGCCGGCCGCAGACCTTCACCGAGCTGCTCGGCCTCGCCCGTTCGTCCCAGTCCTGAAGCGAGAATCCCCGTGACCGACGCTTCCGTTGCCGCCACCTCTCCGATCTTCGGCAAGCTTTCGCTGGCCGCCTTCCCGATCCACGAGCCGATCCTGGTCGCCACCTTCGCCGTCGTGGCGCTGGGTGGCGCGGCGATCGTCGGTGCGCTGACCTATTACCGGCTCTGGGGCTGGCTGTGGCGCGACTGGCTGACCAGCGTCGACCACAAGAAGATCGGCATCATGTACATGATCCTCGGGCTGGTGATGCTGCTGCGCGGCTTCGCCGACGCGGTGATGATGCGCATCCAGCAGGCCATCGCCTTCAACGGGTCCGAGGGCTATCTCAACGCCCATCACTACGACCAGCTCTTCACCGTCCATGGCGTGATCATGATCTTCTTCGTCGCCATGCCGCTGGTGACGGGGCTGATGAACTACGTCGTGCCGCTGCAGATCGGCGCGCGCGACGTCTCCTTCCCCTTCCTGAACAATTTCAGCTTCTGGATGACGACAGCCGGCGCGGTGCTGGTGATGATCTCGCTCTTCGTCGGCGAGTTCGCGCGCACGGGCTGGCTCGCCTATCCGCCGCTCTCCGGGATCTCCTACAGTCCGGAGGTCGGCGTCGACTACTACATCTGGGCGCTGCAGATCGCAGGCGTGGGCACGACCTTATCGGGCATCAACCTGATCTGCACGATCGTGAAGATGCGCTGCCCCGGCATGTCGCTGATGAAGATGCCGGTCTTCACCTGGACCTCGCTGTGCACCAACGTGCTGATCGTGGCGACCTTCCCGGTGCTCACCGCGGTGCTCGCCCTGCTGACGCTCGACCGCTATGTCGGCACGAATTTCTTCACGAACGACTTCGGCGGCAACCCGATGATGTACGTGAACCTGATCTGGATCTGGGGCCATCCTGAGGTCTACATCCTGATCCTGCCGGCCTTCGGCATCTTCTCGGAAGTCGTCTCGACCTTCTCGGGCAAGCGCCTCTTCGGCTACACCTCGATGGTCTACGCGACGGTGGTCATCACCATCCTGTCCTACCTGGTCTGGCTGCACCACTTCTTCACGATGGGCTCGGGCGCGAGCGTGAATTCCTTCTTCGGAATCACGACCATGATCATCTCGATCCCGACGGGCGCGAAGATCTTCAACTGGCTGTTCACGATGTATCGCGGCCGCATCCGCTTCGAGCTGCCGATGATGTGGACCATCGCCTTCATGCTGACCTTCGTCATCGGCGGCATGACCGGAGTGCTGCTCGCCGTGCCTCCGGCCGACTTCGTGCTGCACAACAGCCTGTTCCTGGTGGCGCATTTCCACAACGTCATCATCGGCGGCGTGCTCTACGGCCTGTTCGCCGGCATGATCTACTGGTGGCCGAAGGCGTTCGGCTTCCGCCTGCACCCGCTGCTGGGCAAGTTCTCCTTCTGGTTCTGGACGCTCGGCTTCCTGTTCGCCTTCATGCCGCTCTATGTGCTCGGGCTGATGGGCGTGACGCGGCGGATGCGCGTCTTCGACGATCCCTCGCTGCAGATCTGGTTCGTCATCGCGGGCTTCGGCGCCTTCCTCATCCTGCTCGGCATCGTCAGCTTCATCGCCCAGATCGCCTACAGCATCTGGAAGCGCGACGAGCTACGCGACCTGACCGGCGACCCCTGGGACGGGCGCACGCTGGAATGGGCGACGTCCTCGCCGCCGCCGGCCTACAACTTCGCCTTCACCCCGGTGGTGCACGACAACGACGCCTGGACCGACATGAAGCGCCGCGGCTATGTCCGCCCGGTCGATGGCTTCAAGCCGATCCACATGCCGAAGAACACGCCGACCGGCCTCGTGCTGGCGGGGATTTCGGTGGCGCTCGGCTTCGCGCTGATCTGGCACATCTGGTGGCTGGCGGCGGTGTCCTTCGCGGCGATCCTGGTTGTCGCGATCGCCCACAGCTTCAACTACCACCGCGATTTCCACATTCCGGTCGAGGAGGTCGTCGCCGCGGAGAATGCGCGCACCCGCCTGCTCGCGGGATCGGGAGCCTGACATCATGGCATCGACGATGACCGTTCCGCAGGGCGGCGACGCGCCCGTCTTCTATCTCAAGGACGAGCACCCGCATCCGGAAGGCCACAGCACGCCGCTGGGCTTCTGGCTCTATCTGATGAGCGACTGCCTGATCTTCGCGATCCTCTTCGCGATCTACGGCGTGCTCGGGGCGAACTATGCGGCCGGTCCCGCGCCGAAGGATTTGTTCGACCTCAACCTCGTCGCGATCAACACCGCGATGCTGCTGCTGTCCTCGATCACCTTCGGCTTCGCGATGCTGGAGATGGCGAAGGGCAAGGTCGCGGCGACTCAAGCCTGGCTGGCGGTGACGGGGCTGTTCGGCCTCGCCTTCCTCGCCATCGAGCTCTACGAGTTCCACCACCTGATCTCGCTCGGCGCGACGCCGCAGCGCAGCGCCTTCCTCTCCTCCTTCTTCGTGCTGGTGGGCACGCACGGGCTGCACGTCGCCTTCGGCCTGGTCTGGCTGACGGTGCTGATGGTGCAGGTCGCGCGGCACGGGCTGATCACCGCCAACCGCCGGCGGCTGTTGTGCCTGAGCATGTTCTGGCACTTCCTCGACGTCATCTGGATCGGCGTCTTCACCTTCGTCTATCTCATGGGGATGCTGCGATGAGCTCCGAGACGAACGCCCAGCACCAGCCGGGCTACGAGCCCCATCCCGAGGACGAGGCCCACGGTTCCTTCCGCGGCTACATGACCGGCTTCGTGCTCTCGGTCATCCTCACCGCGATCCCGTTCTGGCTGGTGATGTCCGGCGCGCTCGGCAACAACCAGCTCACCGGCTTCGTGGTGATGGGCTTCGCGGTCGTCCAGATCGTCGTGCACATGATCTACTTCCTGCACATGAACGGCCGCGTCGAAGGCGGCTGGACGCTGCTGGCGCTCGTCTTCACCGTGATCGTCGTGGTGATCACGCTCGCCGGGTCGCTGTGGGTGATGTACCACCTCAACACCAACATGATGCCGGTGCACGACATGAGGCAGATGCCGTGACCTCCGCCGCCGCGGCCCGCGCGCCGCGGTCGCGCGCGACGCTCGTCCTCGTCGCGCTGGTCGCGCTCGCGGGGATCGTCGGCTTCGCGCGTCTCGGGGTCTGGCAGGTCGAGCGGCTGTTCTGGAAGAAGGCGCTGATCGAACGCGTCGAGGCTCGCATCCACGCTCCCCCCATCGCTGCACCCGGGCCGGCGGGCTGGGCCAACATTGCCGAGGCCGAATACACCCGCGTCTCGCTCACCGGGCACTTCCTGCATGAGCGAGAGGCGCTTGTGCAGGCCGTGACGGAGCGCGGTGCGGGCTCCTGGCTGCTGACGCCGCTCGTCACCGACTCCGGCTTCACCGTTCTGGTCAATCGCGGTTTCGTACCGCCGGAACGGCGCGAGCGCGCCAGCCGCGCTCAGGCGCTGCCGGAGGGAACCGTCACCGTCACCGGGCTGCTGCGGCTCAGCGAGCCGGGCGGCGGCTTCCTGCGCGCGAATGCGCCGGCCGAGGATCGCTGGCACTCCCGCGACGTCGCGGCGATCGCCGCCGCGCGCAGTCTGTTACCGGTCGCTCCCTATTTCGTCGATGCCGACGCCACGCCCAATCCGGGCGGCTTTCCCGTCGGCGGGCTGACCGTCGTCCGCTTTTCGGACAATCACCTCGTCTATGCCGTGACCTGGTTCGCCCTCGCCGCCATGCTCGCGGGCGCTCTCGCCTTCGTGCTACGCCACGAGGCGAGGCTGCGGCGGGCGCGGGAGCAGGCCGATTAGGTTCCAGGACACCACCAACCAGAAGAACCTGCTGCTGCTGGTGCAGCTGCGCTGGCTCGCCGTCGGCGGGCAGGTGGTGACGATCCTGTTCGTCGACCGCATCCTCGGCATCGCCCTGCCGCTCGGCGAGATGATGCTGGTTCTGCTGCTGCTGGTCGTGCTCAATCTGGCGAGCCTGGTCCGCCATCACCGCGTCGCGGCCGATGTGCGCAATGGCGAACTGTTCGGCGCTCTGCTGTTCGATCTCGGCGCGCTCACGACACAGCTCTATCTCAGCGGCGGCGCGAGCAACCCGTTCATCTTCCTCTATCTGCTCCAGATCGGCCTTGCCGCCGTGCTGCTGGAGTGGTGGTCGACCTGGGTGCTGGTCGCGCTGGCGGGGCTTGGCTTCGTCCTGCTGATGGGCGCGCATCAGCCTCTCGCTCTGCCCGTCCAGCTCGATGACGGCGTGCCGCGGCTTTACCTGCAGGGCGTCTTTGTCTGCTTTCTGATCGCGGCCGGGCTGCTGGTGCTGTTCCTGCAGCGGATCAGCCGGAACCTGCGCATCCGCGACGAGAAGCTCGCCGATCTGCGCCAGCGCGCCGTGGAGGAGGACCATATCGTCCGCATGGGCCTGCTCGCCTCGGGCGCGGCCCATGAGCTTGGCACACCGCTCTCGACACTCTCCGTCATTCTCAACGACTGGCGCCGGATGCCGGTGTTCAAGGCCGAGCCCGAGCTGATCGCCGAGATCGGCGAGATGCAGGCCCAGCTCGACCGCTGCAAGACCATCGTCTCCGGCATCCTGATGTCCTCGGGCGAGACCCGCGCCGAAAACCCCGGCTGGACGACGGTACGAGACTTCGTCGACGAGCTGATCGAGCAATGGCGCACGCACCGGCCGCCAATCCGGCTCGATTACGAGAACGCCTTCGCGCCCGATGCAGAGATCGTTTCGGACCCTGCCCTTAAACAGGTGCTGGGCAACCTGCTCGACAACGCGCAGGAGGCCTCGCCCGAGGCGATGGCGGTGCGGGTCGAGCGGCGCGGTCAGGACCTCGTCATCATTGTCGCCGACGAGGGCCCCGGCTTCCCGCCCGAGATCCTGGCCGGCATCGGCAAGCCCTACCGCTCGACCAAGGGCCGGCCCGGCGGCGGGCTGGGCCTGTTCCTCGTCAGCAATGTCATGCGCAAGTTCGGCGGCACGCTCGACGCGCGCAACCGCAGCCAAGGGGGTGCCTGCGTCACCGTGACCCTGCCCCTCGCCGCCCTCTCGCCCGTACAGGTCTCCGAGGAGGACGCCCGATGAGCGACGACAAGACGCTGCTGATCGTGGAGGACGATCCGGCCTTCGCGCCGGTGCTGCGCCGCTCCTTCGAGCGCCGGGGCTATGTGGTGCAGCATTGCGACGGCATCGAGAGCCTGCAGGCACTGCTGGAGACGGCGAGGCCCGGCTATGCCGTGGTCGATCTCAAGGTGGTCGGCGGCTCGGGGCTGGAATGCGTCAGGCTGCTGCACGAGCGCGACCCCGAGACGAAAATCGTGGTGCTGACCGGCTTCGCCAGCATCGCCACCGCGGTGGAGGCGATCAAGCTCGGGGCCTGCCACTATCTCGCCAAGCCAGCCAACACCGACGACATCGAGGCGGCCTTCGAGCGCGTCGAGGGTGATGCCGAGGTGCCGCTGACCCAGCGCCAGACGTCGCTGAAAAACCTCGAATGGGAGCGCATCCACGAGACGCTGGTGGAGAGCGACTTCAATATCTCCGAGACCGCCCGGCGGCTGGGGATGCACCGCCGCACGCTGGCGCGGAAGCTGGAGAAGCGGCGGCTGACCTGAGACGGGGTCGTCCGCAAATATATGACGGCGAAGCGGCTGAATCAGGCCGTTACGGCCTTGTTTGGCTGCCTTCTTCCCTCGATTGTCACATCGCTCACGGACACTGCCCAGAACGACGTCTCGACCCCGGGGGGAGGATGCGATGCGGCTTGCCGTCTACAATGTCGAAAACCTGTTCGACCGCGCCAAGGCGATGAACCTGGAAAGCTGGGACGAGGGCCGCCCCGTGCTCGAGCGGTTCGCAGCGCTTAACGCGCTGCTCGGCCAGATCTCCTACAGCGCCACCGACAAGACGCGCATGGCCGCGCTCATCGTCGAACTGGGCATGGAAAAGTCAGACACCGGCCCCTTCGTGCTGCTTCGCCGCAACCGCGGCGGGCTGCTGAAGCGCCCGCAGGCGGGCGGTGTCGAGATCGTCGCCGATGGCCGCGCGGACTGGGTGGGCTCGCTCGAATTGCGCGACGAGCCGATCAACGAGCACGCGATGCGCAACACCGCCCGCGTCATGGTCGATCTCAAGGCGGATGTGCTGGGCGTGGTCGAGGCCGAAAGCCGCCCGGTCCTGTCTGCCTTCAACCAGGAGATTCTGCCGGCGGTCGGCGGACAGCCCTTCCGGCATGTCATGCTGATCGACGGCAATGACGAGCGCGGCATCGATGTCGGGCTGATGAGCCGGGCCGGCTACCCGATCGGCCCGATGCGCAGCCATGTCGACGATCTGACGCCGGCGGGCGTGCCGGTGTTCTCGCGGGATTGCCCGGAATTCGAACTGACGACGCCGGGCGGGGCGCGCCTCGTGGTGATGGTCAACCACTTCAAGAGCAAGGGCTTCGGCAGCCAGGCGAGTTCCAATGCGCGACGCCGCGCCCAGGCCGAGCGGGTCGCGGCGATCTATGAGGGGCTGGTCGCAAGCGGGGCCGAGCATGTGGCGGTGATGGGTGATCTCAACGACACGCCCGGCAGCGCGCCGCTGCAGCCGCTGGTCGCGGGGACATCGCTGAAGGATATCTCCGCCCACCCCAGCTTCGACGATGGCGGGTTTCCGGGCACCTATGGCGCAAGCTCAGCCGGCAACAAGATCGACTACATCCTCCTCTCGCCGGCGCTGTTCGCGAAGGTGCGGAGCGGCGGCATCTTCCGGAAGGGGATGTGGCCGGGCGTGCGGCCGAAGAAATGGGAGGCCTATGCCGAGCTGAAGCGCCCCGAAGATGCGGCCTCCGACCATGCGGCCTTGTGGGTCGACATCGATCTGTGAACCGGCGCCAGGCCATGCGATCCTGCCGCCCCTGACAGGGGCTGACTCGTAAGCCTCCCATCCTGCCCGCAACAAGATACAGTTTCATGCGTTGCGCCCCGAGACGATGCGTCACGCGCGGGCACGGCAGGGGGGAATAGACGCATGGTGGAACTGGCCGGACCGCGGGAAAGTGATGCGGCCAAGGCGCTGCACGAGCGCTACGACACGTTGCATGACTGGCGCCGCCAGGTTGCCGACCTTTACGCGGCGGTACGAGCCATGAATGGTGAGGAAGGCTGGCGGCACTGGCGCAGCGTGCGCGACCGCCTCTTCCGCGAGCATCCGCAATCGCCGCTGTCCGCCGCCCGCCGGGCCCAGTTCCGCGGCATCGACTGCTTCGCCTACGATCCCGCTCTGCGCTTCACCGTGACGACCGTGCCGGCGCAGGGCCGCGAGGTGATCCGCGTCGAGGCCGGCAAGGACGGCACGATGACGCTGCTGCCCTTCGCCCTGACGGATGGGCTTTTGGAGCCGCTCGGCAAGGAACTCACGCTGTACTGGATCGAGAGCTATGGCGGCGGAGTCTTCCTGCCCTTCGGCGACGCGACCAATGGCCGGGACAGTTTCGCCGGCGGGCGCTACCTGCTCGACACGATCAAGAGCGCCGATCTCGGCAGCGACGGCGCGGGCCGGCTGATCCTCGATTTCAATTTCGCCTATTACCCCTCCTGTGCCTATTCGGAAGCCTGGGTCTGCCCGCTCTCGCCGCCCGAGAATCGCCTGACGGTCGCGATCCATGGCGGAGAACGAAACGCCGCCGGCTGACGCCAGCCGACGGCGATCTTTCTCTTCCGGAAGCGTGCGACAGCATCACGCGTCTTTGTCCCGCCCGATCCTTGCATCACGCCCCCTGCTTGCTAGCCTTGACCTCATGAGCCCTTCGAAGGAACCAGCCATGCGCTTTCTCAGAACGCTTCTCGGGGCTGCAGCCCTCCTCGCGACCGGCCTGACCGCAGCCTCCGCGCAGACGATCAAGATCGGATCGAAGAACTTCACCGAGCAGTTCATCGTCGCCGAGCTCTACGGCGCCGCACTGGAAGCCGCCGGCTTCAAGGTCGAGCGCAAGATCAATCTCGGCGGCACGCTGGTGGCGCATGAGGCGCTGAAGAGCGGCGCGATCGACCTCTATCCTGAATACACCGGCACCGGCCTCAACGCCGTGATGAAGGCGCAAGGGGTGACCGAGACCGACCCCGAGAAGGTCCGCGGCATGGTCAAGGCCTTCTACGAGAAGGAGTTCAACCTGACCTGGCTGAAGCCGTCAAACATCAACAACGGCTATGCGATCGTGGTCCGGCCGGAGACCGCCAAGGAGTTCAACCTCAAGACGCTGAGCGATCTCGGCAAGGCCTCGTCCAAGCTCCGGCTCGGCGCGGGCACGGAATTCGTCGACCGTCGCGACGGCATCAAGGGGCTGAAGGAGGTCTATGGTGCCGAATTCGCCGAGTTCAAGCAGTTTGCGGCGCTGCGCCTGCGCTACGAGGCGCTGAACCAGAAGCAGATCGAGGTCGCCAACGGCTTCTCGACCGACTGGCAGATCGCGGCCGACAAGTTCGTCGCGCTCGATGACGACAAGGCGCTGTTCCCGCCCTATTTCCTCGCCCCCGTGGTGCGCCCCGAGATCGCCGCCAACGAAAAGATCGTCGGCATCCTCGAAAAGGTCGGCGCCGCGCTCGACAACCCGACGATGCAGGAACTCAACCGGCAGGTCGAGGTCGACAAGAAGGAGCCGCGCACGGTGGCGGCGGCCTTCCTCAAGGCCAAGGGGCTGGTGAACTGAGCGCGGTGCCTGCGGCCGGCGCCGAGGCATCGCCCGCCGCCGTCATCCTCGGAGGCGCGCCTGTCGGGAGCGGGGCGGTCGTGGCCGTTGCGCGCGACGGCGCGCCGGTGCGTCTGCACGACAGCGTCGCGCCACGGCTCGAAGCCGCACGCGCGGTCGTGCTGCGGGCACTCGCACGGGGGGACAGCGTCTACGGCCTGACGACAGGGCTCGGTGCGGCTGTCGATACCCGGCTCGACGCGGACGCCATTCCCGCTTTCCAGGCCCGCGCCATCCGGGCGCGCGCCGTCGGCGTGGGTGAGCCGCTCTCGACGGTCGAGGTGCGCGCCCTGCTGGCGGCGCGGCTCGTCGCCATCTGTCATGGCGCGTCGGGCCTCTCGCCTGAACTGGCCGAGACGATCGCCGCCATGCTGAATGCCGGCGTCCACCCGATCGTGCGTCGGATCGGCTCGCTCGGCGAGGCCGATCTCAGCCCGCTGGCGCAGGCCTTCCTGCCGCTGATCGGCGAGGGCGAGTGCGAATTCCGGGGCGTGCTCCTGCCCGGCGGCGAGGCGATGGCAGCGGCCGGGATCGCGTTGCCTGTGCTCGGCCCCAAGGACGGGCTCGCTCTGCTCAACGCCAATGCCCAGAGCGTCGGCCTGGCCGCATTGGCCGTCGAGACGATGGCCAGCGCGCTCGATGCCGCCCTCGTCGCGGGTGCGCTGTCGCTGGAAGGCTTTCGCGCCAATCTCTCGCCGCTCGATCGCGATCTCGACGCGTTGCGTGGCATGGCGGGCCACAAGGTCGGCGTCAGGTTCCTTCGCAATCTTCTGGTCGGAAGCGATCTGTTCGAGCCGGGCCGCGCACGGCGGCTACAGGATCCGATCTCGTTCCGCTGCCTTGCTCCCGTGGCAGGACACGCGATTAACGCCGTCGCCTCCGCGAGCCTCGCCGTCGATAACGAACTCGCCAGCGCGCCCGACAGCCCGGCCGTGCTGGTGGAGCGCGATATCCTGCTCTCCAGCGTCAATTTCGACACCACCGAACTCGCCCTGACCTTCGAGGCGGCCGGTCTTGCGCTCTCCCATCTGGCGGCGACCTCGGCCGCAAGGATCGTCAAGCTGATGAACGCCGGCATGAGCGATCTGCCGCGCTTCCTGACGCGGCATGGCGGCTCGCATTCCGGCTTCGCGACGACGCAGAAGACCGCAGCCGCGCTGGAGGCCGAGATCCGCCATCTCGCCTCGCCGCTCGGCGCCATGACCTTGCCCGTGGCCGACGGCGTCGAGGATTATGCGCCGATGACGCCGGCCATCGTCGAGAAGACGCAGGCCATTGCCCGGCGCCTGACCCGGCTCGCGGCGGTCGAACTCGTGGTGGCCGCGGAGGCCGTCGATCTGCGCGGCGACATCAGGCTCGGGCGTGGAACCGCCGTTGCGCATGCTTTCGTGCGCGCTCATGTCGCCCGCCTCGACGACGACCGGCCGATGGGGCGGGACTACGAGGCGCTGGCGCTCGCCATAGAGGCCGGCGGGCTGATGCTGGCCGACAGCGCCGCGCCGACCGGGATCGAGCTATGAGCTGGACGATCGAGAACTGGGACCGGCTGCTGATCGCGCTGTGGGACCATATCCAGCTCGTCGGCGTCGGGCTGGCGATCGCGCTCGCCATCGGCCTGCCGCTCGGCGTGCTTTCGGCGCGGCGGCCGGGCTTCGCGCTTGTCGTGCTGCTGGTTTCGGGCGCGCTCTACACCGTGCCGGCTCTGGCGATCTTCGCGCTGCTGATCCCCTATCTGGGCTTGGGCTTCTGGCCGGCGATCGTGGCGCTCGTCGCCTATGCGCTCCTGATCATCATCCGCAATGTCGCGACCGGCCTGCAGGAGATCGCGCCCGACATCCTCGATGCCGCCGACGGCATGGGCTATGGCAAGTGGCGCCGGCTCTTCGCGATCGAGCTGCCGCTGGCGCTCCCCGTCATCATCGCCGGCATCCGCATCACCGTCGTCACGCAGGTGTCGGTCGCGACGGTGGCCGCCTTCATCAATGCCGGCGGACTCGGCGACATCATCTTCCAGGGCATCACCCAGGATTTCGGCGAGAAGGTTGTGGTCGGCGCGGTCGTGACCTCGGCGCTGGCGGTGTTCTGCGACGAGAGCCTGCGCCGGGTCGAGCTGCGGCTGCGCGCCAGCCAGGCGGAGGCCGCCTGATGGCCCAGTGGATCGCCGCCAACCCCAAAATCTTCATCGTCGCGCTCCAGAACCATCTCTGGCTGACCGGCGTGGCGCTGTCCGCCGTGCTGCTGATCGCGCTGCCGCTCGGCCTGCTGCTGACGCGCCAGCGCCGCTTCGCCAACGCCGCTATGGCGATCGTCAACATCCTGCGGACGGTGCCGTCGCTCGCCCTGCTGGTGATCATGCTGCCGCTGCTGGGCACCGGCTTCCTGCCCTCGGTGGTGGCGCTGACGCTCTACGGGCTGCCGGCGCTGCTGCTCAACACCTATACCGGCCTGACCGAGGTCGATGCCGACATCGTCGACGCCGCGCGCGGACAGGGCTTCTCTGACGCCCAAGTAATGACGCGCATCGAGATTCCGCTGGCGCTGCCGGTGATCTTCGCCGGCATCCGCACCGCGGCGGTGCAGATCGTCTCGGCTGCGACGCTCGCCGCCTTCATCGGCGGCGGGGGGCTCGGCGAGCTGATCACGGCCGGCATGGCGAATTTCAACTTTCCGCAGCTGATCGCCGGCGCCGTCGCGGTCGCCCTGCTCGCGCTCACGGTCGAGATCGGCTTTGCGGGGATCGAGCGCCTGATGACACGCCAGCTGCGGATGGGAGCCTCATGACGATCCGGCTGGAAAAGGTCACCAAGCTGTTCCCCGGCGTCGCCAGGCCGGCGGTGGACGCGCTCGACCTGACGATCGAGAGCGGACAGGTCTGCGTGCTGATCGGCCCGTCCGGCTGCGGCAAGACCACGACCATGCGGATGGTCAATCGGCTGATCGAGCCGACTTCGGGGCGCATCTTCGTCGGCGACCGCGACGTCACCCAGGCCGATCCGGTCGCGCTGCGCCGCCATATCGGCTACGTCATCCAGCAGATCGGCCTGTTCCCGCACATGACGATCGCGCAGAACGTGGCGACCGTGCCCAAGCTGCTGGGCTGGGAGCCGGCGCGCATCAAGGCGCGCATCGCGGAGATGCTGGACCTCGTCGGGCTCGATCCCGGGCAGTTCCTCGACCGCTATCCGCGCCATCTCTCGGGCGGGCAGCGCCAGCGCGTCGGCGTGGCGCGTGCGCTCGCCGCCGATCCGCCGGTGATGCTGATGGACGAGCCCTTCGGCGCCGTCGACCCGATCGTGCGCGGGCGGCTGCAGGAGGAATTCCTCGCCATCCTGAAGCGGCTGAACAAGACGGTGATCCTCGTCACCCATGACATCGACGAGGCGATCCGCATGGGCGACGTCGTCGCCATCCTGAAGGACGGGCGGCTCGTCCAGTACGACACGCCCGACCGGCTGCTGGCGGCGCCCGCCAACGACTTCGTCGCCGATTTCATCGGCGCCGACCGGGCCCTGCGCCGGCTCTCGCTGGTGCGCGCGACGGAAGCCGTCGAGCCCGGCGAGGCGGCGGACGGCTTTGCGCTGCCGGGCACGCTCTCGGTGCGCGAGGTGCTGTCGGCGCTGCTGGCCGAGGGCCGCGATGCCGCGACGATCCGCAGCGAGGACGGCGCGACGCTGGGGCAGATCACGCTGGCGGGCATCCGGGCGCGGAGCGCGGAGACGACACTGTCCTGAATTCCACCCTCGCCGTCATCCCGGCCGAAGCGAAGCGGAGCGCCGGGATCCATCGAAGGGCGCCGCGCTCTCCGATGGATCCCGGATCTGCGCGGCTTCGCCGCTTGTCCGGGATGACGGAGAGGTTCAGTAGCCACCGTATTGGCGTTAGCCCGGTTGGCGATAACCCGCGCTATCCGCTGCATCCGCCTCTTCGACCAGCACGCGGTAGCCTTGCGGCTCGACGGCAGCAAAGCCCGATAGCCCGAGCCGGGCGAGGATCGCGCGTCCCTCTTCGTCCTGATGCGCGGCCAGCAGCGCCGCCTGCAACCGCGCGACGAGCGCCTCCCCGAGCCCGTCCGACGCCACCAGCAGCGGCATCGGCCGGGGAGCGGTCGTTTCGACGATGCGCAAGCGCGAGGCGGTGTCCGGCTCGGCCGCCAGCAGCAGGTCGTGGAAATAGGAATCGAGCGGGCCGAGATCGATCTCCTCGGCCAGCAGCGCGTCGATCACCCGCCGCGGTGTCAGCAAGGGCCCGATGCTCTTCGCATAGAGCCGTCCCCTCGCCTGCCAGTGCGGCAGGAGGTGGGTCCGCAGCGCGTTGAAGCCCGATTGCGAATGCGCGACCGTCCAGCCGAGGCGGCGGCCGAAACTGTCCACGAGCGTGGCGATGTCGCTGTCGGCCCGCACAACGAGATGGCTCGCGTAGAGCGGGCGCCCATCGCCCGAGGCGGGAACGGGCGCGGCGACAAGCCTTACGGGGAAACCACCGCGCGCGAAGGGGTAGCCACAGATGAAGGCGAGGCCGAGATCGTCGCGCCGCCAGAGGTCCTCCAGCGGCGCCGGCGCGGCATGCGGGATGACGGTAAGCGGAACGCCGGCCGTCTCCGCGATCCGGGCGAAGAGCGCCGTCCAGTTGGCCGCCGTCGCGGCATCGACGGCATACATGCGGGCGTTGGCGATGAGGCTCACGCGTAGCGCAGCCTCTGGCCGAGCCCCATGGTCTTCGCCTTCTGCAGCATGAAATGGCCGAGCGCGATGTCCGAGAGCGAGAGGCCGCGATGCCAGAACAGGATGGTCTCGTCCTCGCTCTCGCGGCCGGGTTTCAACCCGGCGACGATCTGGCCCATCTCGGCATGGAGGGTCTGCTCCGAGAGCTTGCCGGCCTCGACATGGGCGCGCAGGCTGCCGAAGGGGCCGCCCTTGCACTGGCCCCAATCGTCGACGACGAGCTTGTCCATGATGTCGGTCAGCGACAACTCGACCGCGCTCATCGTGCCGTAGGGCACGACGAAGGCGCCGGGCTTGATCCAGTCCGTCTTCAGCATCGGCTCGGGCGCAGTCAGCCGGGAGGCCTCGACGACGATGTCGGCGCCCTCGACGCAGCTCCGCCAGTCCTGCGTCACGACCACGCGCTTGCCGAGATCGGCCGAGAGGCGGGCCCCGAAGGCGTCGCGGCTTTCCGGGCGACGGGAATGGACGCGGATCTCGTCGAAATCGAACAGGGAGTCGAGCAGCCGGACGTTCCAGTAAGCCGTGCCGCGCGCGCCGACATGGCCCAGCACCTTCGAGCCCTTGCGGGCGAGATATCTGGCGCCGATCGCGGTGATGGCGCCGGTGCGCATATCAGTCAGATGGCTGCCGTCGACGATCGCGGTGGGGACACCGGTCAGCGGATCCATCAACAGCAGCAGGCCCATCTCTGAGGGCAGGCCCTGCTTGTAGTTGTCGACGAAGTCCCCGATCACCTTGACCCCGGCGCGGGCGATCGGGGCGCGGAAGGCGCCGCGCAGCACGTTGAAGTGGCCGCTGGCGCCGGCCTTCGGCATCAGATGGACGCGCGGCTCGATCTCGGTCTGGCCGCGGCCCTGGGCGGCAAGACCTGCCTCGACGGCGGCAATGATTTCCGCATCGGTGAGCTTCAGCGCCTCGACGTCGAGCGCGTTGAGGAAGTCGATGTAAAGCGGCGGGTGGGACACGCGGCGAACCTCGGCAAGGGGGTCGGGGGCGGGTGAAGGCCGAGCATACACGGCTTCGCGCCCCTGCTCCGGCCTTTCGCGAGGACGGCGCATGCGCAGCAGGCGCATCGCCTTCAGGCTCGGGCGCCGCTGGCAAGGAACTTGCTGCCGTCCCGACGGGGGAACATCACGATCCGAGAGGATAGCGCGTGGACGCCTTCACCATGATCATTCTCGCCTGCGTCGCCGGCGAGCCGAAATGCACCTCCGCCCGCGTCGCGGAGACGCAGTTCACCAGCATCGAGGCCTGCGAGGCGCGGATCGACGCGATCGCCACGGAGATGACCCGCAAGCTCGGCCAGCGGCCGGAATTCAAGGGCCGCGAGGTCACCTACGACGTCAGCTGCATGGACCGGAAGCAGCTGCTGCAGACCTTCGGCATCGCCGATCTCGACACCTGACGGCGCGCTCCCGGCGTCATGTTGCAGACGCGCAACGAGGCCCCGCAAAGGCCGCCGGGATCGCACCGATGTGATGCCCGCCGGATTGCACCTGTGGCCGGACTCTGACAGGAAATTGAGGAGATGTTGACGTTTTCGCGTCAGCTTTTTGCCGTCCCCGCCCGCCGCTGCCCGAGGTCCCGATGAACCGCTTCTTCCGTATGGCCACACTGAGTGGTCTTGGCCTGCTCGCCCTCGCGACCACCGCCCGTGCCGAGATCGACCCGCTGACGCGCCAGCCGCTGTTCGTGTTCGAGGATCCGGCCAAGGCGCAGGCCACCGCCATCCCGCGTGAGATCGTGTCCTATGACGGCAAGCATCGCCCGGGCACCATCGTGATCAACACCAGCGAGCGTCGCCTCTATCTCGTGATGCCCGATGGCAAGGCGATGCGCTACGGCGTCGGCGTCGGCCGCCCTGGCTTCGACTGGGCCGGCGCCCAGACCATCACCCGCAAGCAGGAATGGCCGACCTGGACGCCCCCGGCCCAGATGCTGAAGCGCCGCCCCGATCTGCCGCGCTTCATGCCCGGCGGTCCGGAGAACCCGATGGGCGCCCGCGCGCTCTATCTCGGCTCGACCCTCTACCGCATCCACGGCTCGAACGAGCCGGAGACGATCGGCCAGGCGGTCTCCTCCGGCTGCATCCGCATGCTGAACGAGGACGTGATCGACCTCTACGAGCGCGTGAAGGTCGGCACCCGCGTCGTCGTCGCGCGCTGAACCGAAACCTCTGCATCCCATGCAAGGGCCGTCCTCCGGGGCGGCCCTTTCGTTTTGGCGCCCCCGGCTGGCATCCTGCTTGCGAGCAGGCAAGCCCGAACCTCGGCAGGATTGATCATGGACGACACCGTCAACGCTTTCGTATCCGGCACGATGGTGCCGATCGCCGGTCAAGCCGGCGGGCCGCTCGACGGCTTGAGCTTCGCGGTCAAGGACCTGTTCGACGTCGCCGGACTGCCGACCGGCGGCGGCAACCATGACTGGGCGCTGGCCCATCCGGTCCCCCAGCGCCACGCCTGGGCCGTCCAGACCCTGCTCGATGCCGGTGCCAGCTTCGTCGGCAAGACGATCACCGACGAGGTTTCGCTCGGCATCCTCGGCGAGAACGCCTTCGACGGCACACCGATCAACAGCGCGGCGCCCGAGCGGGTCCCGGGCGGCTCCTCCTCCGGCTCGGCGGCTGCCGTCGCCGCGGGGCTCTGCGACACCGCGCTCGGCACCGATACGGGCGGCTCGGTGCGCGTGCCGGCGAGCTTCTGCGGGCTTTATGGCATCCGCCCGACCCATGGCCGGCTGGACACGACCGGTATGCTGCCGCAGGCGCCGAGTTCCGACACCACGGGCTGGTTCGCGCGCGATGGCGAGACCTTCGCCCGCGTCTCGACCGTCCTGCTCGGCGAGGCGCCGGGCGCGCTGCCGACGCGGCTGCTGATCGCGACGGATGCCTTCGCCTTCGCCGACCCCGAGGTGGCGGAGGCGCTGCAGCCCATGGTCACGCGTCTGAGCCGGATCGTCGGCGAGGTGCGCGAGGATATCATGGCGCCGCAGGGCCTGTCCGTCTGGGCGCGGGCGCAGCGGACGCTGCAACCGGTCGAGGCCTGGAATACCTTCCGTCAATGGGTCGAGACGGCCAATCCGCGCATGGCCTTCAGCGTCGTCGCCGGCCTCCTCAACGGCGCGAGGATGCCCGAAGGCGAGCGGCAATGGGCGGAGATGATGCGGCTCGAGGCACGCGCACGGCTGCGCCATCTACTGCCGCCGGGCACCATCCTGTGCCTGCCCACGACGGCCTTCCCGGCGCCGCTGCGTGGGCTTTCTCAGCCCGTGCTTCAGCCGCTCAAGGACCGGATCAGCTGCCTGTGCGCGCAAGGCGGACTCACCGGCTCGCCGCAGGTCAGCCTGCCCGGCGCGACCGTGAACGGGGCCCCCGTTGGCCTCTCCATCATCGGCGGACGCGGCACGGATGCCACGCTGATCGCCGTCGCACGCGCCATGGGAGAAGCCGCATGACCGATCTCACCCCCAACCTGCCGGAAGTCGTCGCCGAGGTCTCGGCGCTGTTCGAGGCCTATGAGCAGGCGCTGATCGACAAGAACGTCGATGTCCTCGACGCGACCTTCTGGAACAGCCCGCACACGATCCGCTACGCGCTGCACGAGAACGGCTACGGCTTCGACGAGATCCATGCCCACCGCGTCGCGCGCCCGCCCGGACCGGGCATCAAGGAAAAGCGAATCCGTCTGGAGATCCTGACGCTGGGCCGCGACATCGCCACCGTGAACCTCGAGTTCAAGGTGCGCGGGCGCGACCTGATCGGCCGGCAGAGCCAGAGCTGGGTGCGCTTTCCGGAGCTGGGTTGGAAGGTGATCTCGGCCCATGTCTCGACAATGGACGGGCTGAAGCTCTACTGAGCCGCAGGCCCGAGGGAGGCCTTAGCGGCGGCGCAGCGGCTCGCGCGAGAGGCCCTGCGCCTCCAGCGCGTCGAGGTAAGCCTGGAACTTCGCCTCGCCCGTCTCGCCGAGCTCGCGCAGATAGTCCCAGCCGAAGATGCCGGTGTCGTGCATGTCGTCGAAGGTCAGCTTCACGGCATAGTGACCGACCGGCTCGACCTTGAGGATCTCGACCTCGCGCTTGCCGGGGATGGTCTTCTTCTGGGTCGGGCCATGGCCCTGCACCTCGGCCGAGGGGCTCTCGACCCGCAGCAGTTCCGCGGCCAGCGCATGGCTCGCCCCGTCGTCGAAGGTGACGTGCAGGGTGCGGCGGTCCTTCGAGAGACGGATTTCGGTCGGCCAGGACGACATGATGGGGCTCTCCGCTGACGGTCCGCGACGATCGCACCCGCTTGACCTCGGCGGCTGCAATGCCAATGTCTCCGGCTTAACGCAATGGCAGGGTGGGCGACGCCCCGCCTCAGACCCCGCCACTGAACGGACAGATGCCGATCGTGCTTCTCGACAGCCCTCTGCCTGATAACGCCACCAAGTCCGGGATCGCGCCGCTGGCGCGGCCGGTGCTGACCGATCCGTTCGGACGCGACATCTCCTATCTGCGGATCTCGGTGACGGATCGCTGCGATTTCCGCTGCGTCTATTGCATGTCCGAGGACATGACCTTCCTGCCGAAGCGCGACCTGCTGACGCTGGAGGAGATCGACCGCCTCGCCACCGCCTTCATCGCGCGCGGCACGCGGAAACTCCGCCTGACCGGCGGCGAACCGCTGGTGCGGCGCGACGTAATGAGCCTGTTCCGCTCGCTCTCGCGCCACCTGACCTCGGGCGCGCTCGAGGAACTGACCCTGACCACGAACGGCTCGCTGCTCGACCGTTATGCGCAGGAACTGGCCGATTACGGCGTGCGGCGGATCAATGTCTCGCTCGACACGCTCGAGCCCGACAAGTTCCGCCAGATCACGCGCTGGGGCGATCTCGACAAGGTGCTGGGCGGCATCGAGGCGGCGCGCAAGGCCGGGATGCGGGTCAAGATCAACGCGGTCGCACTCAAGGGCGTCAACGAGGACGAGATCGAGAGCCTGATGATTTGGGCTCATGGTCTCGGCATGGACCTGACCCTGATCGAGGTGATGCCGCTCGGCGAGATCGAGCCGGGCCGCATCGACCAGTTCCTGCCGCTCTCGGTGGTGCGGGCGCGGCTGATGGACCGCTACAACCTCGTCGAGGATCCCTACCGGACCGGCGGGCCGGCCCGCTATGTCCGCGTGCAGGAAACCGGCGGGCTGATCGGCTTCATCACGCCGATGACGCATAATTTCTGCGAAAGCTGCAACCGCGTGCGGCTGACCTGCACGGGCACGCTTTATATGTGCCTCGGCCAGGAGGACGCCGCCGATCTGCGCGCGCCGCTGCGCGCCTCCGCCGACGACGCGCTGCTGCACAGGGCGATGGAAGAGGCGATCGCCCGCAAGCCCAAGGGGCACGACTTCGTCATCGACCGCCGCCGTGCCAAGCCCGCGGTCGGGCGCCATATGAGCGTCACCGGCGGTTGAGGGCGGTCGTCCGGCTTGCGAACCCGGCGCAACGCAGCTTTGGCCTGACGTTGCGGCGCCTTGACGCGTCGCGGCAAAGCCCCGACCTTGGCGCGGTGGCGGAGGTTGCGAGCGTTCGATGATCAGGAGCCTGTGGTCCCGGCTGCGTTCCGCCGGGCGATCCGTCTGGCATTTCGTGCTCGAGACGCAGATCGCGCGGCTCGTCATCATCGCGTGGCGCCTCTGGCCGGACCTCAAGCTCCCGTCGGCGCTGGTCGCGCTGCTGGTCTGCGGCTGTCTCTTTCTCGCCGTCGCGACCGCCCGGACCGTCCATCTGACGCTTGCGCCGGCCTCCCCCACCGGAATCGGAGCCGGCCTCGCGGCTGCCCTCGCCTTCCTGCTCGTTCTGGAACTCGCGGCCTTGACCGCGACCGCCGGTCTCGGCCTGAGCCTGCAGCTCGCGCGCGATCTCGGCCGCCACCGGATCGCCGCCCTTCTCGCGCTGGCGACGCTTCTGGCCGTGGCCGCGACGCTGCTGCGGCTGAACGCCGGCGATGCGCTCGGGAGCGACGCCGCAGTGACCTTCGGCTTCACGGCCGTGCTGCTCGCTCTCACCGTCTGGTTCGAGCGGCGCTACCGCAATCCCGGTTGGCGGCGCTTCCGCGACTTCCATGTCGATGTCGTCGAGGCGCGGCGCTTCCTGATGCGAGCCGCCCATGGCGTCTGATCGTGGCGCGATGAGCGCGATTCCGCCGATCACCGCCCATCACCTCGCCGAGGTGGTGCAGGCCGGCCATCACGGCGCCCGCGATGCGCTGGACAACCAGCCCCCGGCCAGCTCCGCCTCACCCTCGCAGACGGAGCTGACGCTGCTGGCCCGCGTCGTCGAGCTCTTTACCACGATCCGGCAGGAGGCGGCGGCGACGCTGAACGGCCTGCAGGCCGAGATCGCCGCGCGGCGCGAGCAGTTCACGCAGGAGCGCTATGAGGGTCGCATCCGCTCGATCGAGGCCGCGATGCGGGCGCTGCTCAACCGTCATGGCGGGGAGCTGGAGCAGCGTGTCTATGACGCGCTGAAAGCGAAGCGCGAATACGAGTTTTTCAACTACACGCACAAGCGATCCGCCGATCCGAAGGTCGACAAATGGCAGTTCATCCTGCTGTTCCTGATCGTGCCGCTGACGCTGGAAAGCCTGCTCAACGGCAATTTCTTCGCGGAAGCGAGCGAGTTCGGTCTCGTCGGCGGGGCGGCGACGGCCGTCATCATTTCGGCGCTCAACATCGCGCTGGGCTTCCTGACCGGGCTCGGGCCGGCGCGCTACTGCCAGCATGTGCGCCCATCGCATCTGCTCTGGGCGCTGCCGGCCTATGTCGCCCTCATCATCCTGATCGTAATGTTCAACCTCGCGGTGGGGCATTATCGCGAGATGCTGATCGCGACGCCCGATGTGCGATCCCTGCAGGTCCTGCCGCGGCTGATGGCCAATCCCTTCGCCATTACCGAGCTGAAATCGGCTGCTCTCGTCATCATCGGCTGCCTGGTCGCCTTCGCGGCCGCTGTGAAGGGCTATTCCGCCTTCGGGACCTATCCCGGCCATGGGGCCGCCTATCAGCGCTGGCGCCAGCGCTGGAGCGCCGTGGAGGAGGAGCGGCGCCGGCTCGATGCCGAACTCCTGCCCGAGCTGGAGACGGTGCGCTCACGCATCGACGGCTTCAAGGAGGACTGCGCCCGCGAAAGCACCCGGCTGCAATCGGTGAAGGCCGCGGCCGACGAAGCGCGCGACCTCTATGGTGCCCGGCTCGCCCAGCTCCGCTCGGCCAAGGACGCGGCGCTGATGCAGTATCGCGAGGCCAATCTGCGGGTGCGGACCGACATGCCGCCGGCCTATTTCTCGCAGAACCTGAACGTCGCCGAGATCGATCAGCCGGTGGCGCTCGCCGAGTATGCGGCGCTGCGGGCCGCGATCGACGATTTCGAGCGCCAGCTCGCCTCGATGCCGGCGCTGGTGGAAGCCAAGCTGCGCGAGCAGCTCGCTCTGGTGCGGGGGCTCGACCTGGCCGGCGAGATCGAGCGGCTGAAGGCAAGGGCCGCCGAGGCCGGGCGTGACGCCTTCGAACAGGACGAGGCGGCCCGCCGCCAGATCCGGGACGAATTCGCCGCCGCCCCGCGCTGATCCACAGGTCCCATGATCCCCAAGCTGGTGACGCTGCCGCGCCGCCCGGCTAGACAGCCCGTCAGGCGGGGCAAGCGGCCCGAGAGACGAAAGAAGACGAACGGCCGATGAAGAGCGAAAGCTGGGCGATCGTCGCCTCCATCCTTGCCGGCGTGGCGCTGGTCGGCTTCTTCGCCGCGCCCTCGCTGCTGAAGGGCCCGCCGCGGGACCCGGACAGCCTGTGCCTGAAGACGGGCGCCGTCGGGCACACGCTGGTCCTGGTCGACAAGAGCGATCCCTGGAGCGAGGTGCAGGCGGGACGGCTGAAACGGCTGGTGAAACAGATCGGCGAGACGCTGCCGGCCGACCGGATGCTCTCGATCTATGTCTTCAACGATGTCTTCGAGCCCGGCTTCCCGCCGCTTCTGTCCCTGTGCAATCCCGGGCGGACGGCGAGCGAGCTGATCGGCAATCCGCGACGGGACTATCTGCGCTGGGTCGAGAAATTCGGCCGCCCGCTCGACGAGGCGCTGTCCGTGCTGACGCAGCCGGCCAAGGGCAATCTCTCGCCGATCGTCGAGGCGGTGGGCGACGTGGCCTCGCGACCGGAGACACGCGTCCGCGAGGGTGACAAGTCGCTCGTGCTGGTCTCGGACATGCTGCAGAACTCGAGCCAGTTCACATTCTTCGGCTCCGCGCCGGGCGCACGCGATCCCGAGCGGCTGAAGCGCCTCGTCGGCAAGGTCTGGCAGGATTCCGATGCCCGCAGCTGGCAGTTGCAGGTCCATCAGGTCCAGGGCGTCTACGAGCCTCAGCGGCTGGAACAAGCCAGCTCCCTGTGGCAGCAGGCGCTGCGCGGCTCCGGCATCCCCTTCGTGTGGGAACGCCTCTAGAGCCCGGCGGCCTCCATGCGATAGGCCATGCGCACGCCCCCCCAGTGGCGGCCGTTGATGCGCACGGGCGCATCGACCTCGCGCACCATCTCCGTCACCCCGCCGCCCATGTCGCGCAGATAGGACTGGACGAGGAAGGGGCGCACCGAGCGCGCCGCGGCGATGCCGGCGCGGTCGTCGAAGATGCGCCGGTTGCGGGAGTGAGCGGCGTTCCAGACCGGGTCGCCCGGCCGCTGCGGCAGCGCATAGGCGGCATTATGCACCGGAATGTAACCGTTGCGGTCGATCGCCACCGTAAACAGCAGCCGCGGGTCGCGCGCCACCGTGCGCGCCAGCAGCGGAGGCAGGATCGCTTCGAGCACCGACAGCGCCCGGTTGCGATGTTGCTGCGGGTCCGTGTCGGGCAGCGCGACATAATCGACGTCGAACAGGTCGGCCTCGGTGAGCTGCTTGCTGGCGAGTGCCTCGGCGAAACAGGCCACGACCTCGGCGGCAAAGCTCTGGGCGCGGTCGATGAGCGGGCGGTACCCGCTCTCGATCGACCCGATCAGGTCCTCGAGCTCCGTCTGTTCGCTGAGCTGGCGGTCGAAGGCCATGTGGAGGCCGAGATCGCTGGCGGCGGCCATGCGGCAGGACATCGGCGGCAGGTCGGCGATCTCGATGGTGCCGCGCAGCCCCGGGACGAGGTTGCGCCCATCCGGCCGCGCGATCAGGACGCCGCCGCGGCCGAGATCGATGGTGCGGCTGGTGAAGTCGTCGGGCCCCAGCCGCGCCTTGACGGTATGCTCGACCGGGAAGCGATCATGGACGCGCCGGTCCGCGAAGGAGGAATGCCGAAGCGTCGGAATGAAACGCCGCAGCATCCCGCCGGCCTGGCTCGCGCCCTTGGCGGTGGCCCGGCGGGCATTGGCGCTTTCGGTCGCGGCCGCGAGCGCGACGCGGTCGATCTCCTCGACGCGCTGCACCACCGTCTCGATGAAGCGGGCGGTCTCGTCGGCATTGCGCGAGAGTTCGGCGGTCGCGGACGCCTGCTCCTGCGACGCGTTGCCGATGGCCGCGATGACCGGGTTGACGTCCCTGACCATCTGCAGCGCATCGGTGACGATGGCCGCCGATCCATGCGCCGCCTGGGTGAGGCGGTCGACGCGGTTGCGGATGGTCTCGACGGCCTCCCGTACCTCGACCGAGAGGACCTTGACCTCCTGCGCGACGACGCCGAAGCCACGGCCGGCCTCGCCCGCCCGCGCCGCCTCGATCGAGGCGTTGAGCGCGAGCAGATTGGTCTGCCGGGCGATCTCGGCGATGGAATCGACGATGCCGCGGATCTCGGCCGTCGCGCTGGCGAGGCCGGTCATCATCTCCGTCGCCTCGCCCGCCCGGGTGGCGGCGGCGTCGAGCCGGTCGCGGGCACGGTTCATCGAGGTGCCGATTTGTCCGGCGGCATCCGAGACCTGGCGCGACGCCGTCACCAGCGCAGCCGAATTCGCGCTCGCCGTCGCCGTGGCCTCGCGCATGCCGAGCACGCGTTCGTGGATGATGCTGGAGCGCGTCTCGGATTCGGCGGAGTAATGTTCGGCCTCGCCGAGATCGTCGGCGAGGCGGCGCATCGCCGCGACGACATCCTGTTCGAGGACGGCCACGGCTTCGCGATCGATGGTGTCGGTGGCCGCAGCGGCGGGTGCGGGGCCGGCCGCAGACGGCGCCGCCCCGGCCGGAGCAGGGTCGTCGGCGTCCGTCCGGCTTCGACCGCTCAGCCAGCGTCGAACCGCTCGGTGCATCACCTCACCCAGTCCCTTCAAGCCATGCGTCTTTATGGTCCGACATCGTTAAGAAAGGCTCACCATGATGCGCGAGGGGCCGCCCTGCGCGGGTGAGCATGGACCGTTGCGGCCGGGCGGGTTAAGCGTCGCAGCACGGTTCCCACTGCTGACCCGCTGCCTCTTTCCCGCCCCGCAAGACCTGCCGAGACCTTACGATGACCAGCAACAGCTATGACGTGATCGTCGCAGGCGTCGGGGCGATGGGCTCGGCCGCCTGCTGGCATCTGGCGCAGCGGGGCCTGCGCGTGCTGGGGCTGGAGCGCTTCGATCTCGGCCACGGCATGGGCTCCTCGCATGGGCTGACGCGGATCATCCGGCTCGCCTATTTCGAGGGCTCGAAATATGTGCCGATCGTCCAGCGCGCGCATGAGCTCTGGCAGAAGACGGGCGAACAGGCAGGGCTGAAGCTTCTTCACGTCACCGGTTCGCTCGATCTCGCGCCGGCCGGCTCCGGCCAGGTCGAATCCTCGCTGCAATCCTGCCTCGACCATGGGCTCGAGCACGAGCAGCTCGACGGCCAGGAGATCGCGCGGCGCTTCCCCGGCTTTTCGCTCCCCTCCGGCCATATCGGGCTGTGGCAGCCCGGTGGCGGCTTCGTCGCCTCCGAGAAGGCGATCTTCGCCCATGTCGGCCTCGCCCAGTCGCGCGGTGCCGAGATCCGCACCAACGAGCCGATGCTCGACTGGTCGCCCACCGCCGATGGCGGCGTGACGGTGCGGACGGCGCGCGGCACCTACAGCGCCGGCAGGCTCGTCATCACCTCGGGCGGCTGGATCACCGATGCGGTGCCGGCGCTGGCCCGGACGGTGACGACGGTGCGCCAGGCGATCGGCTGGTTCACCACGCGCAAGCCGGAGCTTTATCGCGAGGGCGTCTTCCCGGTCTTCATCCTGACCGTCGAGGAAGGCAATTTCTACGGGTTCCCGCTCTACGAACATCCCGGCTTCAAGCTGGGCGGGCCGCATTTCGGGCGCGAGCCGATGGATCCGCGCGAGGACGACCGCACCCCGAGTCCGCGGCAGGTCGAGCTGATCCGCGCCTGCCTCGCCCGCTACCTGCCGGATGCGGCGGGCGAGCCGCTGACGCTGAAGGGCTGCCTCTACAGCGTGACGCCGGACGAGGATTTCATCATCGACAGCGTGCCGGGCGTGCCGCAGGCGGTCTTCGCCTCCTGCTGCTCCGGCCATGGCTTCAAATTCGCCAGCGCGATCGGCGAGATCCTCGCCGATCTCTCCGACAGCGGCCGGTCGCGCTTCGACCTCGCGCCCTTCTCGCTGGCGCGCTTCGCGGCCTGACGAAAGAAGCGAGCCGCGTGGCCAGCCCCGAGCAGAACCGACGCGGCATCATCGCCATGCTGGCCGCCATGGCGCTGTTCGTCTGCAACGACGCGCTGATGAAGCTCGCGCGCGAGGTCTATCCGGCCGGCCAGGCGATCACGCTACGCACCGGCTTTGCGCTGCTGAGCGCGCTCGCCCTCGTCATCCTGTTCAAGGAGGGGGCGAAGCTGCGTCTGGCCTTCCGGCCGATCGTGCTGCTGCGCGGGCTGATCGACGCCGGGGTGACATTGACCTTCATCTGGGCGCTGGCCGAGATGCCGCTGGCGGACGTGACCGCGATCCTGCTCGCGTCGCCGATCATCATCGTCGTGCTGGCGGTGGTGCTGCGGATCGAGCGGGTGGGCTGGCGCCGGACTTTGGCCGTCTTTCTCGGGTTCTGCGGTGTGCTGGTCGTGCTGCGGCCGGCGACGGATTCCTTCAACGCCGCCGCGCTGGTCGCGCTGATCAGCGCCAGCCTCGCCGCCGCACGGGACCTGCTGACACGCCGGATCGGCAACGAAATTCCCTCCACCGTGATCGCGCTGATGACGACGGCGATCGTCGGGCTCGTGGCCTGCGGCTATGGGCTGTTCGAGGTCTGGCAGCCGGTCTGGCGACGCGAGACCGGCTATGTCGCCGCCGCGGCGGCGCTGATGGCGGCGGGCAGCATCTGCATCATCAGCGCCTATCGCAACACCGATGTCGGCGTGGTCTCCGGCTACCGCTACTCGGTCGTGATCCTCGCCGTGATCATGGGCTATGTCGTCTGGGGCCATGTGCCCGATGCGCTGGCGGGGCTTGGCATCGCGATGATCGTGGCGAGCGGGCTCTACACCATGCACCGGCAGCGCGTGGTGCCGCAGTCGCAGCTCAAGCTGCCGAGCACGCCGCCGACATGAGCGCCACAGCCCTGAAGCCCACGCTCACCGTGCTGGTCGCGATGTCGGCGCTGCAACCGATCGCGCTCAACTTGCTCGCTCCGGCGGCTCCGGCGCTGTCGCGGCATTTCGGCTCGAGCTACGCGACGATCCAGCTCGCGCTGACCTTCTTTCTGGTCGCCGTCGCGCTGACCCAGCTCGTCAGCGGCCCTCTCTCCGACCGCTTCGGCCGGCGGCCCTGCGTCAATGCCGGCATTGCGCTCTTCATCGCCGGCTCGGTGTTGGGGGCGCTCGCACCGTCGATCGAGATGCTGCTGCTGGCGCGCATCCTGGAAGGAGCCGGCTCCGGATCCGTCTTCGCGCTCTCGCGCGCGATCATCCGCGACACGGCCAACCGGGACGAGGCCGCCAGCCAGATCGCCACCGTGACGATGGTCATGGTCGTCGCGCCGATGATCGCCCCCTGGCTCGGAGGGCAGATCGAGACTGCCTTCGGCTGGCGGATGATCCTGTGGTTCATGACCGTCAGCGGCGTGATCGTGCTGCTTCTCACCCTGTTCAAACTGCCCGAAACCGCGCCCAATCTGGGGCTCCGCACGCCGCTGCTCGGCGTCTTCCGGGCCTTCCCGACGCTGATTGCCAACCGGGTCTTCGTGCTCAACGTGATCGCTGTCTCGACCAGCTCGGCGGCCTTCTTCGCCTTCATCGCGGCGGCACCCTATATCGTCGTCGAGACGATGGGGCGCGGCAGCGACACCTATGGCGCCTACTTCATCCTCAACGCCGCGGGCTACATGGTCGGCAACTTCATGATGGCACGGCTCGTCGTGCGGATCGGCGCGCCGCGCATGGTCCATCTCGGGCTGGTCATCTCCTCCGTCGCGATGACGGTGGCGGTTCCGCTGTCGCTACGGGCCGACTGGTCGCCGATCATGCTGTTCCTGCCGCTAGCCGTGAACGCGATCGGCAACGGCATGACGATCCCCGGCTCGACGGCCGAGGCGCTCTCCGCACGGCCCGACCACGCCGGCTCGGCGGCGGGTCTGATGGGCGCGCTGCAACTCGGCTTCAGCGCGCTGATGACGGTGGCGATCAGCCTCGTGGTGACGATCTGGCCGCCTTCGCTCGTCGTGCTGATGTGGCTCTTGACCATCATCGGCATGATCGCGATCCATCTCGGCCGGCGCGCGGCGCGCGGCTGACGCCGCGCCGCGACCGTCCGACGCTCACTCCTCGAGGCGGGCGATCAGGCTCGAGGTGTCCCAGCGGCGGCCGCCTAGCTTCTGGACCTCGGCGTAGAACTGGTCGACCAGGGCGGTGACGGGGAGCTGCGCCCCGTTGCGGCGCGCTTCCTCGAGCACGATGCCGAGATCCTTGCGCATCCAGTCGACGGCGAAGCCGAAATCGAACTTGCCGGCATTCATGGTCTTGCCGCGGTTCTCCATCTGCCAGGAGCCGGCGGCGCCCTTCGAAATCACCTCCAGCATGGCCTCGACGTCGAGACCGGCGCGCTTGGCGAAATGGACGCCTTCCGAGAGAGCCTGAACGAGACCGGCGATGCAGATCTGGTTGACCATCTTGGTGAGTTGGCCGGAGCCGGCCGGGCCCATCAGCTTGCACATCCGGGCGTAAGACCCGATCACCGGCTCGGCGCGGGCATAAGCTTCGGGCTCGCCGCCGCACATCACGGTCAGCACGCCGTTCTCGGCACCCGCTTGGCCGCCCGAGACCGGCGCGTCGACGAAGCCGAAGCCGCCCGCCTTCGCCGCTTCGGCGAGTTCGCGCGCGACATTGGCCGAGGCCGTGGTGTGGTCGACGAAGATCGCGCCCTTTTCCATGCCGGCGAAGGCGCCCTGCTCGCCCAGTGTCACCGAGCGCAGATCGTCATCGTTGCCGACGCAGGCGAAGACGATCTCCTGGCCCCTCGCCGCATCGGCGGGCGTCGGCGCCGAAATGCCGGCATGCTGCGACACCCAGCCTTGCGCCTTCGTCGGGTTGCGGTTGTAGACGGTGACCTCATGGCCCTTGGCCTTGAGGTGACCCGCCATGGGAAAGCCCATGACGCCGAGACCGATGAACGCGACTTTGGCCATGTTTCGCTCCGCCTGACTGTTCTGATTTTCGCCACAGCGCTTTAGCCTGTGGCCGCCGCTCTGGAAAGGCGCGGGACCGTGCGGCGCATATGGGCGATGACGCCGGGCCGGTTGTGGCAGACTCCGGATGGGGCTAGGCAGCAGCGGCGATGACGATCTCGAACGACGACGACCTCAAGAGCCTGCAGGACATCGGCCGCATCGTCGCGCAGACGCTCGCGGCCATGGGCAAGGCGATCGAACCCGGCATGACGACCGCCGAGCTGGACCTCATCGGACGCAGCCTGCTGGAGCGGGAGGGCGCGCGCTCGGCGCCGGAGCTGGACTACGATTTTCCGGGCGCCACCTGCATCAGCGTCAATGACGAGATTGCGCATGGCATTCCGGGCGCGCGGCGGATCGAGGCCGGCGACCTCGTCAACATCGACGTCTCGGCCGAGAAGGCCGGCTTTTACTCGGATACCGGCGCCTCCTTCGCCGTCCCGCCGGTCGCCCGCAAGACCGAACGGCTCTGCCGGGACGGGCGGCGCGCGCTCTGGGTCGGGATCGGGCAGGTCGGCGCCGGCAAGCCGCTCTCCGGCATCGGGAACGCGATCGGCCGCTTCGCGGAAAAGAACGGCTATACGCTGGTGCGCAATCTCGCGAGCCATGGCGTCGGGCGCTCGCTGCATGAGGAGCCCAAAGAGGTCGCGACCTGGCCAGACCGGTCCGAGCGTCGCTTGATGCAGAAGGGCCAGGTCTTCACCATCGAGCCCTTCCTCTCGCTGGGCGCGAACTGGGCCGAGAACGGCGAGGATCCCTGGACGCTCTATGGCGAGCCGCGCGCACCGACCGTGCAATACGAGCACACGCTGGTGGCGACCGCCCAGGGGGCGATGGTGCTGACGCTGCCGGCCTGATCATGAGGCGCGGTTGCCTCAGCGCAGCGCCATATGTCGCGTCAGGCGCATCTCCAGCCGGTCCCAGACACGCCGGACGATCTCGACCAGCAGCAGATAGAGCAGCGCGGCGTAGAGATAGATCGAGAGATCGAAGGAGCGCGAGAAGGCGAGCCGCGTCGCGCCCATCAGGTCGTAGAGCGTCACCAGCGAGGCGAGCGCGCTCGACTTGATCATCACGATCAGCTCGTTGCCAAGCGGGCGCAGGGCCAGGATCATCGCCTGCGGCAGGATGACGTGGCGCAGGCTCGACCAGCGGTGAAGGCCCAGCGCCAGCGCCCCCTCGAACTGGCCGCGCGGGATCGACTGGATGGCGCCGCGCAGGATCTCCGCCTGATAGGCCGCGGTGTTGATCACGAAGGTCAGGAGCGCGCAGTAGAAGGGCTCGCGGAAGAACCACCACAGGCCGAGATCGGTCCAGAACAGTCGGAACTGGCCAAGGCCGTAATAGACCAGGAAGAGCTGGCAGAGCAGCGGCGTGCCACGGAAGAAGGTGGTGTAGCCGTTGATCAGGGCCTGCGCCCAGCGCGGCCCGTAGAGCCGCGCGACCGCGAGCCCAATCGCGAGCAGGAAGCCGAGCGACACCGAGATCGCGACGAGCTGGAGCGTCAATCCAAGGCCGGTCGCCATCCGGCAGCCATAGTTCTGCAGGACCTCGCTGCCGACGAGAAAGCCCGGATACTCGCACCAGGTCATCGCGTCGCGCCTCCGAAGGCGGCGATGCCGCGGTTGGCGCGCGCTTCCATGCGGCCGATGCCCCAGGCCGAAATCATCGAGAAGAACAGGTAGATCGCCATCGCCGCGCCGAAGAAGAGGAAGGGCTCCTTGGTCGCGACATTGGCGCGGGTGGTGATGAACATGATGTCCGGCAGGGTGATGACCGAGACCAGAGAGGTCTCCTTCAGCAGTACCATCCAGTTGTTGCCCAGCCCCGGCAGCGCGACGCGGATCAGCTGCGGGAACACGACGAGGCGGAAGGCCTGGCCCTTTGTCAGGCCGAGCGCTGCGGCGGCCTCACGCTGGCCCTTCGGAATCGAATTGAGCGCGCCGACCCAGACCTCGCTGGAGAAGGCCGAGAGCACCACGCCGAGCGCGACCATGCCGGCGACGAAGGGCGGCATCGAGAAGGAGCCCGGCAGACCGAGGCGCCGCCAGGCCTCCTGGAGGAGCACCTGGATGCCGAAATAGATGATGTAGAGCGTCAGCAGCTCCGGCACGCCGCGGAAGACGGTGGTGTAGGCCGTTGCCAGCATGCGCGGCAGCGTGCGCTGCGAGCGGGCGCCGAGCGCGACGATTAGGCCGAGGGCCAGCCCGAAGGGCAGCGTCGCCAGCGCGATCGAGATGGTGATGCCGGCGCCCTGGAGCAGAGCGAGCCCCCAGCCGCCTTCGCCGAAACCGAGGAGCGCGAACTTGTCGAACATCGATGAGGGGTGCCGGGCCGGGGAGGCTCAAGCCGGCGCGGGAAGCCGCGCCGGCCGCGAAGGGCGAGCCGATCAGAGGATCGGAATCTTGAAGTACTTGTCGGCGATCTTCTTGTGCGAGCCGTCGGCTATGGTCTCGGCGATGGCCTTGTCGAACATCGCCTTGAGTGCGGTGTCCTCCTTGCGGACGGCGCCGCCGACGCCGGGGCCGTGGATGGTGGGATCGCGGGTGATCTCGCCGATCTTCTTGCAGCAGTCCTTGCCCTTGCCGTTGAGGAAATCCTCGAGCGAGAGCGAATCGGCGATGATGTAGTCGAGGCGGCCGCTGAGCAGGTCGAGGTTCGCCTCCTCCTGAGTCGGATAGGGCCGCGCGGTCGAATCCTTGTAGACCTTCTCGACATAGTTCGAATGGACGGTCGAGCCCTGGACGCCGATCGCCTTGCCCTTCAGGGCGGCGGGCGAGACATCGGTCGAGGTCGTGGTCTTCGGACCGATGATCCAGATCGGCGTCTTGGTGTAGACGGCGGTGAAATCGACGCGCTTCTTGCGCTCGTCGGTGGCGTTCATGCCGGCGATGATGATGTCGTATTTGTTCGAGAGCAGCGCCGGGATGATGCCGTCCCAGTCCTGCACGACCCAGGTGCACTTCACCTTCATCCGCTCGCAGAGCAGGTTGCCGTAGTCGATCTCAAAGCCCTCGAGCTCCTTCTTGGCGTTGAGATTGTTGAATGGCGGATAGGCGCCCTCGGTGCCGATCCGAACCTCCTTCCACTCCTTGGCCTGCGCCAGGGCGCCGCTGGCCCCGACGGCCGTCAGCAGGGCGGCGGCGATGACTCGTGCGAAACCTTTCATGGTACCTCCCAGTGGGTTCGGCCGGCCGGGCGTTCCCGGACCCGTTGCCGGCTCTGCCCACAGATTGGGCGATGGCGCCGCCGGCCCGCAAGGGGGCGCGAGCGGCTTTTGTGAGCCCGCGCGCCGAATTATGCGGCATGCGGATCGTCACCCTCCCGGAGAAGTCCGCTCTGGACGGCGATGCCGGGGTTGCCTACCACCGCCTCGCCCTCCCCTTCGGGAGCCCTGAGACTGTGAGACGCGCCCTTGATCCCCTGGACCCAGCTGGACACGGCCACCCTGCCCGGCGCCAAGGGGCGAGAATTGCGGCTGAAGCGCCGCGGCGCCGAGTTCTCGATCATGCTCGGCACGATCGAACTCATGAACAGCCGTCTCAGCGGCTCGGAGGAGGCACTCGCCACGCTGGTCGCGGCAAGGCTGGCGGGACACACCAAGCCCCGCATCTTGATCGGCGGACTCGGCCTGGGCTTCACGCTGCGCGCCGCGCTGGCGAGTTTCCCGGAGGCGGCCGAGATCACCGTGTCGGAGCTGATCCCCGCCGTGGTCGACTGGGCAAGAGGGCCGATGGCGGAGCTCTTCGCCGGCTGCCTCGACGATCCCCGCGTCAGCATTGCCGTTCAGGATGTCGGCCGCGTCATCGCCGATGGCGCCGGGCGTTACGACGCGATCCTGCTCGATGTCGACAATGGGCCGGAGGCGCTGACGGTCGCCGCCAACGATCGGCTCTACGAGGATGGCGGGCTCGGCCTCGCCAAGGCGGCGCTGCGCCCGGGCGGCATCCTCGCCGTCTGGTCGCAGGGCCCCGACCGGCGTTTCACCGGAAGGCTGCGCCATGCCGGCTTCGCGGTCGAGGAGGTGATGGTGCGGGCCCATCGCGGCAAGTCCGGCGCGCGGCACATCATCTGGCTGGCGCGGAAGGGGTGATCACGCCCCTTAAGGCCGCCCCTTCCCCAGCGCCCGCGCCTCGGCGATCAGGCAGAGTTCGGTGAAGAGCACCTGCGCCGCGCAATGGGCGGTGTTCGAGGTCGCGTCATATTGCGGGGCGATCTCGACCACGTCGGCGGCGACGATGTCGGCGCCCTTCAGCCCGCGCAGGATGGCGAGCGCCTCGCGCGGGGTCAGTCCGCCGACCTCGGGCGTGCCGGTGCCCGGCGCGAAGGCGGGATCGAGGGAATCGACGTCGAAGGAGACATAGGTCGGCCCGTCACCGATGACGGCAAGCGCCTTGGCGATCACGGCGTCGAGGCCGAGCCCGTCCATCTCGTCGGCATGGATCACGGTCATGCCGCTCTCATAGGAGAACTCCCAGAGATATTCGGCGCCGCCGCGGATGCCGATCTGGATGACGCGCTCCGGATCCAGCACGCCATCGAGCACCGCCTGACGGAACGGGCCGCCATGGTGGAACTTCGAGCCTTCATAGGGGCCGGACGTATCGCAATGGGCGTCGATATGGACCATGCCGACCGGCCGCTTCGCGCCGACCGCCTTCAGGATCGAATAGGTGATCGAGTGGTCGCCGCCGACGGCGAGCGGCGAGACGCCGGCCTCGACGATGGTGCGGAACGTCGCCTCGATGTCCTCGTGGCAGCTCTCCAGCGAATAGCGCGAGCGGAAGGGCACATCGCCGATATCGGCCGCCTTGAGCATGGTCAGCGGCGCGGTGCCCATGACATGGTCCATCGGGCCGATGCGCTCGATGGCCCGCACGGCACGGGGCCCGAGCCGCGTACCGGCGCGGTTGGTGACGCCGAGATCCATCGGCAGACCGATGATCGCGACATCGAGCCCTCCAAGGGCCGGAGCGGACAGCGCATCGGGGCGATAGGGCGCGCCGAGAAAGGTCGCGACGTCCGAGAACGGCCATTTCCGCTTGTCACCCTGGAACTGGCCGGCGGCGACCCTGGCGAAGTGGGGATCGTGGATTTCGGCGCCGCTGGCGTCCGCATAGCGCTGCCGCAGCCGCGCGAGCTTCTCTTGGTCCATTCTCACTCCTTGCGGCCTCTCAGGCCGGCAGACGTTCGAGCAGCGTCACGGAACTGCCGTGATAATCCGTCGATCGATAGCTCTTGTATCCGAGCTTGGAGGCGACCCGGAAGGAGGCTTCATGCGCAGGATCGATCATGCAGACGCAACGCCGGTCGCCCTGCGTCGCGGCGAACCAGCCTTGCGCTGCCCGCGCCGCCTCGCTCGCATAGCCCCTGCCATGGGCCGCGGCGGCGAGAATCCAGCCGATCTCGGGCGCCGCGTCGAAATCCGGCCCAAGGTCCCGGCGGCCGTAGAACAAGCCGACCTCTCCGATGACGGCACCGCTCGCCTTCTCCTCGACCATGAACAGGCCGTGCCCGAACAGCGACCAGTGTCCGGCGATGCGCAGGAGACGCTGCCACGCTTCCTCGCGATCGAGCGTGCGCCCTCCGACGAAGCGCACCACAGCAGGATCGCTGCGCCACGCGTGAAGCGCGTCGAGATCATCGGCCTGGGGTGGGCGCAGGCGCAGGCGTTCGGTGTCCAGCATCGGCTGCATTAACCACCTACGGCAACGCCTGGCCAAGAGGGCGCTCAACCTAGTCGAAAGTTGAATGCGACTTGCCCGAAAACGCTCGCGAAGGGCAGAGGCTTCCTCTAGAAAGCTGAGCAAGTCTCAATGCTTGGCGAGCGCGGCCGAACCGCCTCCCACCGCCACAACACTCCGAGGAGATGTCCCCACATGAAGCGCCGTCAGTTCATCCAGACCGCCACCGCAGGCGCCGCCGCCGCGGCGATCGCCTCCCCCGCCGTCGCGCAGGCGAATCCCGAGGTGAAGTGGCGTCTGGCATCCTCCTTCCCGAAGTCGCTGGACACGATCTATGGCGGCGCCGAGGTCATGGCGAAGATGGTCTCCGAGCTGACCGACGGGAAGTTCCAGATCCAGGTCTTCGCGGCCGGCGAAATCGTTCCGGCGCTGCAGGCTGCCGACGCCGTTACCAACGGCACGGTCGAGATGTGCCACACCGTCTCCTACTACTATGTCGGCAAGGACCCGACCTTCGCAGTGGCGGCCTCGGTGCCGTTCGGCCTGAATGCGCGCGGCCAGAACGCCTGGCTCTTCCAGGGCGGCGGCAACGACCTGTTCAACGAGTTCTACAAGAAGTTCAACATCTACGGCCTGCCCTGCGGCAACACCGGCGCCCAGATGGGCGGCTGGTTCCGCAAGGAAATCAAGACGCCGGCGGACCTGCAGGGCCTGAAGATGCGCATCGGCGGCATCGCCGGCCAGGTGCTCGCCAAGCTCGGCGTCGTGCCGCAGCAGATCGGCGGCGGCGACATCTATCCGGCGCTGGAAAAAGGCACCATCGACGGCGCCGAGTGGGTCGGCCCCTATGACGACGAGAAGCTCGGCTTCTCCAAGGTCGCGCCGTTCTACTACTATCCCGGCTTCTGGGAGGGTGGCCCGACCGTCCACGCCTTCGTCAACCTGGAAAAGTGGAACGCGCTGCCGAAGGCCTATCAGGCCGCGCTCACCGCCGCCTGCACCTATGCCAACACCCAGATGGCGGCCCGCTACGACATGCAGAACCCGGCCGCGCTGAAGCGCCTCGTCGGCGCCGGCACGCAGCTGCGCCCCTTCTCGCAGGAAATCCTGGAGGCCTGCCTCAAGGCCTCGAACGAGCTTTACAGCGAGATCTCGGCCAAGAACCCCGAGTTCAAGAAGGCGATCGACGCCATGGCTGCCTTCCGTGGCGACCAGTACCTCTGGTGGCAGGTGGCGGAGCTCAGCTTCGACGTCTTCCAGGTCCGCTCGCGCGCTCGCTGATCTCGCGCTGCGGAGGGCAGCGCCCTCATCCACGGGAAAGCCCGGCTTCGGCCGGGCTTTCTGCGTTTAGGGAACGGCACAGCCGCGCCTCGCGCAGGGCTCCGGCCTTCCCTAACGGAATTCATGCGAAGAACGCATGCTTTGCATGCATTTTTTGCTTGCGCTCACGCTCAGACCTGCTTTGCTGGCGAAATCGTGATGCTCGGCCAACGGGCACACAAGGCTCCAGGGGAGGAGACAGGAATGAAGCGTCGTCAATTTCTGAAGGTAGCGGGCACAGGGGCTGCCGCGGGTGTGATCGCCAGCCCGGCCATCGCGCAGGCGACGCCGGAGGTCCGCTGGCGCGTCACCTCCTCCTTCCCCAAATCGCTCGATACGATTTACGGCGCGTCCGAAGTGCTGGCCAAGGCGGTGTCGGAAGCGACGGACGGAAAGTTCCAGATCCAGGTCTTCGCCGCCGGCGAGATCGTGCCCGGCCTTCAGGCGGCCGACGCGGTGACCAACGGCACCGTCGAGATGTGCCACACCGCATCGTACTACTATGTCGGCAAGGATCCGACCTTCGCCTTCGGCACGGCCGTGCCCTTCGGGCTGAATGCGCGCCAGCAGAACGCCTGGTTCTACCATGGCGGCGGCAACGAGCTGCTGAACGAATTCTACAAGAAATACAACATCTATGCCCTTCCCGGCGGCAATACCGGCTGCCAGATGGGTGGCTGGTTCCGCAAGGAGATCAAGACGGTCGCCGACCTGCAGGGCGTGAAGATGCGCATTGGCGGCTTCGCCGGGCAGGTCTTGTCCAAGCTCGGCGTCGTGCCGCAGCAGATCGCCGGCGGGGACATCTATCCGGCGCTCGAAAAGGGCACCATCGACGCGGCTGAATGGGTGGGCCCCGCGGATGACGAGAAGCTCGGCTTCAACAAGGTCGCGCCGTTCTACTATTACCCCGGCTGGTGGGAGGGCGGCGCTTCGCTGCACTTCTTCCTGAATACGGCCAAATGGGACGCGCTGCCGAAGCTCTACAAATCCGTGCTCACCACCGCAGCGGCGCTGGCGAATGTCGATATGCAGGCCAAGTACGACGCCCGCAATCCTGGCGCGCTCAAGCGTCTCGTCGGCGCCGGAGCCCAGCTGCGGCCGTTCTCGCAGGAGATCCTCGAGGCCTGCCTGAAGGCGTCGAAGGAAGTCTATGCCGAGACCTCGGCGAAGAACCCGGACTTCAAGAAGGTCTACGACGCCATGTCGGCCTTCCGGAACGATGAGTATCTCTGGTTCCAGATCGCCGAATATACCTACGACAACTTCCTGATCCGCGCGCGCGCGGCCAATCAGCTCTGACAAGGAGCGACCGGCCGCTCCGCGGCCCAACTGACCCCACACCCCGGTCGCGAGGCCGGGGTTTTCCGATTCGGGGGCCCGCCCTATGCTGGCGCCACAGCGCCGCCTTCTTGTGCGGCGAGCCTACGGAAGATTCCCTTCTCGGACCGAGCTCATGATCCGCGTAACCGCCACGGCCCTCGCCCTTCTGCTGACCGCGGCGGCGGCTCCGGCCCAGTCGATCGGCGAGCCCCTGCCCGGCCGCGGCCCTGCGAAGCAGCGCGTGAAGCCGGTCCCGGCCGATGTCGGCGGCACGCGCTCCTGCCCCGAATACGGGCCCGGCTTCGTGCGCGTCGAGGGGTCGACCTCCTGCGTCCGCGTCGGCGGGTCGGTGCGGGTCGAGATGGGCAAGAGTTCGCGCAGCGGCTTCGGCACCTCGACCGGCGCGCTGGTCCAGCTCGAAGGACGTGGCGAGTCGACGCTCGGGCCGGTGCGCGGCGTGCTGCGGATGCGCGGGCAGCTCGATCGCGGGCTCGACTCGGGCAGCTACAATTACCGCTGACCGGTTCGGCGTGACGCGCCTGCGCTCATGCCACCAGCCGAGCGACTTCGCGGCGGAGCACGGGCAAAAGCTCCTGCTCGAACCAAGGATGCTTCCGCAGCCAGCCATTGTTGCGCCAAGAGGGATGCGGCAGCGGGATGATGCGAGGCGTCAGCGGCCGATCGAGGATCGTCCGCCATTGCGCCACCGTCTGCGAGAGGGTCCCGCCGCGCGCGGGGCCGAGATGCCAGGCCTGGGCGTACTGCCCGATGGCCAGCACGAGTTCGACCGCAGGCAGCGCAGCGAAGACGCGGTCTCGCCAGAGCGGCGCGCATTCGGCTCGCGGCGGCAGGTCGCTGCCCTTCGCGTCAAGCCCAGGGAAACAATGGCCCATCGGCACGATCGCCACCCGCGACGCGTCGTAGAAGCGAGCCTCGTCGAGGCCGAGCCATTGCCGAAGCCGCACGCCGGACGGATCGGTGAAGGGCCGTCCGCTGGCATGGACCCGTGTCCCCGGCGCCTGCCCAGCGACGCAGAGCCGGGCCGTGGCCGAGGCCTGGACGACCGGACGTGGCTCATGGGGAAGCGGCGGACCGCGCAACGGTGCATCCCGGCAAACCCGGCAGGCCCGCAGCTCGCGCAGAAGGGTGTTCAGCCCGTCCTGCGTCGTCATCGGCGGGCGAGGCGTGCGGAAGGCGGCGCCGCGGAGATCAACCCGTCGCAGCTCCAGGCGGGCGCGCCGGCGCTGGCTCCTTCGGTATCGCCCGCCGCGACGGTTCCCATGGCATTGATCTCGCCACCCGGCTGCCGGCGCAGGATGTAGAGCCGCTCGCTGCGCTCGACCGTGAAGCAATAGGTCCGCCGCGTCTCGCGCGGGCCATAATAGTAGCAGACGGAATCGGCGGTGGTGGTCCAGCAGGCGTCGGTGTTGGGCACGCCGCGGTTATGGCCCGTGGCGCGGCCGTCGGGATGGTGATGTTCGCTGAAGGGGCGGTTGGTGCCGGCATAGCGGCCGGCGACGGTGTTGCCTTCGAAGGCCTTGCGGATCGCCTCGCCGTCGAGGCGCTCCGCGGCGCGCGCGGCGCCGCCCGCCCCCATGAGCACGATGAGGACCGACAGGGCGATCCGAGCCTGCATCACCGCGAAGCGACGCGCCGTCGCGTCATCGGGATCTCCGGCGCCTTCGAGATCAGCCCGTCGCAATACCAGGCCTCGCCATGGTCACTGTGCTTGCGCGGATTGCCCGGCTCGACCGAGGCCAGCGCATTGATCTGGCGATTGCCGGCATTGCGCAGGATGTAGAGGTCGCGGTTCAGCTCCACGGTGAAGCAATGCACCGTGCGCTCGCTCTGCGGGCCATAGTAATAGCAGACCTGGTCGGCGCGTGTGGTCCAGCAAGCGTCGCGGTTCGGCTGCCAGCCATTGTGCCCGAGCGCGCGGCCGTCCGGGTCGTGATACTCGGTGAAGAAGCCGCCATTGGTGTAGCGGCCGCTGACGGTGTTGCCCTCGAAGGCGCGCCGGATCGCACCGCCGTCGAGACGCTCGGCCGCCCGCGCCGGCCCGATCAGCGCGGCCAGCGCCGCCAGCAGGAGGAGGCCGGTCCGCATCAGGCCTTCCAGCTCGGTCGCGCGGTCAACTCGGCATGCCAGCGCCGGATCTGGACGAAATCCTCCGGCAGCGGAATGCGCGAGGGCTTCATGAAGTCAATCGCGATGCCGGCCGTGATGTCGGCGACCGTGAGCTCCTCGCCGCAGACCAAGCGGCTGCCGGCGAGCTGAAGTTCGAGCAGCCAGAGGTGATCGTCGATCTGCTCGCGATTGGCCTCGGCCCATTCGGGCACCTGCGTCTCGAGCTCCGCCATCGAGGGGTGGGAGTGGCGAAACACCGCCGCGACGGCGGCGAAGAGACCGAGCTCGATGCGCCGGTTCCACATCTCGACCAGGGCCTGCTCGCGCGCATCGCGGCCGAAGAGCGGCGGCAGCGGGTGCAGGCTCTCGACATAGCGGCAGATCGCGATGGTCTCGGCCAGGGCCGTCCCGTCGTCCAGCACCAGCACCGGCAGGCGCTGCGCGGGGTTGAGCTTCGTGAAGGCCTCGCTCTTGTGCTCGCGCTTGCCGATGTCGACCGGCACGAGTTCGGGCAGCGGCACGCCCTTCTCGGCGAAGAAAATCCGCACCCTGCGCGGATTGGGAGCCCGCCCGCCATCGTAAAGCTTCATCGAGATCCTCTCCCCGTCGCCGCGCGACCCGACCATGACGGGGGCGGAGCGGTCAATTCCTTTCCAGCCGTTTCGTGATGGTTCTGTGGCGGCCTTCAGTGCGGGTGCATCCGCCGCCAGGTCTCCGGCCGCTCGAACCGCAACGCCCAGAGGCCGCGCCCCGCCGCCTGGGCCTGCGCCTCCTCGCTGCGATAGCCGCCATAGGCGACGGCATGACCCTCGCGCACCAGGGTGGCGTTGATGTCGGTCTCGCCCTGCCGGCATTGCGCCAGCCCCCGGCCGTAGCGATCGATCTTGCCGATCTCGCAGGTGACGAGACCGCGCGCCAGAAGGGCCTCGAGCGCGCGGCGCGACGCGCGACCGCACTCCACCGTGCGCCCGCCGGGATCGGTGCAGGTCTGGCGGAATTCGGGGGCATCCAGGCCCTGCAGCCGCAACTCCTCGCCGGCCAGGCGCAGGGAATCGCCGTCGATCGCGCGGGCGATCCCGACCAGCGAGCGCGCCGGGCCGAGACGGTACTGCAGCACGGCACCCGCGATGGCGAGCAGGCCGAGCAGGCCCAGCGCCACGACGAGGTCGACCGGACGGCCGACCCGCCGCCAGCCGAGGGGGCCATCCTTCCAGCGGGGGAATCCGAAGCGCGCCATCAAGTCGAGCTTAACGATTTGCCGACCATGATGGCAGACCCGGCGCGCACCCCGTGCCCCGGCAGAGGATGTCGCGTTTCTCGACCATGGCGGAAGTGACGGCTGAACAGGTGCAGCGCGGGCGCGGGCCGGACCCGACGGCCGTCGCACGCCGCAAGCTCGTCACCCGCGAGGTCAAGTCCGTGCGCGAGCGGCTGACCTCGTCCACAGGGCTGGAGCGGGCTTTCGACAACGAATTGCTGCGTGTCTTCGCCGAGTATCGGATGAACGGCTCGGTCGGCACGCTGGTCCTGGCTCTCGCGATCGCCGCCGCCGCCTGCCTGTGGGTTCCGGTCTACAAGGTCACGCCCTGGGTCGGTGCGGTGCTGCTGTCGACCATGCTCGTCGTCGTGATGAGCCGGCGCTTCCTGGCGGAACCGGCCAGCGGGGTCGCCATCCGGCGCTGGCGGCGGGCCTTCGCCGTTGCCGAAGGGCTGCAGGGCATCACCTGGGCGCTGATGGTGGTGATCTTCGCGCAGGTGGATGCGCCCGGCGCCAAGGTCTTCGTGACGACGACGCTGCTGATCGTGAGCGCGCTCACCGTGATGCTGGCGGCCTCGATCCCCATGGCGGTTTATGCGGGCATCGTCCCGATCATGATCGGCATCGCCGCCTTCTTCTGGGGGCGCACCGACATGGACAGCCTGACGACCGCGGTCATGGCCGCCGCCGCGCAGCTGTTCTTCGTCTTCCTCGCCAATCGCCTCTATGCCAGCTCGGTCTCGACCATCGCCTTCCGGGCCGAGAAGGACGCGCTGATCGCGGAACTCGAGACCGCGAACGCCAATTCCGACGAGGCTCGGCGCAAGGCGGAAGAGGCCAATCTCGCCAAGTCGCGCTTCCTGGCGACGATGAGCCACGAACTGCGCACGCCGCTCAACGCCATCCTCGGCTTCTCCGAGGTGATGAAGAACGAGGTGTTCGGCGAGCACGCCAACGCCGCCTACAAGGAATATTCCGGCGACATCCATGGCTCGGGGCAGCACCTGCTCGAGCTGATCAACGAGATCCTCGACCTGTCGCGCATCGAGGCCGGCAAATACGAGCTGCATGAGGAGGCGCTGTCGCTCGCCGACATCACGGAGGACTGCCGGCACATGCTCAACCTGCGCGCCAAGGCGAAGAGCCAGACGATCAGGGAGGCGGTCGAGCCCGACCTGCCCAAGGTCTGGGCCGATGAGCGGGCAATCCGACAGGTCGTCCTCAACATCCTCTCGAATGCGATCAAGTTCACGCCGCCGGGCGGCGAGATCACCATCAAGGTCGGCTGGACGGCGAATGGCGGGCAGTATGTCTCGATCGCCGATACCGGCCCCGGCATTCCCGAGGACGAGATCCCGGTCGTCCTGCAGACCTTCGGGCGCGGTTCGCTGGCGATCAAGACGGCCGAACAGGGCTCGGGCCTCGGCCTCCCGATCGTCAAGGGCCTCATCGATCTTCATGGCGGCGGCTTCAGCCTGAAGTCCAAGCCGCGCGCCGGAACGGAGGTGACGGTCACGCTGCCGCCGGTGCGCGTCATGGACACGTTGGCCGCCCTGCCCGAACCCGAAACGCGCGCCGCGTGATTCCTGCCCGAATCGTGCCACAGCTTCCGCCGCCATCTTTCTACCGCCGACCTGCCCTCCCAGCCTCCCCCTGCCCTCGGACTGTTCGATCATGACCCGGAAAACGCGTGTCGCCGTGCTCTATGGCGGGAAATCGGGCGAGCACGAGGTCTCGCTGAAGTCGGCGGCGTCCGTGCTGCGCTATCTCGACCGTGAGCGCTTCGAGCCGGTGCCTGTGAGCATCGACAAGAATGGCCGCTGGCAGTGTCATGATCTGCGCCGGATCGAGGCCGCCAACACGGAGAGCCTGCCGATCCCGGCCGAGTCACCGTCGGTTCGCTTCGAGCCCCAGGCGGATGGACGAACCGCGATCCTGCCCAGCGACGCCGATGCCGCTGCGATCGCGCCCGTGGACGTCGTGTTCCCGGTGATCCATGGCCCGCTCTGCGAGGACGGCTCGCTGCAGGGGCTGCTCGAACTCGCGGGCGCCGCTTATGTCGGCTCGGGCGTGCTCGGCTCGGCGGTCTCGATGCACAAGGACATCGCCAAGCGGCTCGCGGCGCTGGCGGGCCTGCCCGTCGCGCCCTATTTTGCGGTCGCGCGCCGCGACTATCGCCGGGCCCCCGTCGCCGCGACCGAAGCCGCCCGCGCCGGGCTGACGCTGCCGGTCTTCGTCAAGCCCTGCAACATGGGCTCGAGCGTCGGCGTTCACAAAGTGAAGCGCTGGGAGGATCTCGACGCCGCGCTGGCGGACGCCTTCGAATACGACCTCAAGGTCCTCATCGAGCAGGGCATCGACGCCCGCGAGATCGAGGTGGCCGTCCTCGACGGCGAACCGCCGGTGGCGAGCGTCGCCAGCGAGCTCAATGCCGGCCCGCAGCACGAGTTCTACTCCTACGAGGCGAAATACATCGATCAGGACGGCGCCAGCGTCGACCTGCCCGCCCGGCTCGACGCGGCGCAGATGGCGCGCGTGCGGCAGCTCGCCATCGACGCCTTCGTGGCGCTCGACTGCAGCGGGCTGGCGCGCGTCGACTTCTTCCTCGACCGCCAGAGCGGGGCCTTCTACTTCAACGAGATCAACACGCTGCCGGGCTTCACCGCGATCAGCATGTATCCGAAGATGATGGAAGCCTCGGGCATGCCCTACCCCGCCCTTCTGACGCGGCTGGTCGAACTGGCGCAGGAGCGCCATGCCGAGCGGGCGGGGCTGAGGACGAGCTACGAGGCCTGATCCTTCCCCGCCACGCCAGCCTGCGCGAAGGTCGCCATGCCGTTGTGGATCGCGGCCGCCGCCTTGACGAGGCTGGCGGCGAGAGCGGCGCCCGAGCCTTCGCCGAGGCGCATGTCGAGCGCCAGCAGCGGCGCCTTGCCGAGCGTCGCCAGCACCTGCGCATGGGCGCCCTCGGCCGAGAGATGGCCGGCGATGCAGTGGTCGATCGCGGAGGGCTCGATCGCGTGTAGGATGGCGGCGGCGGCCGTCACCACATAACCGTCGAGGATCACGGGAATGCGCTGCGAGCGGGCGGCGATGATGGCGCCGCAGATCGCCGCGACCTCGCGCCCGCCCAGACGGCGCAAGACCTCGAGCGGGTCCTTGAGATGGGGACGGTGGAGCGCGATGCCGGCCTCGACGGCGGCGATCTTCCGCTTCAGCCCGTCATCGTCGAGCCCGGTGCCGCGGCCGCACCAGAAGGCGGCATCGCCGCCATAGAGCGCGGCATAGATCGCGGCGGCCGAGGTGGTGTTGCCGATGCCCATCTCGCCGAGGCAGAGCAGATCCGTGCCGCCGACCAGCGCCTCCATGCCGAAGGCCATGGTGGCGACGCAGGCGCGCTCGTCGAGCGCGTCGGTTTGCGTGAAATCCCCCGTCGACAAATCGAGGGCGAGGTCGAAGACCTTGAAGCCGAGATCGAAGGCGGCGCAAATCTGGTTGATCGCCGCGCCGCCGGCCGCGAAATTCTCCAGCATCTGGCGGGTCACGGCCTGCGGAAAGGCCGAGACACCCTGCGCCACGACGCCGTGATTGCCCGCGAAGACGCAGACCAGGGGACGGTCGACCGAGGGCTTGCCTTTGCCCTGCCAGGCGGCGAGCCATTCGGCGATCTCCTCCATGCGGCCGAGGCTGCCGGCGGGCTTGGTCAGCTCTTTGTCGCGGGCGCGCACCAGGTTGGCGGCCGCCATGTCGGGGCCGGGCATCGCCGCGATCAGCTCGCGGATGTCGTCGAAGGGCAATCCAGAAACGGCCATGGCGGACTCTGTGGCTAAGGACGGGCGGCGAGGCTTCGGCGATGGCCCCGCCATCGTCGCTGCTGCTATAGGCTGCAGGGGATGAAGACAATCGAGGACAGGGATGAGGCGGCGCCGCAGGCCGCACCCGTGCCGCCGGCGAATGCCGAGCCGGCCTGGCCGGGCTGGGCCGTGGCCACCGCGATCTGCATCCGCTTCTATTCGCGCCTGCCGGTGCCGGCCCTGCCTGGCGAGGCCGATCCCCATGCCGCGCCCGATTTCCGCACCGTGCC
Organism: Allobosea massiliensis; assembly: GCF_042655245.1. Lineage (NCBI taxonomy): Bacteria > Pseudomonadati > Pseudomonadota > Alphaproteobacteria > Hyphomicrobiales > Alloboseaceae > Allobosea > Allobosea massiliensis. Next base: position 156,018 of record NZ_JBHSLU010000063.1, on the reverse strand, counting down.
GCGCGCCCTGCCCTTCGCGGCGCTGATCATCGCCCTGCCGGCGGCATTCGTGCTGGCTGGAGCCGGAGCCGCGGGGCTCGGCGGGCTGCTCTCGGCCACGCTCGCCATCGCGACGCTGGCCCTGACGACGGGCGCCCTCCATGAGGACGGGCTCGCCGACAGCGCAGACGGGCTCTTCGGCGGGCGCACGCCGGAGCGCCGGCTCGAGATCATGAAGGACAGCCGGCTCGGCAGCTATGGCGCCCTGGCGATGGGACTGGCGCTGCTGCTGCGCGTCTTCGCGCTGGCGCTGATCCTCGACCGGGCCGGGCCTCTGGCAGCGAGCGGTGCCCTCATGGCGGCGGCCGTGCTGTCGCGCCTGTCGGGCCTGCATCTGCTGGCCGGGATGGCGCCGGCCCGCCCGGTGGGTGCCTCGGCGTCGGTCGGGCGGCCGAGCCTGCAGACCGCCTGGCTGGCCTCCGCCCTTGGCCTCTTGCTCGCGGGCGGGCTCGCGCTGCCGTTTCGACTGCCACTCGCGGGGCTCGGGCTCGGGCTCGCGCTGATCGCCCTCGATGCGCTTCTCGTCAGGCGCCTTTGCCGGCGGCTGATCGGCGGCCAGACCGGCGATATCGCGGGAGCGACGCAGCAGCTCGACGAGATCGTGCTCTATCTCGGCTTCGCGCTGATGCTGGGGACTGGCCTGTCGTGACCGGCATCTCCTCGCCCTGCATCAAGCTCTGCCAGCTCGACCCGGCGACGCGGCTCTGCCTCGGCTGCGGCCGCTCGCTCGACGAGATCGGGCGCTGGAGCCACCTGAGCGAGGCGGAGCGCCTCGCGATCATGGCGCGGCTGGCGGGGCAGACGCCCCGCAAGACCTGAGGCGCGGCGTCGGCGCGTGGTCTGTCAGACCACCAGCGACCAGATGAAGCGGGCCGCGACAAGCAGCAGGAACAGGCCGAAGACGACCTCGAGCTTGCGCTTCGAGAGCCGGTGGGCGAGACGCGCGCCGATCGGCGCCGTCCAGATCGAGGTCGGGATGAACAGGATGAAGCCGATCAGCGAGACATAGCCGAGCGAGAGCGGCGGCAGCACGTCCAGCTTGGGCCAGCCGGCATAGATGAAGCCGAGCGCGCCGGGGATCGAGATCAGCACGCCGAGCCCCGAGGAGGTCGCGACCGCCTGGTGGATCGGGCGACCATAGAAGGTCATGAACAGGCTGGAGAGCTGTCCGCCGCCAATGCCCATCAGCGCCGAGAGCACGCCGATGACGCCGCCATAGATCGTCATCAGGACCTTGCCCGGCATCTCGGTGCCGAGCTGCCAGCGGTCCGACGCGAAGAGAAGCCGCAGCGCGCTGAAGATTGCGACGATGACGAAGATGATCTTGAACAGGTCGGCGGGCGCGAACCGGGCGATGTAGCTGCCGGCGATAACGCCGAGAACAACGGGAACCGCCCAGATCTTCAGGATCGACATGTCGACCATGCCCTTGGCGCGATGGGCGTTGAAGGAGCGGATCGAGGTCGGGATGATCACCGCCAGCGAGGTGCCGACGCAGAGCGGCATGCGGACATCCTCGGGCACGCCGATCACGCGGAAGACCTCGTAAAGGATCGGCACGATGACGGCGCCGCCGCCGACGCCGAAGACGCCCGCGAGCAGCCCGGTGATCGCCCCCGCCGCGACCAGCGAGATGGCGAGGAAGACGAGGTCGCCGACGGGAATTCCAGCAAGCATGACAGCGTTCCGATAGAAGGGGAGGCTGCTGTGGGGGATTTCCGGCGCCGGAGCAAGCGCGGCAGGGCGGAGCCGATATGCAGCGATGATCCGTCGTGCGCGGTCGGGCGCTGTCGCGCGCCCAGCAACACGCGTGCCGCGGGAAGGCTGCACGCATGCTCGCCTTGCGCGGCAGCCCCTACGCCGAGGCCGCTCGACCGCGGCACGGCCTGCTGATGATCTGCGCAGCGTCCGTCCGCCATGGGCGAGCAATTGCGAGGAGACCGTCAAAACGCAGCGAGACCGGCAGCAAGCCGGACAGCCATCAACAATCTGGGAGGATAAAGCGATGACAGACCCTACTGTTCACGACCATGGTCCCACCGAGACGAAAGAAGCGATCCTGTCGCGGCGCCGCCTGATCCACGCCGCAGGGCTCGGGGCGCTGGCCGCCGCCACCGGGCCGGCCTTGGCCCAGTCGACCGCCAATCGGCCGTCCCCACCCACCACCGTCACCACGCCGCCGCGCGATTTCAGCCGCCAGGGCGCTCCGACGACCTATTTCTGGGACCCGGACGTGATCGCGCTCGATCCGGCCTTCAACGGGCTGGCGCAGCCCAATGCGGCGATCCAGCGGATCTGGACCGGCGGCCTCTGGGTCGAGGGGCCGGCCTGGAACGCGCAGGGTCAGTACCTCGTCTGGAGCGACATCCCGCGCAACCGCCAGATGCGCTGGATCGAGGATGACGGCCATGTCAGCGTCTTCCGCGCGCCCTCGGGCAACAGCAACGGCAACAGCTTCGATTTCCAGGGACGGCAGCTCTCGTGCGAGCACCTGAACCGCCGGGTCGTGCGCTACGAGCTCGACGGCTCGGCGACGGTGCTGGCGGACTCGTTCGACGGAAAGAAGCTGAACTCGCCCAACGACATCGTTGCCCATCCCGACGGCAGCTACTGGTTCACCGATCCGCCCTATGGCGGGCAGCTCTACGAGGGCGCGCCCGACGCTCCGGGCGGCCCGAGCAACGCCAATGGCAAGATCAATCCCCGCCTCGGCCAGCCGCCGGGCATCGGGCTCGCCAAGCGGGAACTGCCGACCAACACCTACCGCATCGACCCGAGCGGGCGCGTCGAGCTCGTCGTGCCGGAATCGCAGGTGCCGGACCCCAACGGCCTGTGCTTCTCGCCCGACTTCAAGCGGCTCTACATCGCCTCGACCGGCAAGGGACCGGGCGATACCGGGCCGGGCGGCAAGGGCGACATCCATGTCTTCGATGTCGGCGCCGACAACAAGCTCAGCAATGGCCGCGTCTTCTCGGACTGCATGTTCGACGGCGTGAATTGCGGGCCGGACGGGTTGCGCTGCGATGTCGAGGGCAATCTCTGGGCTTCGTCCAACGCCGGACGCAATGTCGGCTATAACGGCGTCAACGTCTTCAACCCCGCCGGCAAGCTGATCGGCCGCATCCGCCTGCCGGAGGTCTGCGGCAATATCTGCTTCGGCGGGCCGAAGCGGAACCGCCTGTTCATGGCGGCGAGCCAGTCCATCTACGCGCTCTATCTGGGTACGCAGGGCGCCGGGCCAGGCTGAAGACCGCGCTGCGACCGGCCCGGCGCAAGGCCGGGCCGGCCGTCAGGCGAAGAGCGCCTCCAGTTTGGCGAGCGAGCCGGTCCAGCCATGGGTGTGGCCCTTGACCGCTTGCTCGTCGAAGAGCTGCTCGTGCAGCAGGGTCAGGATCGTGCCAGCGCCGTCGGGCTTGAAGGTGACCGTGACCTGCGAGACGCGCTCGGGCGTCGTGATCCAGGACCAGGAGAAGACCAGCTTCTCGTTCGCGACGACCTCGGCATAGATGCCGGAGACCTCGTGACGCTCGCCAGTGTCCTCCAGCATCACCGCGCGAAAACCGCCCCCGACGCGTGCATCGACCGAGACCTCCTGCGTCTCGACATTTTCCGGTCCGAACCACTGCATCAGCAGCTTCGGATCGGTCCAGGCCTCGAAGACCTCGGCCGGTGTAGCGTTGAGCCGGCGCTTGATCGTCAGGCTCGGCGTCGTCGGCACATCCCTGTCCATGAACGATCCTTGCGGTCGGCGCTCAATCTGCATCGGCGGGGGTTTTGCGGCGTGCCTCCAGCATCGCCTCCAGCGCGTCGAGGCGCTGCGTCCAGAATCTTTGATAGCTTGCGAGCCAGCCCATCGCCTCCTCCATCGGGTCGGCATTGAGGCGGCAGGAGACGGTACGCCCCTTCTTCGTCCGCGTGATCAGCCCGGCATCCGACAGCACGTCGAGATGCTTCATCACCGCCGGCAGCGACATCGCGAAAGGCCGCGCCAGTTCGCTGATCGAGACCGCCTCTTCGCCCTCGAGACGCGCCAGCAGCGCCCGGCGGGTCGGGTCCGACAGCGCCGCGAAGGTTCTGTCGAGCTGCGAGGATTCCAACTTAACCATTGCGTTAAGTTACTTTGGGGCGGCCGGGTGCGTCAACAGCGACGGGCGCGTCAATCCGACACGCCTTCGCGGCCGCCGACGGCCATGCAGGTGGCGGTCAGCATAGCGCAGAGCTTCTCGTCTCCGTCACGGACCGCGAAGACCTCGGCAAGGGCCAGCGTCAGCGTCCGCCCGGCCTTGACCACCTTGCCCCGCGCGATGAGCCTGTCGCCGGCGGCAGGCGCGAGCAGGTTGATCTTGAACTCGGCGGTCAGCACGCCCACCCCTGCCGGCATCCGGGTCAAAGCCGCATAGCCGCAGGCGGAATCGGCGATGGCCGCGACCGCACCGGCATGGACGAAGCCGTGCTGCTGTGAGACCTGCGGCCCGATCGGCAGATCGATCTCGACCTCGCCCGGCGCCACGAGCAGCAGCCGCGCGCCCAGCGTCGCCATAAGGCCCTGCTTGTTGAAGCTCTCGGCGACGCGGCGGCCGTTCTCGGTATCGGACAGGGCATCCGCCATCGTCAGGTCCTCAGGCGGCGCGGATGGCGTCGTGCCGCGAAACATGGGCCACCGCCGCGCGCAGATCGGCGAGGCCCGCACCGGCCGCGACGCAATGCTCGGCGAGATGGCGGCGGAACTGGCGCGCACCGGGACGGCCGGGGAACAGGCCGACGAGATGGCGCGTGAAGGCATGGAGCCGCCCGCCGGCCTCGACATAACGGGCGAGATGCGGCTCAAGCGCCTCCAACATGGCGAAGGCGTCCGCCACCGGCGCGTCCTCGCCGAAGAGCAGTGGATCGACCCGCAGCAGGATCTCCGGGTTCTGATAGGCCTCGCGCCCGATCATGACGCCATCGAGATGGGCGAGATGCCCGGCCCATTCCTCCGGGGCGCGGATGCCACCGTTGATGGCGATGGGCAGTCCCTGATGGGCCGCCTTCAGCCGATAGGCGCGGTCATAGTCGAGCGGCGGGATCTCGCGGTTTTCCTTCGGCGAGAGGCCCTGCAGCCAGGCCTTGCGGGCATGGACGATCAGCGCATCGACGCCTGCGCCCGTCACCGCCCGGGTGAGCGCCTCGAGAGCGGCTTCCGGATCCTGATCGTCGACGCCGATGCGGCATTTCACCGTGACGGGAATCGCGACGGCCGCCTTCATCGCCGCGACGCAATCCCCGACGAGCGCCGGCTCGCGCATTAGGCAGGCCCCGAAGGCGCCCCCCTGGACGCGGTCGGAAGGGCAGCCGCAGTTCAAATTGATCTCGTCATAGCCGAAATCGGCGCCGATGCGGGCGGCCTGCGCCAGCAGAGCGGGATCGTTGCCGCCGAGCTGCAGCGCGACCGGATGCTCGACCGCATCGAAGCCGATCAGCCGCTGCCGGTCGCCGCGGATCACCGCCTGCGCCGTCACCATCTCGGTGTAGAGCCGGGCGCGACGCGACATCAGGCGGTGGATGACGCGGCAATGCCGGTCGGTCCAGTCCATCATCGGCGCGACGGAAAAGCGCAGCTGCTCGGGCGAAAGGGCGGTCATGGCGGCTGACTAGCCGAAAATGCGGCGCGATGCACCTATGGCGGCCGCCCGCAGGATCAGGCTGCGACCAGCCCCAGCGCCCGCTCGATCCGCGAGCAGGCGCCACGGGCCTTGGCCTTTTCGTAGCAGCGCTTCAAGCGGCCGGTCGCATAGGCGCGCAGCACGATGGCGTGGACATAGCTCTTGCGGACGACGGCCGGCGTGTTGACCAGCCGCTCCGAGATCGCCCGCATGATGTCGGCGAGCTGGCGCTTCTTGCCCGTCTCGGTCGCGACCACCTCGCCGGCCAGCAGCAGTTCGGCCGCAGCCGCATTGGCGGCGAGCATACGCAGATCCTTGGCACTCACGGGCAGGCCGCTGACGCGCTTGAGATAGGCGTTTATCTCGCTCGCCCGGACCTCGGCGATGCCGCCATCCTCGCGCCGGTACTGCAGCAGGCGCTTGCCCGGCAGGGTCATAATCCGGGTGAGCGCACGGACCAGCGCCGGATCGGAATGGGCGCAGGCGATCTGCTTGCCGCTCTTGCCCTTGAAGGAGAGTTCGACGCGGCCGCCGGCGATGGTGACGTGGCGCTTGAGCAGGGTCGAGGCGCCATGGCTGCCATTGGTCTTGGCATAGGTCTCGTTGCCGACGCGGATATGGCAGCGGTCGATGATCGCCGCCGCGCAGGCGAGCGCCTTGTCCCGCGTGAGCTGCCGGTCCTTCAGGTCGCGGGCGATGGCGGCCCGCAGCTTCGGCAGGGCGCCGAGCAGGCATTTCAGCCGCTTCAGCTTGCGGCGCTCGCGCACCTTCTCCCAGCCGGGATGATAGCGATGCTGGATCCGGCCGGCCTCGTCATGGCCGACCGCCTGGAGATGCGCGCGGGAATCGGCCGCGATCCGGACATCGACATAGGCCGGCGGGATGGCGAGCGAACGGATGCGGGCCAGCGTCGCCTGATCCGTGATGCGGTTTCCGTCAGCATCGCGATAGGCGAATCCCTTGCCGGCGCGGTGGCGGGTGATGCTGAGGTCCGTCGGCGTGGCACGCTTCAGGCGGACAGGGGCTTCTTCCTTCTCCAGCAACGCCATGGCACCGTCCCCGATCTCGACGGCTCTACAATCGGCCCAGCCGGGGAAAGTTCCGGCTGGAACCGGGAGCCTCAGGCGAGCAGGCGCTGGTCGGCGAGATGGACGAGGCGGCCGGCGGCGATCGTCGCGACGACACGGGGATGGGGGCCTTCCTCAACGAGAACGAGATCCGCGCGCTTGCCGGGCGCGATGACGCCGCGGTCGTCGAGGCCCAGTGCCTGCGCCGGGGCGCGCGAAACCAGGGCCCAGGCCTCGGCTAAGCTGGCCGCGCCGCGGCGGGCGAGCAGGAACGGCGCCAGCGCCAGCGCCGGATAGTAGTAATCCGACGCCAGAATGCTGCAGAGCCCGGCGCGCACCATTGCCTCGGCGCTGGGGCAGCCCGTATGCGAGCCGCCGCGCACGACATTGGGGGCTCCGAAGACGATCGCCTCGCCGTGATCGGCGGCTGCGCGCGCGGTCGCCTCGTCGATCGGGAATTCGGCGACGGTCACACCCAGCGACCGGTACCAGGCGCGCATGTCGGGCGTCATGTCGTCATGGGAGAACATCGTCACGCCGGCCGCGCGCGCCGCCGCTGCGAGGCGCGCGATCGAGCCCTCGACCTCGCTCTTGCGGGCATAGACCGTCTCGACGAGGTCCATGAAGGCCTCCGTCGACAGGCCTGTGCGCTCGACCATCTTGCCGATCTTGTCGGGGCGGTGGCGCGTCTTCAGCGTCCCTTCGGTGTGGTCGTTGAAGGCGAGCACACCGACGCGCCCCTCCGCCAGCCAGGCGAGGATCTGCGGCTCGGCATCGAGGTTGAAGGTCTCGTGGCGCAGGTGGAAGCGCGTGTCGGCGCCCAGCTCCGGCTGCAGCCGCGCGATCGCCTCGGCCAGGGCGCGGGCATTCTCCGCCCCGCGCAGGCCCGGCTCCCAAGACCAGGTGACGCCGTGAAAGGCGGTGGTGATACCGCTCGCCAGCAGCGCCCGGTCGGCGTCCTTCAAGGCGAGGTCGATGTCGAAGGCAACGCGCGGCCGCGGCATGATGTGGCGCTCGAAGGCGTCGCCATGGCAGTCGACGAGGCCCGGCAGCACCAGAAGCCCGGTCGCGTCGAGCGTCAGCCGGGCGCCGCCGGCCCGGGCGAAACCGGCGATGAGCCCGTCCTCGAGCATGAGGTCGTGTCGCTCGAGCCCTTCGACCAGAACGGTCCCCCCCGTGATCGCGATCGACACATCCGTCTCCTTGCCATGCACCCGCCCTGCGGCGTTGCGCCTTCGCGCCCGGGCATGACGACAGCATGACACCGGCCGTCACCGAACCGTCAGGCAGCCGTCACCGGGCCGTCGCATGCCGGCCCTAGCGGCAGGGCTCCAGGGAACGGGAGAACGCCCCATGCTGAAGCCCATCGCCGTCGCGCTGCTCGCCGCAGCCGCCGCCTTCGCCGCGCCGGCCGCCCAGGCGCAGGATTCGATCCGCTTCGCCGTCACCGACATCGACGGCGCGGAATCGCTCCAGCGCGAGTTCGGCCCGTTCAAAGCCGCGTTCGAGAAGGTTGCCGACGTCAAGGTGCAGTTCTTCGCGGTGTCCGGCCGCACCGCCGCGGTCGAGGCGATGGCCGCCGGCCAGGTCGATTTCGTGCTGACGGGGCCGGCCGAGTACGTCGTGTTCAAGGCCCGGACCAATGCGGTGCCGGTCGTCGGCTGGCAGCGCCCCGACTATTTCAGCCAGGTCGCCGTGCTCGCGAGCGGGCCGATCAAGAGCGTCGCCGATCTCAAGGGCAAGACGATCTCCTTCGGCGAGATCGGCTCGACCTCGCAGCATCTCGGCCCGGCGCAGGCGCTCGCCGATTTCGGCCTGAAGTACAACGTCGACTACAAGCCGATCTTCGTGAAGCGCAACGTCGCGGTCGAGGCGATGAAGCGCGGCGACATCGCCGCCATCGGCCTCAACCTCACCCATCTCCAGCGCATCCGCGAGAGCGACACCAAGACCGGCTTCACCGTCGTGGCGCGCGGTCGCGACCTGCCGAACGACGTGATGATCGCCAGCCCCAAGGTGAAGCCGGAGATCGTCGCCAAGGTGCGCAAGGCCTTCCTCGACCACGGCACGGAGCTGATGAAGGCGGTCACCACCGGCACGGACGACAACCGCAAATTCGCCGGGGGCGTCTTCCTGCCCGAGGTCAAGGACAGCGACTACGACTATGTCCGCTCGATCTACGCCACGATCGGCATCACCGAATTCAACAAGTTCATCGAGTGACGACGCCCTCGCCCGCCCTCGGGCCGATGGTGACGGGGGCTGGCGTCCCCGTCATCGCCATCGACGGCCTGCGCAAGAGCTTCGGGCCGCGCACCATCATCGAGCGGCTCGACCTCTCCGTCCCCGCCGGCGAGTCGCTGGCGCTCATCGGAGCCAATGGCACCGGCAAATCGACGCTGCTGCGCATGATCGTGCGGCTGGCGGAAGCCGACCAGGGCCGGTTGAGCGTGCTCGGCGAGACGGTCGGCGATCTGCGCGGCTCGGCGCTGAAGCGCTTCCGGGCGCGAGTCGGCGTGGTCTTCCAGAAGCATAATCTCGTCGCGCGGCTCAGCGCGCTCTCCAATGTCGTGCATGGCGTCCAGGCGCGGCGCTCCGGCCCGCGCTCATGGGCGCAGTCGCTCGCGCCGGCTGCGGTGCGCGACGAGGCGATGGCCTGTCTGGAGGCCGTCGGGCTGGCCGACAAGGCGCTGCAGCGGGCCGATTCCCTCTCGGGCGGGCAGTCCCAGCGCGTCGCCATCGCGCGGATGCTGATGCAGCGGCCGGAGCTGGTGCTGGCCGACGAGCCGGATGCCAGCCTCGACCCGCGCGCCGGCCGCGAGATCATGGAGCTGCTGTTCCGGCTGACGCGCGACAAGGGCCTCACGCTGGTCTTCGTCTCGCATCATATGGCGCATGCGCTGCGCTTTTCCGACCGCATCGTCGGGCTGGGCGGCGGGACGATCGCCCTTGACCGCCGGGCCGGTCATTGCACCGAGGCCGAACTCGCCGCCTTCTTCGAAGAGCCGGGCGGCGATACAGCGCCCCAAGAGGAGCCGGTGCGCGCGCCGGCGCCGGTGTTCGCATGAGCCTGTCTCAGACTGCCCGGCCCCCCTTCGCCGTCGATCGCTTCGAGCGGCCGAGCGCCGTCGCCTTCATGGGCGGCTTCCTCGCATTGGCGCTGGTGATCTGGTCGTTCAGCGGCTCGGAACTCTCGGCCGAGAAGCTGATCCGCGGCATCCCCTATATGGGCAACATCCTGACGCGGATGTTCCCGCCCGATCTCAGCCGCCTCGAGCAGATCCTCTGGTCGCTGGCGACGACCTTCCAGATGGCGGTCTCGGGCTGCGTGCTCGGCCTGATCCTGAGCTTTCCGCTGGCGATCCTCGCCGCCGACGGGCTGTCGCCGCATCCGATCGTGCGGGTTCTGGCGCGCGGGCTGATCGCCTTCTTCCGGACAGTGCCGGATCTGATCTGGGCGCTGTTCTTCGTCATCGCCGTCGGGCTCGGCCCCGCGGCCGGCGTGCTGGCGCTGATGATCGACACGATCGGCTATGCCGGGCGCTTCTTCGCCGAGGCGATGGAGGAGACCGACAAGGGCCCGCGCGAGGCGCTGTCGACCATCGGGGCGAGCAAGACCGGGCTGATCTTCTCGGCGGTCGTGCCCAACGCGATGCCGTCCTTCATCGCGACCTCGCTGTTCTGCGTGGAGAAGGCGACACGGGCCTCGGTCGTACTGGGGCTGGTCGGCGCCGGCGGCATCGGCGTCGAGCTCAAGGTGGCGTTCGACCTGTTCGACTACGACACCGCGCTGACGATCATCCTGGCCGTCTTCGCGCTGGTGGTCGCGGTCGAGCAGATCGGCGGCTGGCTGCGGCGCCGCATCATCTGACGCCGCAGGCCGGCTTTCGCCTGATCCTGCCGTCCCGCAGGGGCGGCAGGATGCTCAGACGGCTAGCTCGCGAGAATGGCGACGCCGGCGAGAGCCAGTCCGCCGCCGGCGACACGGGCGAGCAGCGGCGCCCGCGCCGCGAGCAGTCCGGCCAGCCCAAGTCCGGCACCGTGCAGGGCGGCCGTCGCCAGTACGAAGCCGAGCGCATAGCCGAGCCCGCTCGCTCCTTGCGGCAACTCGGCGCCATGGGCATGGCCGTGGAAGACCGCGAAGATCGCGCACGCGGCTGCGCCCGCAGCCAGCGGCGGCGTCGCCCGCAGCGCGATGGCGAGGCCGAGCACGACGACGGAGACGGCGATGCCGATCTCGACACCCGGCAGGGACGAACCGGACATGCCCCAGAGGCCGGCGAGGACCATCATGCCGACAAAGGCGAGCGGATAGGCAAAGCGGGCTCGCCCGCCGGTGAGCCCGGCCCAGAGACCGACCGCGACCATGGCAAGGACATGGTCGACGCCGAAGAGCGGATGCAGCAGGCCGGCCCCGAAGCCATGCACGGCGCCGGCTCCGGTATGGGCGAGAGCAGGCCCGGCCAGCGCCGTCGCGATCACCACCAGCCCCGCCCGTTCTGCCGTTCCGCGCATCGCCGTCTCCCCTGCATGTCCGTCACGCGGCCGGAGCGGCCCGCAGGCCACCCGCCGTCTCGATGAAGTCGATCACGGCATCGACGCCCTCGCCCGCCTTGGTGTTGGTGAAGGCGTAAGGTCGCTTGCCGCGCATCGTCTTCGTGTCGCGTTCCATGACTGCAAGATCCGCGCCGACATGGGGGGCGAGATCGGTTTTGTTGATGACGAGCAAATCAGAGCGGGTGATGCCGGGGCCGCCCTTGCGCGGGATCTTCTCGCCGGCTGCGACGTCGATGACGTAGATCGTCAGATCCGCCAGCTCGGGCGAGAAGGTGGCGGCGAGATTGTCGCCGCCGGATTCGATCAGGATCATGTCGAGGTCGGGGAACTTGCCGCGCATCTCCTCGACCGCGGCGAGGTTGATCGAACAGTCCTCGCGGATCGCGGTGTGCGGGCAGCCGCCGGTCTCGACGCCCATGATGCGCTGCTGCGGCAGCGCGCCGGCCACCGTCAGCAGCCGCGCATCCTCCTTGGTGTAGATGTCGTTGGTGATGGCGCAGAGGTCGTAGCGGTCGCGCATGCGCTTGCAGAGCACCTCCATCAAAGCCGTCTTGCCGGAGCCGACGGGGCCGCCGATGCCGACGCGGAGGGGGCCATGGGGAGAACGCGACATCTGTGAAGTTCCTTGAGCGATCAGGCGGTGCGGCGGGCCGGTGCGGCCCGGAGCGTGGATGAAGAGGGTTGCAATTCGCGCGCCGCGCTCACGAGCGGAACAGCCGCGAATACTGCGTCTCGTGGCGCAGCGAGGCGAGATCGGAGCGGAAGGCGCAGCCGCCGAGGTCGTCCAGCGTCGCGGGCACGGCCTCCGCCGCAGCGGCCTGCACGGCCGGCATCAGGGCCGCGGTGAGCCGCTGTCCGTCGGTCTGGCCGACGATGCCCAACCGCACCGAGGCCGAGACCAGATTGGCGACGAAGGCGAGACCGTAGGCCTCCAGCGAGGCCGCAAGCGGCAAGCCATGCCCCGCGCTGGCCGCCGCGACGGCCAGCGGATAGGCGATGTCGTCGGGGGCGACGCGCTTGAGCCGTTCGATCGCCTCGCAGGGCCAGGCGGCCCGCAGCGCCGTCACGAAGGCATTGCCCTGCGTGACCGTCTCCAACCGGCGCTCGGCGGAATTGGCCAGCGCCAGGGCGAGTTCGGCGATCTCGGCCAGAGCTGCGTCGTCACCGGCCTCGGTGGCGCGGGCGGTGCAGGCGAAGAGGATCAGGTCGTTGCGCAACGAGCCATGGGCGACCAGCGCCTCGAGCCAGTCCCGCAACGTCTCGGCGTCATGCAGATCGCTGCATTCGAAGGCCCATTCGAGGCCGTGAGAATAGGCGAAGGCGCCGACCGGGAAGGACGGCGACAGCCAGACCATCAGGGGCAGATGGGCCGCCATGGCGCTCAGTGATCGTGGCTGCGGCCCTTGTGGCCATGTTCGGCGCCATGCTTGTGGCCATGATCGTGATGGGCGTGATCGCGGTGGGCGTGATCATGCCCGCAGCCGCAGGCGTCGCCATGGTCGTGCGAATGCGCGTGGGCGTGGGAATGAGCGTGCGCCTCGGCCTTGTGACCATGATCATGCGAGCCATGGTCATGGTGATCATGGTCGTGGGCGTGATGGTCATGGTCGTGGTGATGATGCCCGTGATGGCCGTGGGCGTGGCTGGGGTGGTCGCAATTGGCGTGGTCGTGGTCGTAGGCGCCGCGCTCCGGCTGGAAGGGGCGCATCACCGAACTCATCGCACAGCCCTGGCCGCGCACCATCTCGGCCAGGACATGGTCGTTCTCGATATAGATCGCGTCGGCGGTGATCTCGGCCGGCGTGTGCCGGTTGCCGATATGCCAGGCGACGCGCATCAGCCGCAGCGGGTTCTCGGCCTTGATCTCCAGCAGGCTCTGCGGCGCAGCCTTGACCAGGACGAGCCGGCCATCCTCGAGCTTGACCGCATCGCCGTCCCCGAGGGCGGTGGCCTTGTCGAGATCGAGCAGCACGTCCAGCCCACCATCGGCCTTGAGCGCGAGGCGGCGGCGGTTGCGGTCGTCATGGTCGAGCGTCAGCGTATCGACGACGCGGTCTTGCCTGACGGCGGCCTTGCGAACGACGGAGGTGGCGCGAAGCATGATGATGGTCCGTGACTTAAAGCGAGATCAGAGGCGGTCGATCGACCGCGGCTCGATCACTTCGATCACCGGAGGCGCCATGACGCAAGCCCTCGTCGCCCGGAGGAACGCAGCCATGTGCTCAGAGCGCATGTGGCGATCGATATCGGCGCGTGTCTCCCAGCTCTCGAAGGAGACGAACCGACAGGGTTCCGTCAGGCTCTCATGAAACTCGTAGCCGAGGCAGCCGGGCTCGCGGCGGGTGGAGTCGATGCAGGCTGTGGCGGCCTCGACGAAGGTTTCCCAGGCATCGGGGCGAACCTCGATGCGGGCGATGACGAGAAAGGGATCGGACAAGAGGCCAGGCTCCGAAACGCAACGGACGAGTCCGGCTACGCGGCGGAATCGAGAGCAGATGCAGATCCCGACCAGATCGGCGGTCAGCGCGGCTGGGACTTCACCTCGGCGTCGAATTTCTTGAGCAGACGCGAGCGCTCGGCGGGCGAGCCCCAGCGCGGGGTGTCATAGTCGATCAGCTTCATCTCCGAGAAATTCGGCGCGTCGGGGGACAGCGTCGTATTCCGGTTCGAGGGAATCGAGTTGATCTTGAGCTTCGCGTTGATGTTCTGTGCCTCAGGCGAGAGCGTGAAATCGACGAAGCGGCGCGCGGCCTCGGGATTGCGGCCACCCTTGATGATGGAGACCGAGCCGGTCTCGTAGCCCGTGCCCTCGCAGGGAGCGACGGTTTCGATCGGCGCGCCCTGCAGCTTCTGGGTCAGCATGTCGTGGATGAAGGCGATCCCCACCGTCGTCTCGCCGAGCGCGGTCGCCTTCACCGGGGCGATACCGGATTTGGTGTACTGGTTGATGTTCTTGTGCAGGGCCTTGAGATACTCGAAGCCCTTCTCCTCGCCCAGGCGCTGAACCGTCGTGGCGAGGAAGACATAAGCCGTGCCCGACGAGTTCGGGTCCGCGATCTGGACCTCGTCACGAAGCTTGGGATCCAGCAGGTCCGCCCAGCATTTGGGAGCGGGGATGCCGCGCTTCTTCAGCAATTCGGTGTTGTAGCCGATCCCGAGCGCCCCGAGATAGATTCCACTGGTGCGGAACTTCGCCTGCTCAGCATGGCGCTGCGCCCAGTCGAGCAGCTCCGGCAGCTTCGGCGACTTGTATTCGTCGAGAAGCCCCTCTTCCGCCGCCTGGAGATGCGGCTCTCCGGGACCGCCCCACCAGACATCGCCGCGCGGATTGCCGGCCTCGGCCTTCACCTGCGCATAGACCTCGCCCGTGCTCTTGCGAACCATCGCGACCTTGATGCCGGTCGATTTCTCGAAGAGCGTCGCACCTTCGCGGCACTGTTCTTCGAGGATCGAGCAGTAGACCGTGACCTCCTGCGCCGCAGCGGGAGCTGGAGCGGCCGCGCCAAAGCTTGCGGCCACGAGCGAAAAAGCCGCGGCTATGCGGGCCGTGTTGCAGCGATCCATGGCGTCCATCCCAGTCGACGATTGTTTTGCTGACTAGAGAACGGACGCGGCGTGGCTGTCAATCACGGCGGTCAGCTGTCGCGCGTGCGGTCCGGGAGGGCGTCGACCGCCTCGTCTGCCCCCTGATCCCGGTCGAGAACGCCTTCGCGCAGCACCTTCGTCGCGGCATCGGCCTTCGCCTCCGGCGCGATGGCGAGCGGTTCGGTTTCCGGCGTCGCGGTCAATCCGATCGCCGGGGGCTTGCTAGCGTCGTTGCGCGCGCTCGCAGCGAAGGTGGCGAGTGCTTCAGGCTGCTGTCCCTCGGGACCCGTGTCTGTGGCCATGGCGAACCTCCCTGTCCTGATGGGAGACAAACGCCAAGGCTGCGTGGGCTGTTCCGCGCCGCGATCCGGCGCGTCAGAACAGGAAATAGCGCTGCGCCAGCGGCAGTTCCTTAGCGGGTTCGCAGACGAGCAGTTCGCCGTCGGCGACGACCGCGTAGGTCTCCGGATCGATCCGGATGTCGGGCGTGGCGTCGTTGTGGATCATGCTCTTCTTGGAAATGCCGCCGCGCACGTTCTCGACCGCGACCATCTCCTTCTCGGTGCCAAGCCGGTTGCGCAGGCCGTTGGCCATCGCGGCCTGCGAGACGAAGACCAGCGAGGTCGAGGTCACCGCCTTGCCGAAGGCGCCGAACATCGGGCGGTAATGCACCGGCTGCGGCGTCGGGATCGAGGCGTTGGGGTCGCCCATCGGGGCGGCTGCGATCATCCCGCCCTTGAGGATCAGATCCGGCTTGGCGCCGAAGAAGGCCGGCGACCAGACGACGATGTCGGCGAGCTTGCCGATCTCGATCGAGCCGATATGGCGCGAGATGCCATGGGCAATGGCCGGGTTGATCGTGTATTTCGCGACATAGCGCTTGGCGCGGAAATTGTCGGCGCCGGTGCCGACATCCTGCGCCAGCGTGCCGCGCTGGAGCTTCATCTTGTGGGCGGTCTGCCAGGTGCGGGTGATGACCTCGCCGACGCGGCCCATGGCCTGGCTGTCCGACGACATCATCGAGAGCGCGCCGAGATCGTGCAGGATGTCCTCGGCAGCGATCGTCTCCTTGCGGATGCGGCTCTCGGCGAAGGCGAGATCCTCCGGGATCGACGGCGACAGGTGATGGCAGACCATCAGCATGTCGAGATGCTCGTCGAGCGTGTTGACGGTGAAGGGCCGCGTCGGATTGGTCGATGACGGCAGGACGTTGGGCAGGCCTGCGACCTTCATGATGTCGGGTGCGTGGCCGCCACCCGCCCCTTCCGTGTGGAAGGCGTGGATGGTGCGGCCCTTGAAGGCGGCGATCGTGTCCTCGACGAAGCCGCTCTCGTTCAGCGTGTCGGTGTGGATCATCACCTGCACGTCGTAGTCGTCGGCGACGGAGAGGCAGTTGTCGATCGCGGCGGGCGTCGTGCCCCAGTCCTCGTGCAGCTTCATCGCGCAGGCGCCGGCCTCGACCATCTCGATCAAGGCGCCGGGCAGCGCGGCATTGCCCTTGCCGGCGAAGGCGAGGTTCATCGGGAAGGCGTCGGCGGCCTTGATCATCTGGCCGAGATGCCAGGGGCCGGGCGTGCAGGTCGTCGCCAGCGTGCCATGGGCCGGGCCGGTGCCGCCGCCGAGCATGGTGGTGAGCCCGCTCATCAGCGCATCCTCGATCTGCTGCGGGCAGATGTAGTGGATATGGCTGTCGAAGCCGCCGGCCGTGACGATCTTGCCCTCGCCCGCGATGACCTCGGTGCCGGGGCCGACGATGATCGTCTCTTCGGGATCGAAATTGCCGAAGCCGCTCTGGATGTCGGGGTTGCCGGCCTTGCCGATGGCGCAGATCCGCCCGGCGCGGATGCCGATGTCAGCCTTCACGATGCCCCAGTGGTCGAGGATCAGCGCGTTGGTGATGACGGTGTCGACGGCGCCGTCGGCATTGCGGACCTGGCTCTGGCCCATGCCGTCGCGGATGACCTTGCCGCCGCCGAACTTCACCTCCTCGCCATAGGTGGTGAAGTCCTTCTCGACCTTGATGACGAGATCGGTGTCGCCGAGGCGCACCGTGTCGCCGGTGGTGGGGCCGAACATCGCGGCATAGGCGTTGCGGGGGAAGTTGAAGGGCATGAACGCGTCTCCTCGAAGCGGATCGGGGCCGGAGGCAGCTCAGAGCTTGCCCATCACGTCCTGACGGAAGCCATAGACCTCGCGCTTGCCGGCGAGCGCCACGAGCCGGACCTCGCGGGTCTGGCCCGGCTCGAAGCGCACGGCGGTGCCGGCCGGGATGTCGAGCCGGAAGCCCCTCGCCTTGTCGCGCTCGAAGGACAGCGCCGGATTGGCCTCGAAGAAATGATAATGCGAGCCGATCTGGATCGGCCGGTCGCCGGTGTTGGAGACGGTGAGGATCAGGCTCTCGCGGCCCTCGTTCATGACGAGGTCGCCCGGCAGCGTCGTCACCTCGCCGGGCCTGAGGCGCCCGGCGGAGCCGCGGATCGGCTCATGCACGGTGACGAGCTTGGTGCCGTCCGGGAAGGTCGCCTCGATCTGCACGTCGTGGATGAGTTCGGCCACGCCGTCCATCACCTGATCGGCCGACAGCACCTGCGCTCCCGCCTGCATCAGATCGGCGACGGAACGGCCGTCGCGCGCGCCCTCGACCACGAAGTCGGTGATCAGCGCGACGGCCTCGGGATAGTTCAGCTTGACGCCGCGCTCGAGCCTGCGTCGCGCGACCATGGCGGCCATGGCGACGAGCAACTTGTCCTTTTCGCGCGGCGTCAGATTCATGACTTGCCCTTCTCTTCGTCCTCGTCGGCGGCGTCCGGACCCTCGTCCTCGCCGTCCTCGTCGTCCGATTCCTCTTCGTCTTCGTCCTCGACGCCGAAATCGGCATATTCGTAGGCGAAGACGATCTCGCCCGTCGCCGGATCGAACGCGCTCGCGGTCGATTCCTCGAAGGCCTCGATCAGCATCTCGGCGTCATCGGGCCCGTCGACGTCGAAGCGGCGCACAGCCTCCTCGCCCTCGCCGCTCAGCGCCAGTTCGATCGCCCAGCCCCGCGCTCCGGTGTCGTAAATGCATTTCAGACCCTGGATCGCCAGCATGATGCTCTCCTCAAGTTGACCAAGTGCGCGGCAGCGCACGGCCGGTCAGATGCCCGAGCAGCGTGACGAGCACGCGACGCAGGGCCTGGGCATCGGGAGAGAGAAGGCGGACGATCAGAAGATCCGAAACGAGGCCGGCGCCGAGTTCGACCGCGGCGGACTGGGCCTCTTCGGCGAGTGCGCGGACCTGCTCCAGCCTGTCGGCGAGATCGCCACCGGCAATGAGGATCGTCGCGACGGCGCGGGCGCCGGCGCCGATCGCCGAGCGCCCCAGCGTCTGCGCGATCGCGCCCTCGAGCCGGACATCCTCGGCGAAGACGAGCTTCCCCTCCCGGCGGATGCGCCAGCGATCGCGGAGCGCCCCGCGCGCGACGCTTTCACCCATGGCGCTGCGGCCGAAGAACACGCTCTCGCAGGCGACGAGCCTTGCATCGGCGGCGAGATCGACGGCGAGGCGCCGGTTGAGGCGCGCGCCAGAGAACAGGATGCTCTCCTGGGGCACCCAGCAGAGCGAGGCCCCGGCGGCCACCGTCAGCCCGGTCTCGATCCGGGTATCGGCACCCTGGCTGCGGTAGATCTTCTCGGCGGCCTGGGTGGTAACGACCGCCTCGCTTCCGGGACCGAGATCGACCGTCACGCTCATCGCGTCGCCGCCGGCCATGCCGCCGCCGGTGTTGATCAGCACGGCCTCGCTGGTCGCGTCGAAGGTGGTGGGGAAACGGGCGCGGTAGCCGCCGGACTCCAACAGATCCAATCTGTGCGTCCGGCTGCCGACGCGGCCGAAGCGCAGCGCCACCCCGCCCGCAGCGCGGACATAGGCTGGCAGCACGGGCTCGGAGGCGGCCGGTACGGGCGGCGCAAACATGAAAGGTCCCGGATCGGGCTGGCGGAGTCGAACGACGCTGCAATCTTCCGCGCGCGCCGATTTCCGGCAAGGGCCTCACCGGCGGACGCTGCCCAAATGATGGGCAATCGCGGCTAGCCGATGGTCAGCCGCGCGCCGCGAGAAAGGCCTCGATCTCCGTGCGCTGCGGGGCACCGGCCCGGCCGCCGAAACGCGTGCATTTGATCGCCGCCGCCGCCGAGGCGAAACGGATCGCCGCACGCTCCCCCTGCCCCTCTGCGAGGCCGAGCGCGAAGGCGCCGTGCCAGACATCGCCGGCGCCGAGCGTGTCGACGGCCTCGACCGCGAAGGCCGGCAGATGAGCGATCGTGCCATCCTCGACGAAGAGCACCCCGTCCTTGCCGAGCGTGACCGCCAGCCAGGTCGGCCCCTCGCGCGCGATCCGGGCGAGACCGGCGCGCGGGTCCTCCTCGCCGGAGAGTTCGGCCAGGGCCTGGGCACTGAAGGCAACATGGCTCGCGGTCGCGACCAGATCGGGATGGGGCGGCCTTCGGTCGCCGTCGAGCACGCCGGGCACGCCCGCCGCGCGTGCGAGCCGCAGCGCCGCGAGCGCGCCCTCGCCCCAGCGCGTGTCGGCGAGCACGGCCCGCGCCCCGTCCGGCAAGGTGGCCGGGAGCCAGTCCGTCTGTTCCGGCATCTCGGGGTCGGAGTAAGAGATCACCATCCGCTCGCCCTGCGCATCGACGAGAATCGCCGAGACGGGCGAGCGCAGGCCGGCCACGCGGCGGGCGAAGGTCGTATCGACGCCTTCACGCGCCAGATCGGCCACGATCGCGTCACCGGCCAGATCGTCCGCGAGGCGCGTCGCCAGCCAGCAGCGACCGCCGAGCCTGGCGATCGCGACCGATGCGTTGCCGGCGCAGCCGCCACCGACGACGGCGAGGGCCTTGGAGCGGTATTTTTCGCCGCGGGTGGGGAGGGTCTCGACGCTGTAGACATAGTCCAGCGTCGAGATGCCGAGACAGAAGACGCCGGTCATGCGCGCGGCGGCTCAGCTTCGGGGCCGAAACGGACCCCGTCGATATCGGTATGGAGAAAGTCGTTGCCCTTGTAGGCGAGCTTCAGTCCCGAGGCGCGTGCGGCCGCATAGGCGAAGCAATCGCCCATGTTCAGGCGGGCGGGATGGCCGGTCAGCAGATGATAGCGGGCCGCGCATGTATGAGCTGCGCGGCCGGTCTCCGCGTCGATAGCCTGCAATTGAGCTCCGGTCATCGTCAGGAACTCCATCGTCGCAGAGTAGGCCTCATCGATCGAGATCCTGCGAAGCTTGGCAATCCGACAGGACGCCTCGAACACCGCGAGCGGCGAAGAGGCGAGTTTCTCGCTTTCGACGATGGCGACGCGTATCGCAGGCGCCTCGACCTCACCAGCCATAGCCGCAACGAGTACGGATGCGTCAAGAAACATTCAGATTTCGCCCGACTCGCGGTCGAAAAACTCCTTATGCGTCATGCCGTCATCGATGACGGGATGGTCGGCGAAACGCTCGTGGATGCGCGCGAAGGCCGCATCAACGCGCCTGCGTCGTTCTTCCCGTCGCGCGAGTTCGCGCTCTACGGCTAGCCCGATAGCTGCCTGCAAGGTGATCCCGTCCCGCTCTGCCAGTTCGCGGACCATGCGATCGATCTTCGCGTCGCGAACGAGAATGCCCATGATAGCCTCCCTGATATCAACCGAAGATATCAGGGAGATCCGCCTGCTTCAACTCAGTTCCGCCGCCTTCACCACACGCCGGTGTTCGGCATGCTCGCCCACGGCTCGGCCGGGGGTTTCGGGTCGCCCTTCTGGAGCAGTTCGATCGAGATGTTGTCGGGCGAGCGGACGAAGGCCATGTTTCCGTCGCGCGGCGGGCGGTTGATGGTGACGCCGGCCTTCATCAGCTTGTCGCAGGTGGCGTAGATGTCGTCGACCTCGTAAGCGAGATGGCCGAAATTGCGCCCGCCGGTGTAGGTCTCGGGGTCCCAGTTATAGGTCAGCTCCAGCGTCGGGCGGCCGCGGCTGCCCTGCTGGCGAACGGTCTCGACCTCGTCGGGCGCGGCCAGAAAGACCAGAGTGAAGCGGCCCTTCTCGTTCTCGATCCGGCGGGTCTCGACCAGGCCGAACTTGTTCACATAGAAATCCAGCGAGGCGTCGAGATCGGTCACGCGGACCATGGTGTGGAGATAGCGCATCGTTTTCGTCCGTTTCCTCTTCGGCCCGACGATTCCGGCGGGCGCATCCTGGCGGCGTTCACCGAATGGTGTCGGGTTGATCCTACCGTTGAATCGGGCGAAAGCATCGCCGCTCGTGAACACAGTTCCAAGACGCAGCCGGCAGGACAGGCCATGAGCTCAACGCAAGACGGTCTGGAGGGCACGCCTGCCCGCGCCAGCGCCGCCCAGATGGCGCAGATCAAGCAGCGCGCCGCGATCCTCTCGGTGATGGCGACGCTGCTGCTCACCGGCGCCAAGATCGTCGGCGCGATCCTGTCGGGCTCGCTCGCCCTGCTGACAGACGCGCTCCAGGGGCTGATCGATGTCGGCTCGACGCTGTTCACGTGGTTTGCCGTGCGCGTCTCGGACAAGCCGGCCGATGACGAGCACCATTACGGCCATGGCAAGGTCGAGGCGCTGGCGGCGCTCGTCGAGACCGCGATCCTGTTCACGCTGGCGGGCGCGATCCTCTGGGAAGCCGGCAACCGGCTCTGGACGGGGCTGATCGAGACCGTCTCGGTGACGCCCATCGTGATCGGCATCATGCTGCTCTCGATGGTGGTGGACGCGATCCGCTGGCGTTCGCTGACGAAAGTCGCGAAGGAGACCGGCAGCGAGGCGCTCGCCGCCGAGGCGACGCATTTCTCCGCCGATTTCGTCGGCTCGGCCCTCGTGCTGGCCGGCCTCGTCGGCGTCTGGTACGGCGTCGCCCGGGCCGACACCATCGCCGCCTTCGCGATCGCGGCCTTCACCGCGCTGTCGGCCTACCGGCTGGGGCGGCGGACCATCGACACCCTGCTCGACGCGGCGCCCAAGGGGGTGAGCGAACGCCTGCGCGAGGGCGCCGAGGGCGTGCCCGGCGTGGTCGGCGTCAACTGGCTCAAGGTCCGCCCGACGGGCGGGCGCATCCATGGCGAGATCGGCATCACCGTCTCGCGCACGCTGCCGCTGGAGCGGGTGGCGGCGATCCGCGAGGCGCTGACGGCGGAGTTCGAGCGGATCGAACCCGGCGCCGCGATCGCGGTCACGACCGACCCGGTTCAGGTCGACGACGAGACCGCGCTGGAGCGCGTGCTGCTGATCGCGCTCAAGCTGAAGATCCCGGTGCACCACGTCTCGGTGCACACGATCGGGCAGCGGCTCTCGGTCAGCCTCGACATGGAGGTCGAGGCGCGCCTGACGCTGGGCGAGGCGCATGAGATCGCGACGCGGCTGGAGGCGGCGATCCGGGACGAGTTCGGCGGCGAGACCGAGGTCGAAACCCATATCGAGCCGATGGAGACCGGCGCCCCGGCCGGCCATGACGCGGCCTGGGACACCGTCGAGGACATCGGCAAGGCGCTGGCCACCGAGAGCGCGACGCTGAAGGGGCCGATTCACGACATCCACAATGTCAGGGTTCGCCAGACCTTGAACGGCCTTGTCGTGAACTACCATTGCCGCGTCGACCCAGCGCTCGACGTCGCCTCGGTCCATGCCGCCGTCGACCAGATCGAGCGCGCGGTCAGGATCGCGCGGCCGCAGGTCTGCCGGCTCGTCAGCCATGCCGAACCCGCCATTGCCGGGCCCGCAAGCTAGACACAGGCGCGATCCCGCAGAGTTGCGGCCCGACGACGCGGCCCACCCTTCCGGCCGCAGGGCCGGCGGGTTAGAGACCCTTCCAGCGATCCGGCGCGCCGGATGATCCGAAACGCCGCCTGCCCGAGTTTCTCATGCGCTCCGAAGACACGCCCCTGATCCGTCTCGAGGACTATCGCCCGTCCGACTGGCTGATCGACACGGTCGATCTCGACATCAGCCTGCATCCGACGAAGACGCGCATCCGCTCGCAGCTCGGTCTGCGGCCGAACCCGGCCGGGCGGCCGGGTGCGCCGCTCGTTCTCGACGGCGACGAGCTCAAGCTGGTGGCGCTGCGGCTCGACGGGCTTCTGATCGACGAGACCGCCTACAGCGCCAGCCCGCAGCAGCTGACGCTGCACGCCCCACCGGCGCGGCGCTTCACGCTGATGATCGACACCGAGGTCGACCCCTCCGCCAACACCAAGCTGATGGGGCTCTATCTCTCCTCGCATGTCTACTGCACGCAGTGCGAGGCGGACGGCTTTCGCCGGATCAGCTACTTCCTCGACCGGCCGGACGTGATGTCGGTCTACACGGTGCGGCTGGAGGCGAAGAAGCTGATCGCCCCGGTGCTGCTTTCCAACGGCAATCTCGTCGCCGCGGGCGACGTGCCGGGCGGCGAGCGGCATTTCGCCGTCTGGCACGACCCTCACCCCAAACCCGCCTATCTCTTCGCCCTGGTCGGCGGGGCGCTCGACGTGCTCCGCCAGACCTATGTGACCGCCGAGGGGCGCAGCGTGGACCTCGCCGTCTATGTCGAACCCGGCAAGGCCGACCGGGCCGGCTGGGCGATGGACTGCCTGGTGCGCTGCATGCGCTGGGACGAGCGCGTCTTCGGCCGCAATTACGATCTCGACGTGTTCAACGTCGTCGCCGTGTCGGATTTCAACATGGGCGCGATGGAGAACAAGGGCCTCAACATCTTCAACGACAAATACGTCCTGGCCGATCCGCTGACGGCGACCGACGGAGACTATGCCTCGATCGAGGCGATCATCGCGCATGAGTACTTCCACAACTGGACCGGCAACCGCATCACCTGCCGGGACTGGTTCCAGCTCTGCCTGAAGGAGGGCCTCACGGTCTTCCGCGACCAGGAGTTCTCAGCCGACGAGCGTTCCCGAGCGGTGAAGCGCATCGCCGATGTCAGGACGCTGCGCACGACGCAGTTCTCGGAGGATGCCGGGCCGCTGGCGCATCCGGTGCGGCCGCGCGCCTACAAGGAAATCAACAACTTCTACACGCCGACGGTCTATGAGAAGGGCGCGGAGGTGATCCGCATGCTCAAGCTTCTGGTGGGCGAAGCCGCCTTCCGCGCCGGCATGGACCTCTATTTCGAGCGCTGCGACGGCACCGCCGCGACGATCGAGGATTTTCTCGCCTGCTTCGCCGAGACCTCCGGCCGCGACCTGACGCATTTTGCGCGCTGGTACGAGCAGGCCGGCACGCCGACGATCGTGGCGTCGGGCCGCTATGACGCGGCGGCGCGCAGCTACACGCTCGATCTCGCCCAGAAGACGGCGCCGACGCCCGGCCAGCCGGAAAAACAGCCCGTCGTCCTCCCGGTCGCGCTCGGCTTGGTCGGGCGCAGCGGCGACCTGCCGCTGGCCACGGACTCGCCGGCCTATGCCGGCGCCGGGCTGATCGTGCTCGACCAGCCTTCGCTATCGGTGACCTTCAGCGACGTGGGCGAGCCGCCGATCCCCTCCCTGCTGCGCGGCTTCTCGGCGCCGGTGAGGCTCGAGCTCGACCTCGCGGATGGCGATCTGCTGCGGCTGTTCTCGTCCGACAGCGACCCGTTCAACCGCTGGCAGGCTTGGCAGACGGTGGCCATGCGGGCGCTCGTCGAAGCCGGACGCGAGCCCGCCCAGCTCGAGGCCCTGCGCGCCACGGGGCGGGCGCTGGCGGAGGGACTCAGCGACTTCCTGCGCGACCAGGCGCCCGCGGACCCGGCCTTCGCCGCCCAGGTCCTGCGCCTGCCGGCAATGGGAGACGTCGCGCGCGAGATCGGCCGGGACGTGGATCCCGACGCGATCCAGGCGGCCCACCGCGCGCTCTCGACCGAAATCGGCCTGCGGCTCGGACCGCAACTGCTCGAGCTGCGCGAAAAGCTCGGCGGGTCGGCGCCGTACAGCCCCGATGCGGCCTCCGCCGGGCGCCGTGCGCTGCGCAACGAGGCGCTGGGCCTGATCGCGCTCGCCTCGCCGCAGGAGGGCGCCCGCCTCTGCGAGGCACAGTTCGCCGCCGGCGACAACCTGACAGACCGGCTGGCCGCGCTGGCGGCGATGACGCTCGTTCCCGGCGAGGCTCGCGAGGCGCTCATCGCCCGCTTCGCCAAGACCTACGCAGCGGAACCGCTCGTCCTCGACAAGTGGCTGATGGCCCAGGCGCTGATCCCCGAAGCCTCGACGCTGGATCGCGTCCGGGAGCTGATGCAGCACCCGGCGTTCTCGATGGGCAACCCGAACCGCATCCGGGCGCTGATCGGCGGCTTCGCGGCCAACCTGACCCAGTTCAACCGCACCGACGGCACCGGCTATGCCTTCGTGGCCGAGATGGTGATCGCGCTCGACCGGACCAACCCGCAGGTCGCCTCCCGGCTGCTGTCATCGTTCAAGAGCTGGCGCATGCTCGAGCCGGGCCGCAGGACGCTGGCGCAGGGGCGGCTCGCCCAGGTGGCGGCGACCCCGAATCTGTCCCGCGATGTCGCCGACATCGCCGAACGGACCCTCGCCTGAAGAGGTTAACGGCGACCTGTCGAAAAGATTAACGCTTCATTACGCGCGCAGGATTCAATCGGTTAAACGCCACAACCCCAAGGCGAATTCGACGCAATCGATTCAACTCAAGGCTAGACAAACCGACTCACTCGGATTCAACTGAACGTGATTCGCGGGGATGCGGCACGTCTCCCGATCTACTGTCGGTAAAGTATCCGAAGGGGGACGGGGCATGACGCGTGCCAACGCGGGCTGCGCATCTGTGCGCGCAGAGTCGATTCTGGGTGTCGCTCGATCACTGACACATCCGCTCTACCAGCGTTTCGAGAGTCTCGAGCCGACCATCCGAACCGTCATTCCCAGCCTGGTCGCGCTCTTCATCATCCTTCTCGCCACCGGCGCCGCGATCCAGACCACCGCGATGCGCGAGGATGCGCTCACTGATGCGGCCGGCGACATGGATCTCGTCTCGGCCCTGCTCGCGCGTGAGCTCGACAACGCCTCGCAGCGAGGACTGGCGCCGGGGATGGTGCTCTCCTCCCTCGCCTCGCGCCATCTCGCTGCCCATGGCCGCATCGTCCATGTCAGCGCCGAGGACGGCCATGTCGTCGCCAGCGAACCCGCGATTGGCCAGACCCGCCGCACCCTCGTCGATTTTCTCGGGCCGACCCAGCCGCTCACCGCCTTCGGCGACCGCGCCGGCGTGATGCGCATCACCCTTCCGGACGGCGTCGAGGCCATCGCTGCCGTGCGCAACCTCGCCTCTCCGCTGGGCCAGGTCGCGGTGCTGCACCCGGTCTCGCGCGTGCTGTCGATCTGGCAGCAGCGCCGCAGCGGGCTCGCCCTTCTCTTCGCTACAGCCGGCATCGTGCTGACCGCCATCACCATCGGCTTCATCGTCCAGTCGCGCCGGGCGCGCGCCGCCGACGAGGATTGCGACTGCATCCGCGAGCGCATCGACACCGCGCTGAACCGCGGTCATTGCGGGCTGTGGGACTGGGATCTCGCCCGCGGCCGGATCTACTGGTCGGACTCGATGTACGCCATGCTCGGCTATGCCCGCACGGGACAATACATGTCCTTCGGCGAGGTGAGCGGCTTCATCCACCATGAGGATGTCGATCTCTACGCGCTGGCCGACGCGATCAGCCGCGGCGAGGCGAGCCATCTCGACCAGGAGTTCCGCGTCCGCGACAGCGCCGGCAATTGGATCTGGCTGAAGGCGCGCGCCGAGCTTGTCACCGACCGCCGCACCAACGCCAAGCACCTCGTCGGCATCGTGGTGGACATTTCCGAGCAGCGCCGCATGGCCGAACGCACGGCCACCGCCGATGCCCGCCTGCGCGACGCGGTCGAGGCCATCTCCGAGGCCTTCGTGCTGTGGGATGCCGACAACCGCCTCGTGCTCTGCAACGCCAAGTACCAGCAGCTCCACAAGCTGCCGCCGGAACTCGCCGTGGCCGGCGTCCGCCATGACGAGATCATGCGCTCGAGCGCCCAGCCCACCATCGACCAGGAACCGCTGCGCTCGCTGCGCGGCGCCGACGGCTCCTCCTCCTATGAGGCGCGCCTCTCGGACGGGCGCTGGCTGCAGATCAACGGCCGGCGCACCAAGGATGGCGGCTCGGTCTCGGTCGGCACAGACATCACCAAGCTGAAGCAGCAAGAAGAGCGGCTGACCCAATCGGAGCATCAGCTCCTGATGCACGTCACCGACCTCAAGGCCTCGCGCCAGAAGCTCGAAATGCAGGCCCAGCAGCTCGCCGACATGGCGGAGCGCTATCTCGAACAGAAAGCCGCGGCGGAAAGCGCCAACCGCGCCAAATCCGAGTTCCTCGCCAATATGAGCCATGAGCTGCGCACGCCGCTGAACGCCATCATCGGCTTCTCCGACGTCATGCAGAGCAACATCTTCGGACCGCTGGGCGAGAAATACGCCGACTATGTCCGCGATATCCATTCGAGCGGCGAGTATCTCCTGCGCTTCATCAACGACATCCTGAACATGGCCCGCCTGGAATCCGGCAAGGTCAGCCTCGAGAAATCGGACGTCGCGATCGGGCTCGTCATCGACGAGGCGGTTCGGGAGGTTCAGGACGAGATCGACCGCAAGGGGCTCACGCTCACCGTCGAGGGCGCCCGCGACGCGCATCTTGAGGCGGATCCGCACGCGCTCTACCAGATCCTCGGCAACCTGCTCGACAACGCCGTCAAGTTCACGCCGCAGGAGGGCCAGATCGCGGTCCGCATCCGCCCGGTGCCCGGCGCGATCAACATCTTCGTCGAGGACAGCGGCATCGGCATCCCGCGCGACAAGATCGACCGCATCGGCCGCCCCTTCGAGCAGGTCGAGGGCGACCTCACCCGCAGCTACCAGGGTTCGGGCCTCGGGCTCGCCATCGCCCGCTCCCTCACCGAGCTGCATGGCGGCTCGCTGCGGCTGCGCTCGACGATCGGCGCCGGGACCATCGTCATGGTCCATCTGCCTCTCGATGGCGGTGCCCGTGCGATAGCCAAGGCGGCCTGAGCCGCTCCGCCGTCAGCCAGAGCGGGCGACGCCCAGAACCCTGTTGAAGATGGTGCGCACCCCTGCGCGCACCTCGTCCAGCTCCGCCCGCAGGACCTTGATGTCCGGCCGGCCCACCGAGGTGGCGATGCGCGTCATGACGCGGGCGGGCACGGCCGCCGGGTCGAAGGCCTCCTCCACCGTGAAGCGCTGCCAGAGCTGAACGTCGCCGATCAGCCTCGCCGCCTCCTCCAGCGCCGCCGCATCGGGGGCCGCCAGCGGTCCCGCCGCGCGCGCGGCCGCGAAGACCGAGAGGGTGTCGCGGACGAGCAGCGCCGGGTGATCCGCGGCATGGGCGAGCACGAGATACTGTGCCAGGAAGTCCAGATCGGTCAGCCCGCCCAGCGCGAGCTTCAGGTCCCAGGGGTTTTTCTCGCCCTTCTCCTTCGCGATCAGCGCGCGCATCTGCGCGACCGCGGCAGCGACCTTCGCCGGCTCGCGGCGCCGGCTGAGGATCGCGCGGATGGAGGTCTCGGCGCGCGCGGCGAGCTCAGGATCACCCGCCACGACGCGCGCACGGGTCAGCGCCATTTCCTCCCAGATCTCGGCCTCACCGCGGTGATAGGCCTCGAAACCCGCGAACTGGGTCGCGGCCGGGCTCTTGTTGCCCGACGGGCGCAGCCGCATGTCGACCTGGTAGAGCGTGCCGCGCCGGGTCGGCACCGTGAGCGCCGCGACGAGGCGCTGGGTGAAGCGGACATGCCAGGTCACCGGATCGAGACTGCGGCGGCCATCGCTCGGCCCTGCCTCCTCCGGACGGTCGTAGAGCAGCATCAGGTCGAGGTCGGAGGATGGCGTGAGCTCACCCGCTCCGAGCCGGCCGAGACCCAGCACGACGCTCTGCGCGCCTTCGATCACGCCGTGATCGGCTGAAAAGGCCGCGCGGGTGTCGGTAAAGGCCACGCGAAGGCAGGCTTCCGCCACGGCGCAATAGGCCTGGGCGGCGGCCTGGGCGGGGTAGACGCCGGAGAGCAGCCTGGCGCCGACGAGGAAGTTCTCCTGGCGGGCGGCGTCGCGCAGCCGGTCCAGCCCCTCCTCGACGCTCGGCGGCGGTGAACCGACGACACCGCGGATGCGGCGCTCCAGCGCGTCGCTGTCGAGCGCAGCCTGGCCGAAGGCGGGGTCGATGACGCCGTCGAGCACATGTGGGTGGAGCGCGGCCACCCTGGCGAGGCGCGGCGCGCTGCCGAGGATTTCGGCGAACAGCGTCAGCAGCGCGTCCTGCGAGCGCAGCAGCGTCAGCAGTTCGACCGCGGCCGGCATCCGCACGAAGGCATTGTCGAGATGGGCAAGCGCGCCGTCGGGATCGGCGGTGCGGCCGAGCGCGACGAGCAGGGCGGGCGTGAGTTCCGTCAGGACTTCGCGGGCGCGGGGGCTGGTGACGGCGGCGCGGCGGCCGAAATGCCAGCCCCGCACCGTCTCGGCCGCCGTCTGGGCCTGGCGGAAGCCCAGTTTCTGCAGCGTCTCCAGCGTCTGCGGATCGATCTCGGAGCCGGTGAAGCTCAACGTCCCGGCCTCGCTGGCGAGGCTCGGCCCCTCCTCGAACAGCAGGGCGTAATGGCCCTCGACCCGGCGGGCATGGGCGGTCAGCGCCTTGCCGAAGGCGGCCGTCGAGGGATAGCCGCAGAAGCGGGCGAAGGCTTCGAGATCGGCCGCCGCCTTGGGCAGCGTCTGAGTCTGCTCGTCATGGCGCATCTGCAGGCGGTGCTCGATCGTCCGTAGCCAGCGATAGGACTCCGCCAGTTCGTCGCGGGCGGTAGGGGTGATCCAGCCCTCCCGCGTCAGCTCGGCCAGCATCTCCAGCGTGCGCGGACCGCGGAGCGCCACGCGCCGGCCGCCGAAGACGAGCTGCTGCGTCTGCACGAAGAACTCGATCTCGCGGATACCGCCGCGGCCGAGCTTCACGTTGTGGCCGGCGACGGCGATGGTCTCGTGGCCCTTCACCGTCTGGATCTGACGCTTCATCGCGTGGATGTCGGCGATGGTCGCGAAGTCGAAATATTTGCGCCAGATGAAGGGGGCGAGGTCCTTGAGAAAGCGCTGGCCGAGCGGGAGATCCCCGGCCACGGGCCGCGCCTTGATCATCGCCGCGCGTTCCCAGTTCTGGCCGACGGTCTCGTAATAGGCATAGGCCGAGGGCAGCGGCACGGCGACATGGGTCGAGGCGGGATCGGGCCGCAGGCGCAGATCGACGCGGAAGACATAGCCGTCGGGCGTCCGCTCCTGGATGATGCGGGCGATCTGCTGGGTCAGCTTGACATAGAAGCTGGTCGGCTCGGCGACGCCGACGGCCTCCGCCACCTCGGGATCGAAGAAGACGACGATGTCGATGTCGGAGGAGTAGTTCAGCTCGCCGGCGCCATGCTTGCCGAGCGCGAGCACGACGAGGCCGGATCCCGCTCCCGGGTCGGCGGGATCCGACAGCCGAATGCGCCCGAGATCGGCGGCCTGACGCAGGACATGATCGGTCGCGAGCCGGACCGCGATGTCGGCGGTGGCCGTCAGCGCGGCGGTGACGGTTTCGACGTCCCAGACGCCGCCGATGTCGGCCAACGCGATCAGAAGCGCCATGCTGCGCCGGAAGCGGCGGAGCAGCCGCATCAGCTCCGGCGCGTCGCCCGCGGCTGCACCGGCCCGTGCCACGTCCGCGAGTAGCGCATCGCGGCGCGCTTCCGGCGCTTCGGTCAGGCAGGCGAGCAGCCCCGAAGGGTCCTGCCGCATGATCTGGGTGAGGAAGGGTGCATGCGCCAGCAGGCCTGCAACGAGCGCGGCGCTGCGTTCATTCCCGGCGACATGCGCCGCCAGCGCCTCGGCGGCCTCGGGATCGTGAAGCCGGTCGATCAGGTCCTTCGCCAGGATCTGGGCGGCTTTTGCCCGCGCCGGCAGCACAGGCGCCGCCTTCAACCGCTCACACAGACGCATCGTCATCGCCGTCCCCCTCACAGGGAGGGGACGCCAACAGGGTTCGGCGCCGCTGTCGAGCCGGGACGCGCGGACGGAGGCGCCGTGTCCACAGCCTTGGCGTTGCCGGCCGTTTCGGTGGCGGGCCGCGGCGGCTCGGGCGTGGCCTCCAGCACCGGCAGGGCGATGACGACGCGCAGGCCCGGAGCGTTGTCCTCCAGCCGCAACTGGCCGCCATGCAGGCGCACCACGCCGGCGGCGAGCGCGAGGCCGAGCCCAAAGCCCGGCTTGCTGCGGCTGGCATCGAGCCGCACGAAACGTTCGAGCACGCGGGCGCGGTCCTCCGGCGGGATACCCGGCCCGTGATCGGCGACGGAGAGCAGGATCTCGTCCCGCTCCCGCCACGCGGCGACCGTCACCTCCGCCCGCCCGCCCTCGGGCGGCTCGCCATATTTCAGGGCATTGTCGATGAGATTGGCCAGCGCCTGGCCGATGAGTTCGCGATTGCCGATGACCCGCAGCCCGGGCGCGATCTCCGTGACCAGCGATAGCCCCGCCTCCTCCGCCAGCGGCTCGTAGAGTTCAGCGAGGCCGGAGACGATCTCCGAGAGATCGAGCCCGTCCATGCTGTCCCGGATACGGCCGGTCTCCAGCCGCGCGATCATCAGCAGCGCGTTGAAGACGCGGATCAGGTTGTCGGCCTCGTCGATCGAGCCATCGAGCGCAGCGCGGAGCTCGTCGGGCGAGGTCGCGGTGCGCAGCGCCTCCTCCGCGCGGTTGCGCAGCCGCGTCAGCGGCGTCTTCAGGTCATGGGCGATGTTGTCCGAGACCTGCTGCATGCCGGCCATGAGTTCGCCAATGCGCTCCAGCATGGCGTTGAGGTTGAGCGCGAGGCGATCGAGCTCGTCGCCCGTGCCGGAGATGGCGAGGCGGCCCTTCAGGTCGCCGGCCATGATCGACTGCGCGGTGCCGGTCATGTCGTCGATGCGCTTCAGCACGCGCCGCGCGACGAACCAGCTCGCGAAGCAGCCGAGAACGAAGACGACGAGCAGCGACCAGCCGGCCGCGCGGCGGATCACGATGCCCAGCCGCTCGCGCTCCTCGACATCGCGCCCGACCAGCAGGCGGAAGCCGGCCGGCAGCACGAAGACGCGCACGATCGCCCGGCTCGGGCGGTCCACGGCCTCGCTGGTGCGGGCATATTCGATCTCCGCCTCGCCCGGCCGGTCGAGTGTGCCGGGAGGCAGCGCCTCGACATTGCCGGCGATGCGCTCGCCGACCGGCGTGGTGACGAGATAGAGAGAGGCGCCTGGCGCGCGCGAGCGGCGCTCCACGACATTGACGAGGCGCCGGATGCCGCCCTGGCGCTGCTGCTCGGCCAGGCCCTGGATCTCCGCGTCGATGGTCGAGCGGATCTGGTCGTCGAGCAGGCGCTTGGCGTTCCAGGCGACATAGCCGAGCAGAAGCCCGGCAAAGAGCGCGAAGATAACGAGATAGACCGCCGTCAGCTTGAAAGCGGTGGTGCGGAACAGCGTCGGCAGGAAGCGCTGCACGGGGCGCGCCGTCCCCGCGCCGGCGGCGGCCGGTTCAGCGGGCCGTGTCACGGATCATGTATCCCGCGCCGCGGATGGTGTGGATCATCGGGTGCTCGAAACCCTTGTCGATCTTGGCGCGCAGGCGGCTGACATGCACGTCGATGACGTTGGTCTGGGGGTCGAAATGATAATCCCAGACGTTCTCCAGCAGCATGGTACGCGTCACCACCTGGCCCGCATGCTTCATGAGGTATTCGAGCAGGCGGAACTCACGGGGCTGCAGCAGGATCTCCGTGCCCGCGCGCGTCACGCGATGGGCGAGCCGGTCGAGATCGAGATCGCCGACGCGGTAGGTCGTCGGCTCGGAAGCCGGGGCAGCGCGACGGCGCGACAGCACCTCGACCCGCGCCAGCAGCTCCGAAAACGCATAGGGCTTGGGCAGGTAGTCGTCGCCACCGGCGCGCAGGCCCTTCACCCGGTCGTCGACCTGCGCCAGGGCAGAGAGAATGAGAGCGGGCGTCGCGTCATTCTGCTCGCGCAGCGAACGGATCAGCGAGAGCCCGTCAAGACGCGGCAACATGCGGTCGACCACCAGGACGTCGTAACCGCCGCCCTCGGCCATGGCGTAGCCTTCCAGACCATCGCCGGCATGGTCGGCGACATGGCCGGCCTCGCGGAAGGCCTTGGTCAGATAGGCCGCAGCCTCGGCATCATCTTCGACGATCAGCAGTCGCATCGGCCAAGCCTATCCCAGAACGACGAAAAATGGCAGGCCGGAGGATACGCATCCGGCCTGCCGCGGTGAAGGCTGGCCTCCCGGCGCGGGGGCGACGGTCTGCCGGGAGGACACGAGCCTTGCCTCAGATCCGATGCCGGCCAGAAGCCGGCATCGGCCTCATCAGGATCAGGCGGCCGGCTGGCGGCCGACCTCGAAAGCGATCTCGCGCTCCTTGCCGTCGCGCCAGACGGAGAGCTTCACCTTGGTGCCGGGCGCGAAGCTGGCGATACGGCGCGAGAGTTCGCGGGCATCCTTGATCGCGACGCCGTCGACCGAAAGAATCGTGTCACCGCGCTTGATGCCGGCCCTGGCTGCAGGCCCGGTGCGCTCGGCGGCCGCGACGAGGGCGCCGTGCGGCTCCTTCAGCCCGATCGCCTCCGCGACCTCGGCGGTCACCGGCTGGATCTGCACGCCGATGAAGCCGCGCGCCACCGTGCCGTCCTTCTTGAGGGCGGTGACGACCTGTTCGACCGTCGAGGCCGGGACGGCGAAGGCGATGCCGACATTGCCGCCCGAGGGCGAGAAGATCGCGGTGTTGACGCCGACGACCTCGCCCTTCTGGTTGAAGGTCGGCCCGCCGGAATTACCGCGGTTCACCGCCGCGTCGATCTGCAGGAAGTCGTCATATGGGCCCGAGCCGATGTCGCGACCCTGAGCCGAGACGATGCCGGCCGTGACCGTGCCGCCGAGGCCGAAGGGGTTGCCGACCGCCAGCACCCAGTCGCCGATCCGCGGCTTCGCCGTGGCGAGCTGGACGAAGGGGAAGCTGCCGCCCTCGTTGACCTTCAGCAGAGCGAGATCGGTGCGCGGGTCGGTGCCGATGACCTTGGCCTCGAGCGTCTTGCCGTCGTCGGTGACGATCTGGACCTCGGAGGCCTTGTCGACGACGTGGTTGTTGGTGACGATGTAGCCGTCCTGGCTGATGAAGAAGCCGGAGCCCTGCGACATGCCCTGGCGCGGCTGCGGCCGGCCGGGAACGGCGCCGCGCGGCATCTGCTGCTCGAAGAATCGGCGCAGGCCCGGCGGCAGGTCGTCCAGGCTGCCCTGGCCATCATCGGCGGCCTCGATCGTCTGCTTGACGCGGACCGAGACGACCGCCGGCTTCACCTTCTCGACCATGTCGGCGAAGGAGGGCAGATTGGTCTGGACGCCCGAGAGCTGGATCGGCTGGGCGAAGGCGGGATGGTCGAACTTCAGCGCGCCGTCGGCGAGCCCGGCGGCGAGGCCGATGCCCAGCGTGGCGGCACCGGCGAGAAGGGCGCCGCGCTTCAGGATGGACCGGGGGCGATGGGTGTTGGTGGTCATGGCGGAACCTCGAAACATTCGGCAGGGCCTTCCCTGCTCGTGACGAGGACCATGACGGGCTCAGCCTTACGCCGCTTTCGCCCGAAGATGACGATTTTGTAAGGTAACTGATCGTGTCCGGAGGTTTCCGCGCTGGATCAGGGCGCCTCCGAATCCAGAAGCCGCTGCAACCGGCGGCGCTCCTCCTCCGACAGCGGCGCGGCGGCGTCCGGCGCCGGCATGGCCCGGCCGCGCCGCCAGGTGAAGAGCAGCGCCGCGAGCAGGATCAGCAGCGGCGCGGCCCAGAGCAGCGCCGTCCTGACATCGAAGGGCGGCCGCAGCAGCACGAAATCGCCATAGCGCGCGACGACGAAATCGCGCACCGCGGTGTCGCTGTCGCCGGCGACGAGCCGCTCGCGCACGAGCACACGCAGATCCTTGGCGAGCGGCGCGTCCGAATCGTCGATCGACTGGTTCTGGCAGACCAGGCAGCGCAACTCCGACGAGATCGCGCGGGCGCGGCGCTCCATGGCGGGATCCGGCAGAACCTCGCCGGGCTGGACCGCCAGGCCGGGCGACAGGCTGGCGCACGCGATCGCGGCGGCGACAATCAGGCGGAGCGAAAGCAGGCGACGCACCGCGCTCACTCCGCCGGCTGCGGGACGGCCACCGGCTGGGGAGCCTGGCGCCGGGGAGCCGCCAGCCGGAAGCGGCGATCCGTCAGCGACAGCGCGCCGCCGAGCGCCATCACGATCGAGCCGATCCAGATCAGCAGGATCAGCGGCTTGTCGTAGAGCCGCACGGCGATGCCGCCATCGGCCTGCGGCTCTCCCAGCGCCACATAGGCCTGGCTCAGGCCGACCGTACGGATGCCGGCCTCGGTGGTCGGCATGTTACGGGCGGTGTAGACGCGCTTGGCGGCCTCGATCGGCCTCAGCTCGCGATTGCCGGCGAAAAGCTGGAAGCGCGCCACCTCGGCCCGGAAATTCGGGCCGCTGCGCGGCAGGACGGATTCGAGAACCACGGTATAGCGCCCGCTGGTCAGCCGCTCGCCTGGCTTCAGCACGCCGATGGCTTCGGTGCTCCACGCGGCCGCCGCGATACCGATGACGCTCACGCCGACGCCGGCATGGGCGAGCGCGGTCCCCCAGGCAGAGCGTGGCAGGCCCTTGGCCCGCGACCACATCGCCGGCCAGCCACTGGCGCGGGCGACGATGCGATCGCCCAGATCGAAGGCCGCGCCGAGCACGAGGAAGACGCCCAGGCCGATGCCGAGCGGCGCCAGCACGGGACCGCCCCAGCTCCAGGCGACCAGAGCAAAGGCCGCCACCAGGGAGAGCGCGAAGGCGGCCATGTTGCGCTGGGCGGCACCGAGCA
Source organism: Allobosea massiliensis (assembly GCF_042655245.1). NCBI lineage: Bacteria > Pseudomonadati > Pseudomonadota > Alphaproteobacteria > Hyphomicrobiales > Alloboseaceae > Allobosea > Allobosea massiliensis. Next base: position 120,162 of record NZ_JBHSLU010000063.1, on the reverse strand, counting down.
GATCGCCCCGCTTCCACGCCAGGGTCTGGCCGAGCGGCAGCAGCAAGAGCAGCGGCACCAGGACAGGGACGAAGGTCGCGTTGAAGAAGGGCGGGCCGACGGAGATCTTGTCGGCGGTCAGCATCTCCAGCACCAGCGGATAGAGCGTGCCGACGAAGACGGTGGCGCAAGCGGTGGCGATGAAGACGTTGTTGACGACCAGCGCGCCTTCCCGGGACACCGGCGCGAACAGACCGCCCTGCCGCAGCAACGGTGCCCGCCAGGCGAAGAGCGCCAGCGATCCCCCGACGAAGAAGACGAGGATGCAGAGGATGAACAGACCGCGCGCGGGGTCTGTCGCGAAGGAGTGGACCGAGGTCAGAACGCCGGAGCGGACGATGAAGGTGCCGAGCAGGGAGAGCGAGAAGGTCAGGATCGCGAGCAGGATCGTCCAGACCTTCAGCGCGTCGCGCTTTTCCATCACCACGGTCGAATGGATCAGTGCCGTGCCGGCGAGCCAGGGCATCAGCGAGGCGTTCTCGACAGGGTCCCAGAACCACCAGCCGCCCCAGCCGAGCTCGTAATAGGCCCAATAGGAGCCCATCGCGATGCCGAGCGTGAGAAACACCCAGGCCAGCAGCGTCCAGGGCCGCACGGCGCGGGCCCAGACGGCGTCAATCCGCCCATCGATCAGCGCCGCGACGGCGAAGGCATAGGTGATCGAGAAGCCGACATAGCCGACATAGAGCAGCGGCGGATGGATCGCGAGGCCGAGATCCTGGAGGATCGGGTTGAGGTCCTGGCCGTCCGGCGGCGCCGGCACCATGCGCCGGAACGGGTTCGAGGTCAGCAGGGTGAAGGCCAGGAAGGCGACCGTGACCAGGCCCTGGGCGGCGAGCGTGCCGGCCCGCAGCCGCACCGGCAGCGACCGGCGCGACAGCGCGACGAGTGCCCCGAACAGCGTCAGGATCAGCACCCAGAGGAGCATCGAGCCCTCATGATTGCCCCAGACGGAGGTCAGCTTGTAGATCAGCGGCTGCGTGGAGTGCGAATTGGCGACGACGTTCTCGACCGAGAAATCCGAACGCACATAGCTCGTCACGAGCGCCGCGAAAGACAGTGTCACCAGCAGGAAGCAGATCAGCGCTGCAGCCGAGCCGACGCTGGCGAGCGCGCGATCATGGCGCGCCACGCCCCAAAGCGGGACGATCGACTGGACGACGGCGACGCCCAGAGCCAGCGCGAGCGCGAAATGGCCGATCTCGACGATCATGAACGCCTCATGGTGCAGCCTTGGGAGCCGGTTTCGACGACGCGGCCGGCGCAGCGGGATCGCCGGGCTGCCAGTGTCCTTGCTTCTTCAGCGCGTCCGCGACCTCGCGGGGCATGTAGTTTTCGTCATGCTTGGCGAGGACGGAGTCGGCGCGGAACTGGCTGCCGCCCTGGAACACGCCCTCCGTCACCACGCCCTGCCCTTCGCGGAAGAGATCGGGCAGGAGGCCCTCATAGCTGACCTTGATGACCGTGCGGCTGTCGGTGATCGAGAAGGCGACGCGCTGGCCCGGGCCGCGAACGACTGAGCCCTGCTCGACCAGCCCGCCCAGGCGCATGCGGGTGCCCGGCGCCACGCTCTTCTCCGCGATCTCGCTCGGGCCGTAGAAGAACACGATGGTGTCGCGCAGCGCGAACAGCACGAGGCCAGCCGCCAGAAACAGCACCGCACCGGCCGCCCCGATCAGCATCAGGCGCCGCTGCTTGCGGGTATAGCGCCGCTTCGCGGCGAGCGGCCGCGCAGGCTCGACCGTGGTCATGGCGCGGCCTCCTTCAGGGCCAGTTCCTCCGCCAGCGCATCGAGCGCAGCCGGTGCCGCGGCCTCCTGCGCCAACCGCGCACGCGCCAGAACAAGCGACTGGCGTGCAGCGGCTTTGTCGCCGAGAACGACCTGCGAGCGGATCAGGCGAGTCCAGTCCGACAGCGAACCGCCGCCCGTCTGCAGCCGTGCCGCGAGCCCTTCGACCATGCCCCGAATCGCCGCTTGCTGTTCGGCGGGCGCGAGCGCGGCGACTCCCCCGGCCTTCTCGGCCTCGAGCCGGGCCAGACGTTGCCGCACCGCCTGTGCCCAGGGGGCGTCGGCAGGCGCTTCCGCCAAGAGCGTGCGCAACGCTTCGGCAGCGCCCGTGGCGTTGCCATCCTGCTCCTGGCCGATCGCGAGGAAGAAGCGGGCACGCGGGTTCTTCGGGTCGAGGCGCAGGGCGTCCGTGAAGCTCGCGCGTGCCGCCGCCGTGACGACGCCGCCTGCCGACAGCGTGCGCGCCTCACCGAGCCCGGCATGGGCCTCGGGGCTCGCCTCGCCATGGCGGATCGCCTGAGCAAAGGCTGTCGCCGCATCCTCATAGCGGCCCTGGCGCAGATAGACCGGCGCGACCACGGACCAGCCCTTTCCATCGGACGGATTGGCGGCGAGATGGGTTTCGATGCGGGTGAGAGCGAGCGCGAAATCCTGCCGCGACGGGTCGGCCTGGAGGCGGGCGGCGAGCGGCTGGTCCGGCTGACCGGGCGAGCCATAAGCTCCGTAGACGAGAAGGGCGAGCAGCGGCACGCAGGACAGGGCAAGCGCCGAGCTGGCGCGGCGACGGCGCAGCGATGATTCGGTGACCCCTTCCGGCCCACTGTCGTCACCTGCCGCGCGCAGCAGGCGGCGCGCGGCTTCCGCGCGGGCGGCATCGGCCTCGGCCGGGCCGATCAGGCTGCGCGCGAGGTCACGGTCGATCTCGCCCAGCTGCGAGCGATAGAGGCTGCGGGCGTCGGCGCCATCCGCAAAAGCCAGCGCCCGGCCACGTCCAAGGGGCCAGAGCAGGGCGAATATCGCCGCCCCCGTCATGATCGCGAAGATGATCCAGATCAGCATGCCACGCTCATAGCCAAAACCGGCGTCGGCTTCATGCCCGAAGATGGCGACATAGGGTCACGCAGACCAGGCATGTTCAGACCGAGGGAAGCACGAGGCGGGCGCGCAGGCCGCCCAGCGGCGAGCGCTCGAGCGCGAGTTCCCCGCCATAGAGCTTCGCCAGATCGACCACGATGGAGAGTCCCAGCCCGGAGCCGGGTGTCGCCTCGTCCAGACGGCGGCCACGCTTGAGCACATCGGCCAGCGCCTCTTCAGGCAGGCCCGGCCCGTCATCGTCGATGAGCAGGGCGATCCGCTCCACGCCATCCGGTCGGTCGAGCGCTACAGTCACCTTCGCCTTCGCCCATTTGAAGGCGTTGTCGAGCAGGTTGCCCAGCATCTCCTCCAGATCCTGCCGATCGCCACGGAAGCGCACCGATGCCGGAACCGTATGGCTCCCGACAATCGCGCGCCCCTGGGCGATCTTTGCAAAAGTCCGGATCAGGGCGTCCAGCGAAGGCGCGACCTCCGTCACGCCGCCCAGCGCGCCGGACAGGGCTGCAGCCCGCGCCCGGTCGAGATAGTACTGCACTTGGTCGCGCATCACTGCAGCCTGGGTCCGCACGGTCTGCGGCAGGTTGGCGTCGCCGGCCTCGGCCTCGTTGAGCATCACGCTGAGCGGCGTCTTCAGCGCGTGGGCGAGATTGCCGACCTGCGTCCGAGCACGGTCGAGAATTTCGTGATTGGCGTCGATGAGGAGATTGAGCTCGCCCGCGAGTGGCGCGAGATCCGGAGGATAGGTGCCGATGATGCGCGGCGCCTCACCTGTCCGAACCATCCCGACCGCGGCGCCGAGACGCTTCAGAGGGCGCAGGCCGTAGCGCACCTGGACGATGGAGGAGGCCACGAGGGCGAGGCCGAGCAGCACGAAGGTCATTGTCAGGGCTAGGCGGAAATCGCGGATATCGGCGTCGATCTCGTCGGAGGGGGCCGCGACGGCGACGGTGAAGCGGCCGTCCTCGCCGACATCGATCTCGCGTTCGAGGATGCGCAGGTTCCGGTCGTCCGGGCCGGAGATGTAGCTCTCCCGCAGCCCGCGGGCATTGGGGGCGATCGGCTGATCGAGGAGCTTCGGCAGCTGTCCGCCGACCAGGGAGCGCGAGGCGCGGATGCTGGGCCTTTCACCGTCGAGACGGATAATCTGCCAGTACCAGCCGGACAGCGGCAGGTCGAAGCGCGGCTCGCCGAGATCGCCGATCGCCTGCCGTTCGGTCTCGGGCGGAGCCGCAAGATCCGCGATCAGTTCCTTGATGTAGACGCTGAGCCGTTCGTCGAAACCACGTTCGGCCGAGCGCCGATAGAAGGTCGTCAGGCCGAAGCCGGCCAGCATCAGCACCAGAGCGCAGCAGATTGCCGCCGAGATGAAGAGCCGCGCGCCCAGCGAGTAGCGATGCGAGCGGAGCGGCATCGGCGGGGATCAGACCTTCTCGGGCGCCGCTGCGATATAGCCCAGCCCGCGAACGGTCTCGATCACCTCGACGCCGAGCTTCTTGCGCAGCCGTCCGACGAAGACCTCGATGGTGTTGGAGTCGCGGTCGAAATCCTGGTCGTAGAGGTGCTCGACCAGTTCGGTGCGCGACACCACGCGGCCCTGATGATGCATGAGATAGGCGAGCAGCCGGTATTCGTGCGAGGTCAGCTTGACCGGGTTGCCGTCGACGACGACGCGGCTGGCGCGGGTGTCGAGACGCACCGGCCCGCAGACCAGTTCGGAGGTCGCGTGACCGGCGGCGCGGCGCAGCAGGGCGCGGACGCGAGCCAGCAGTTCCTCGACGTGGAAAGGCTTGGTGACGTAGTCGTCGGCGCCGGCGTCGAAGCCGCCGACCTTGTCGCTCCAGCGGTCGCGCGCGGTCAGGATCAGCACCGGCATGGTCTTGCCGGCGCGGCGCCAGCCCTGCAGCACGGCGACACCGTCGACCTTCGGCAGACCAAGATCGAGGATCACGGCATCATAGGGCTCGGTCTCGCCGAGATAGAGCCCCTCCTCACCATCGAAGGCCTTGTCGACGGCGTAGCCGGCATTCTCCAGCGCGGTGACGATCTGGCGGTTGAGGTCCTTGTCGTCCTCGACGACGAGCAGTCTCACGGCGGGACATCTCCTGTTGGGGCGGGCCGCGAAGACGCGGTCTCAGCGAATGGTGCCGACCTTGCCCGATTGGCCTTCGAGCGTCACCCTGGCAACCCGGCCGTCACGCTTGAGCGTGGTCACAACGTAAACGTAATCGTCACCCTGGCGACAGAGGCGGATGCGGACGACCTCGCCCGGCGCCGCCTGCCGTGCGTGGCGCGAGGCCTGCGCGGGCTGGATAACCCTGCCATCCGCCACCGCGTCACGCGTCTCGTCGGCGGACAGGCAGGCGATCGGCTCCGGATTGTCGATCATCACGATCGGCAAGGGCGGCGCCAGCAGGGACAGGGCGATGACGGTTTCGAAGGGCATGGTCGACATCGGCTAATCCTGCACGCGTGAACACGCCATGAATGCTCCGGACCGTCGCGAGTATGTCAGCGCACGGGCAGACGTCCAAGGTATTCGTGCCCCCTGCCCGCCACGGCGCTCATCTGGGCGATCACGATCTCGATCTCGGACTGTGATGCGCCGAAATCGGCCAGTTCCGAGGCCGTGGGATAAAGCCAGGCGGCCTCCTGCGTCGTCGCGCGCCGGCGTTCGATGCCGTCTTGCTTCACGGAGATCTCCCAGCGCTCGGCCTCCTCGCCTAACGGGACGTCGACCAGATCCCAGGAATCGCCGTCGATGCGCGTCCGCCGGATCCACGAGAAGCGGATGCCGTCGGCCTCTCGGCGCGCCTGCGGATGGACAGGCGCCAGGGGCAAAAGGGTAGCAGCACTCGCCGCGGCCGTGACCTCGACCACCGTCGCATCGGCGATATCGCGCTGAACCGGTCCGATGCGGTAGCGCCGCACGATCCCGAGATCGGCGAGATCGTCCGTGAGGGTCACAGCCGCACCGTCGAGCACAACGACCCGCGAGCCCGTCGGCAGGCTGCGCGCGGCGGCCGCTTCGGAACCGCCCAGCCCGCGCATCAGGCCGGAGAGCCTGAACCGGCCAGGCCCGATCAGCTCGACCTGCGACGCCGTGACGATTTCGACCACGCCTGCTGCATCGAGCAGGGCGAGCGCATTCGCGCCCGCCAGTGCCGCCTCGGGCGAGACGGAAGCGAGAACGCCGCCGCGCAGGCGCAGCTCCAGAACGGCGTGGCGGTCGCTGCGCCAGAGCGGTCCCGGCGGCAGGACCGTCAGGGTCTCGCCGACGATCGACGGTGCCTCGATCAGCCGCAGAAGCGCGAATGATCCTGCGTCATCGGCCTGCCAGACAGCGAGCGCGCCCGGCCAGGGCGAGGCATAGGCGGCGAGTGAAAGCAGCGGCGGCGGCTGGGTCCGCACGATCGGCAGCGCGAGCGGGATCGCGAGAGGCCGGCCCGGCAGGGCCGGCGCGCTGCGCGGCGGACGCGGGAGGCTGGGGACCGCAGCGCTGCGATAGATCGCGGGCTCGACCGCCCTCGCGCTGACGCGGCGCGTCGCACCGTCCTCGATGCGCGTCAGGCGGAACAGCCTCTCTTCCTCCTCGACCACGAGCACCACGACGTCGCCGGGCTCGAGGTCGAGCCGATCGGGCGACAGTTCCAGATCGAGCGTTTCCCGGCCGGCCCAGATCTCCTGCAGGCGACGGTCCGCCAGGCGCTGGCCCTCCGCCGCGCGGGTGACGATCGGCGTCTCCATGCCGAGTTCGCGCCGCGCCGCACCGGCCAGCCGCCGGGACAGGACCGCCGCCGTCCGGTAGTCGCTCTCGCCGTCGATGAAACCCAGCCGCAGTTCGAGCGGCAATTCGCTCTCCTGCGCCCGGCGCAGCGCGTAGGGCGGCCCTCCCGATCGAGCACGAGATCGTCGTGGCCCAGCACACGCGCCACGGTGCCGCCGCGGCCGCGGACAACGAGCCGGCCGCCGCTCATGGTCGCGTCGAAGCCGAAGGCCTGCGCGAGCGGCTCCAGCGCCTGCCGCGCCGAGAGCGGTCGCTCCAGCACATAACCGTCGACGAAGCCATCGACGGCGATTTCGTCGGCCGCAGGCAGGCCGAAATCGGCCAGGATGCGCCGCAGCAAACGATCGACCGGCGCGCCCTCGATGCGGCCGTTGAGCCAGTGGCCGGTGTCGTGGGCGGCACCGTCGGCCCAGATCCCGCCGAGATCGGGGAAGGCTGGAAACGGCCGCGCATCGTAGCTCCAGACGAAGATGTTGGCGGGGTCGACCATCCGGATGCCGCTGATCGGGTGCACCGGATTGCGATGCCCCTCGAAGCCGGCGCGCGCCGGGTCGAAACCCGAGAGGATGGCCTCGAGCCCGCGCGCTTGGACGAGATCGTCGCGCGCTCCGCTGGAAAAGGGCGGCACGCCGCCTTCCGTCGATTTCGCATCGGGAAAGACGTTGGGCGCATTGGCCCCCTTGTCGACCGCCGGAATGCCGGTCTCGGTCAGCCAGATCGGCTTGGCACCGGGAACGAAAGACGTCGCCCCAGTCTCGATCCCGCCGACCCGTTCGACATGCGGCTGCGTCCACCAGCCGACCAGATCCTTGGGCCGAAAGACCCAGGGCTTGCCATAGGCGCCGTCCTCGATCGGCACGCGCGTCTGGTCGGCCCGGCCGGCGTCGTCGGCATAGAACCAGTCATAGGCCTCGCCCGAGCCGAGGCGCGCGCGAAGATGGGCGAGGTCAGCAGGCCCGGATGCGATCGCCGCGTCGGCATGGGCAGCGCCGTCGCGCCAATCGGACAGGGGCGGGTAATAGTCGATCCCGATCGCGCCGATAGCCGGGGAAGCCCAGAGCGGATCGAGCGGAAAGGTGACATCATCGCCCGCATTGCGGACATGCGCCCCGTATTCCGTCCAGTCCGCCGCATAGGTCAGAGTCGCGGCTGGCAGAATGGATGCGACCTCGGCAGCGAGATCGACGAGCCCGTCGACCATGGGGTAGCCGGCCGCGCCCCGGATACGGGTCAGGCCCGGCATCTCCGAGCCCAGCACGAAGGCTGAGACGCCACCGGCGACCTGCGCCAGCCGGGCGTAGTGCAGGACGAAGCGCCGGTAACTCCACTCGCCGGGGCGGGCGCAGACCACGCTCTCGCCCTCGGCCGTCACATCCGCTGCGGTGACGGTCCCGAGAAAGGTCTCGACCTGCGCCGCGGCTGCGGCCGTCCCGTCCGGACTGCCCGCTGTTTCGGGCGCCGGAAAGCAGGTGATCCGACCTCGCCACGGATAATACGGCTGCCCCGCTGTGCCGGACACCGGGTCCGGAAGGGCGTTGCCGGCGGGAACATCCATCATGAGGAAGGGGTAGAGCACGACCTCGAGGCCATAATCGTCGCGCAGCCGCCGGATCAGCCGGATCACGCCATCGTCCGAGGGCGTTCCGCCGAACGCTGGTCGTCCATCAGCTTCGCTGACGACGCGCGCCCCGGCCCGGTCGAGGCCCGCCACGGTCCATTCGGCCCCGACCGTGGGTTTGTGGGCGATCTCGACGCGGGGCGCAAGCGTGCATTCGCCCACTCTGAGATCATCGCCGAACCAGGCCACGACGAGGGAAACGCGTCGCAGGTTCGGGCAGAGCGCGATCAGATGGGCGATGGCGGTGTCGACATCGGCCCCGCCATAGAGCTGGTGGCGCGTGAGGCTCTCGCTGACGCCGGGCTCGGGCTCGTGGCTGACGGCGCGCATGTCGTAGACGAATTCGCCCGCGCCGGGGATCAGCGTCACCGCCCGGATCATCTGGCCCAGCCCCTCGACCGGCCGGACGACCTCGAAGGAGAATTGCGGAACCCGGTTGCCGTAATCGGCGAGCGGAAAGCGCTCGAAGACGACATAGGCGAGGCCGCGATAGGCCGGCGTCTCGCCGGCCTCCTTGGCGGCGATCAGCGGGTCGGGCTCCTGGGCCTCGTCACCCTGGTGGACCCGCATGGCGACGGTGGCGACGTCGAGTTCGCGCCCGTCGACCCAGATCCGGCGGACGAAGGCGATCGGCCCCTCGCACAGCCCGATGGCGAGATTCGCGTAGTAGCTATAGGTCGTCTCGACGGTCTTCTGCTTGGGGCTGCCTTTCCCGCCCGTCTTGCTGCGCGTCACCGAGACCTTGATCTCCTCCTCGAAGCGCGTGGCCCAGATCAGCTGCCCGCCGATCCGGGCCCGTCCATAGACGCGCGGGATCGCGGCGCCCTCGCTGGAGGCCAGCCCACTGATCTCGCTCAAGCGCGGCCCCTCGACGCGGCGCGTCCCGGCCGAGCCGCCGAGAAGCGATTGGTCGATGACGGCGCCGGCGATGCCGCCCACCGCCTGGCCGATCGCGGCCCCGAAAGGTCCACCCAGCGCTGCGCCGAGCGCATTGCCGGCGACCTGGAGAAGGAGAGTCGCCATCAGTCGGTCACTCCCGGAAAGGAAAAGGCATGGCTGAGATGCCGCCGCCACCAGCGCGTGAGGGCGACTTCAGCGACCTGCGCACCGTCATGGGCGTGGATGATGCGGTCCGGCGCAGCGAGGATCGCGCAATGGCGTGCCGGCAGATGGCTGCGCCATCGGAACAGCAGCACATCGCCGGGCCGTTCCTGCCCGGGCGCGACCGGCACGAGGTGGCGCAGCGCGGCCGCGGCGAGCATCTCCGCGCCCAGCCCCTCGCACCCCTCCGGCGTATAGGGCGGCGGTGTCTCGGGCTCGGGTCCGCAGAGATCGCGCCAGACGCCGCGCACCAGCCCGAGGCAATCGCAGCCGACACCGCGCAGCGAAGCCTGGTGATGATAGGGCGTGCCGATCCAGTTCCGTGCGGCTTCGACGATCGCGGGCCGTTCGAGCGGCGCGCTCATCGGAACAGGCTCCCGCCGTCGAGGGCGCCGTCGCCCGGCCGCACGCCGCCGATGATGAAATCGTTGCCTGGAATATGGGGGAAGCCCCGGAAGTTCACGCCATTGCCGAACCGCCCCCGGCAGGTGGCGAAGCTCTTGTCGCAGCCGGGGGAGACGTGAAAGGCGTCGCCCGTCTCGATCCGCGAAGGCGGCGCCTGCCAGAGCTGAAGCGAAGCGGCGTCGCCATTGGCGCCATGGCGCATCACCTCTGTGACAAAACCGGTGTTCGCGCCCGCCGTGAAGACGAGCCGCCCTCCGGTGAAATGGCCGTCGGCAAAGCCGGCCAGCGCCGCGGCTGTGAAGCCGAGACGACCGTCCATCGAATTGACCACCGCAGGCGTCGGCAGGATCGTCAGGCCGCAGCGCGCATCGCCGAGATCGGCCGAGCAGGAGCGCGTGTAGAGCCGGCCCCGCTCCTCGTCGAAGGCCTTGGCGAGCCCCCTCACCTCTGCCGTGAAGGCGCTGTCGCTCCGCCGGACCTCGCCGACGAAGCCGGTCTCCAGCAGGAGGCGCTGGGCCGGCTCGGCCCAGTTGACGAGCCAGATGGCGACCCGGGCGTCGTCATAGAGCCCGCGGGCCAGATCGCCCTCGTTCAGCCCGGTGGCCGCGAAGGCGCCGGCAACCTCGCCTCCGCCGACCACGAACCCCAGTTCGGCCGCGGTCTCCGCGGCTTCCAGCCCCGTCTCGGCGGCGAAGGTCACGCCGTCGAAGGCAAGGCTCGTGTCGTGATCGGTGAAGCCGAGCACCACGCCGTCGCGACGGGTCAGGCTCCAGCAGCGGCACAGGGTCGTCGCGCCCTGGGCGAGATGCTCCGCCAGGGCCTCGGGAATGTCGCGCATGACAGGCTCGCTTCAGGGAACGATTTCGACGATGGGGATGCGCGGGATCTCGCCGGCCTCGAAGGCCGAGAGATCGACCTCGATCGCATCGGTGTCGAAGCGCACCGGCACGTCGAAGAGGAAGCCCGCGGTCACAGAGGCACCCGGCGGCGGCGCGTGACCGCTGGCGAAGGTCACGAGACCGGTCGCGGCGTCGCAGGTGACATGGGCCGGATCGACGACCACGCCGGCGACCGCCACCAGAACCTCGTCGGCGACAGGCTTGGTGATCGTCCTGCGATAGGTCGCGATGCCGCTGCCATAATGCTTGCACAGCGGAAAGCTGCGGGTGACGCCGTCGCCGGTGCCGATGGCCTGGTCCGTCGCAGCCGGCGTGGCGGAAGGTGCGCAGCTCTTCCAGTCGAGCGGATCGCGCCAGCGGAAGCCGTAAAGGCGGCCGCGCCTCTCCTCGAAAAAGGCGACGACTTCGGCGAGCGCATCGAGCGTTCGGATTCCGAAACCGGCATCGTAGCGCCTTCGCGAATGGGCCCAGCGGCTGTTGCGTCTCTCCCGCCCAGAGGCCAGCGCGACGATCTGGGTCAGCCGCTCGGGCCCGCCCCGGGCCCCGCGCGCAATGGTGGTCGGAAAGCGGATCTCGTGAAAATCGCTCATCGCCGTCTCCGTCACAGCGCGCGGCTGCCGCGCGCCACCGCCCGTGCGATGGCGGCGGAAAGCTGCGCCTCGGAGCGGCGGAAACTGTCGGCGTCGGGCGTCGAGACCTGGACGACGACGTTGAGCGGCCGCCGCGCCTCGCCGGAGGAGCGCACGCCCAGCTTTCCGTCGGCCCCCCGGCTCAGCGGCAGGATCGCCTCAGCCCCGCGCTCGCCCATCAGGCCGAGGCCGCGCCCGAGCGGGAAATAGGCCGGCGAGGCGATGACCCCTCCGTCGGCGAAGGGCGCGACGGGGGCGCTCGCCGCCGCGCCACCGACATTGAATCCGCCAAAGGCGCCAGCGAGGCCCTTCAGTCCGCTGCCCAGCAGGTTCGACAGGCTGCTCTGGAGCGGCTTGAGCGCCGATTTGAGCAGGCTCTCCGTGATGGATCGCCCGACGCTGCGCAGCACCTCGTCGAAGCGCTTGCCCTCGACGATGCCCTTGGCGAAGGCATTGGTGATCGATTTCCCGAAGCTGGCGGCCGATTTGTCGAGGCTCTGCGTCAGCGAGCCCAGGGTCCGCAGGTCGGACAGGCGGGAGGAGAGGTCGATCTCGTCATCGGCCATGATGGACCTTTCGGGATGGAGGGGTGGCGAATCCGGTCAGGCGTCGGGATGGGCCGCCATCAGCGCCAGAAGAGCGTCGCGCGCCGGGGCTCCGGTGTCTTCGCCGTAGCGGTGGGCGCGCATGGCGGCGGCGATCTCGCGCGGAGTCGCGGCCCAGAAGATATCGGGCGGCCAGCCGAGACGGCCGAGCCCGAAGGCCATGATCTCGGCCCAGGGAAAGGGCGCCGCCGGCGGCGTCAGCCCACCGGCGGCGCCGGAGGGGGGATTTTGGCCTCCAAGGGCGGAGGGCCGCCTGCGGCGTCGCCGAAAGTCGCCTCGAGCAAAGCGATCGCCGCATGGATGGCGCCGTTGAGCCCGCCGTCGAAGGCCATCTCCCTGACCTCATCCTCGCCGAACGAGCTGCCGGCGCCACGCAGCCCCGCCGCCAGGATGCGTGAAACGTCGCGCGCCGAGAGCCGCCCCGTCGCGAAGCGCTCACCGAGCGCGGGAAGGCTATCGACCGCGAAGGCCTGCTCGAGCTCGGCGAGCGCGCCCAGCGTCAGCCGCATCGGCAGCGCTCGCCCCTCGACCATCAGGGCCGTTTCGCCCCGGTACCGGTTGACCACCGCCGCTCTCCTCACAGTGCCGCAAAGGCGAGCTGGCCGGCGGATTCGAGCGAGAGATCGAAGGTGACCTCGCCGGCATGGTCGCCGCGATATTCGAGGCTCGACAGTTGGAACGGGCCCGTGACGGTGCCGAAATCCGGCACCACGACCTGCCAGATGCGGATGGCCCCGTCGAAGAAGATCTGACGCACGAGCGCGTCCGAGGCATCGTCCTTGAAGATCCCCGCCCCGCTGATCGCGGCCCGGCGCATGCCGGCGCCGGCCAGAAGCTCGCGCCAGCGTCCGGCGGATTCCGAATGGGTCACGTCGACCGCCTCGGCGTTGAACGCGATCTGCCGGGCGCGCAGCCCCGCGACGGTCACGAACACGCCCCCTGCGTCCGCCGCCTTGAGCAGCAGATCCTTGCCCTTCTGTGCCGACATCCGGCCCTCCATCGTCCTGTCCGGTTGAAGTCAGAGCGCTTCCGTCACGGCCCGGAACCGGAGCGCGACGAAAGCGAGGCCGGTGGCGCCGTCCCGCGCCAGGCGGCTGGAGCGCCAGCGCAAATTGACGAGGCGATGCCCGACCAGTGCCGGTGTCGCTTCATCGAGGACGGTCGCAATGCGGGCCGCCGCTTCTAGCGCCAGCCGCGCGGAGCCGCTCTCGCCCGCCCAGACGGTCAGGCCGAAATCCTGCTCGCAGCCGCGTTCGGTCCCGGTCGACCAGTCGCGGGCCTCGACCTCGCCATGCACGACATAGACGCCGGTCGCGCCCCGCGGCGCCTCGTCATGGATGCGGCCCGGACCGATGAGGGCGATGAGGCCCGTGTCGGCCTCGAGCGCAGCCTGCACTGCCGCTCGCAGCGGAAGGATCGCATCGCTCATGGACCGATCTCCCGCACCAGGCAGACGAGACGTCGCCGGTCGCCATCAGGGTCGGCGACGGCACGGATGTCGTAGAGATGGTTGCCGTCGCGCAGGCGCTGGCCCGCATCGACGCCGGCGCGCCAGCGCAGCGTGACGCGGTGGGTCGCGCTCTGTTCGGGCCTCCCGCGACGCCATTGCTCGGCCCCCGAGAGCCATTCGACCTGTGCCCAGAGAGCGGCCACGGTCGTGAAAGCCTGGGTCTTGCCCCCCAGCCCGTCGGCGTTCGCAACCGGCGCTTCGAGAACGAGCCTCCGCCGCAGCGCGCCGACATCGCTGCCGTGCGGATGATGGGACGCCATGGCTCAGAGCCTCGCGCGGCGGAAGGGCGCGATCAGCGCCATGATTTCGGTCGGCAGAGCCTCGGCATCGCGGCCGACGACGTCGCCGCGGTGCTCGAACCAGCGCGCCGCCAGCCGCAGCACCGCCTGGCGCAGCAGCGCGGGCACGGACTGGGCATTGGGCCCGAAGCCGGCGACGACATCGATCTCGATCGCGCCGCGCAGCCGGCCGATCTCGGGCACCTCTCCCACGACGTGCAGCACCGGCGGGTCTGAGGCCCGGTCGAGTTGCAGGGCACTGGCGACGACCGGCTGCGGCGCACCCAGGGCGTCATAGACGCGGGCGGCGGTGAGCGTGCCGACGGGCGAGAGCGGCAGACGGATCTCGCCGCTGTCCGGCCAGCGATCGAGCACGATCCGCCAGCTCTGGTCGACCAGGAGGCGTCCCGAGGTGGCCTCGACCATCAATCTGGCGGCCGTGATCAGGGTCGCGACGAGATCGTCCTCCTCCGTCTGGTCGAGCCGCAGGAAGGCGCGGGCTTCCGCCAGCGAGACCGGCTCCTGGGCCGGCGGGGTCAGGGCAATCGGCGTCATGGTCGCTCCGATGCGGGGTTCAATTGCAAGGGGCGACGCGCTATCGAGCCCTTCCTAGCTGGAGGAGCGCGATGCGCGTCGGATTTCTGATCGGGCTCGGCATGCTCGCCGGCACTCTGGCGGCCGCGCCGGCGGCGGCCGTCGTCGGCGGCCGCGAAGGGGGGCCGTTGGCGAGCTCGACCCTGATGGTTCTCAATGCCCGGGGTGGCGTCTGCACCGGCATCGTCCTGTCGCCGCGCAGCGTGCTGACGGCCGCCCATTGCGCTGCGGGGGGGACCGAACTGCGGATCCACTGGAAGGAGGGCGGCGGCGAGCCCGTCCTGCTGGCGCCGGCCGCCGTCGTTCTACATCCGGAATTCCGGTCGGACGCCGTCGCGGCGCGCCAGCGCTCGATCGATCTCGCTCTGCTGCGTCTGGCGCAGCCGCTGCCCGGCCGATTCGCGGCGGCAACGCTGCTGGACGGCGCCCCGCCCCGCGCCGGCAACGCCATCGACCTCGCCGGTTACGGCGTGTCGCGCGAGGGCGAGGCGCGCAGCACCGGCATCTATCGCTCCGCGACGCTCGCCGTGGTCGAGCCCTATGGGCCGGGCCGCATCCTGCTCTGGGCCGCGGACGCCGCCGGCGCGGGCAAGCGCAGCGGGCCGGGCGCCTGCCAGGGAGACTCGGGCGGGCCCATGGTCTCGGGCGACGGCGTGGTCGCCGTCACGAGCTGGTCGACCGGCCCGTCGGGCCGCAGTTGCGGTCTCCTCAGCCAAGGCGTCCTCGTGGCGCCGCAACGCGGCTGGATCGACGGGACGCTGGCGCGCTGGTCTGACAGGGCGATCTGGAGACCGTCCCGCTGAGGGAAAAGCTGGACTGGCGCTCGCCAGTCCCTAGATTGAAGGATGTTCGTCCATCCGGTCCGCCTCATGACAACGCGCCGCCTCACCTTTGCTCTCGCCACCGCGCTGCTCGCGGGCAGCACGCCCGCGCTCGCAGTCATCGGTGGCATCGCCTCGCAGGATGTGCGGGGCGCGCGGGCCTCGACCCTGCGGATCGAAACCAGCCGCGGCGAACTCTGCTCCGGCGCGGCGATCGCGCCCGAGCTGGTGCTGACGGCGGCGCATTGCCTGATGGGCGGCGGTTCGGTCAGCGTGGTGAGCCTCGATCCCAATTTCCGCCCGCGCCGCCATGCCGTTCTGGCTGTGATGCCCCATCCCAGCTTCGTGCCGGGCACGACGCCACGCACCCAGCCGGGCGCCGATCTCGCGATGCTGCGCCTGTCTGCCCCCCTCCCGTCCGATATCCAGCCCGTCACGCTCGGCGGCGGCCTGTGGCAGGGCGAGGTCGTGACCATGGCGGGCTTCGGCCTCTCGGTCGAAACCAACAAGAAGACGGCGCGACGCCTGCGCGAGACGCGGCTGGTCAACGCCGGCAACTACACGACGCAGAACACCGTCAAAGTGGCCGTCGACCCCGAGGCCAGGGGCGAGACGCCCGGTGCCGGCGCCTGCCGCGGGGATTCCGGCGGGCCGGTCCTGCGCGGCGAGATCCGCTCGCGCGATCTCGTGGGCATCGTCAGCTGGTCGAGCGGTCCGCTGAATACGCGCGAGCGACGCATCTGCGGCGGCTTCACCGCGATCACGCCGATCAGCGAGCACCGGGCCTGGATCACGGAGTCCGCGGCTAGGCTGCTCACGCTCGGGACCAACCAGCGTCTGGCCGAGCAGCCTGCGCCGTCCGGCTACAGTTGGTGGCCGATGCGCTGAGGGCGGAGCCCGCCCCCAGCCAGCGGTACGGGCTCAGGCGGCGAACCGCAGCCCCTTGATCGCCGCGAAGTCCTGCACGCCGCCACCGACCCGTTTGGTCGTGTAGAACAGCACATAGGGCTTGGCGGAATAGGGATCGCGCAGGATGCGCACGCCGGCGCGATCGACGACGAGATAGCCCCGGCGGAAGTCACCGAAGGCCAGCGCGAGCGCATTGTTGGCGATGTCGGGCATGGTCTCCGCCTCGACGAGCGGGAAGCCCATCAGCGTCGCGGGCGCGCCGATCGAGGCCGGCGGCTGCCAGAGATACTGGCCCGTCGAGTCCTTGAACTTGCGGACCTGCGCCTGCGTCTTGCGGTTCATCACGAAGGACGCGTTCTGGCGGTAGCCGGCCTTCAGCGCATAGACGAGATCGACCAGGATGTCGGACGGGTTGGCCGTGGCGAAGGCGCCGGCGACGCCGGTGTTGAGGACGCCGATGCTGCCCCAGTTCCAGCTCGCTTCCGCGACCATGGGATAGGCGAGGAAGCCCTTGGGCTTGTCGATGCCGTCGCCGCTGACGAAGGCCGCCCCCTCCTGCTCGGCGAAGGCGCTCTCGACCTCTTCGGCGATCCACTGGTCGATGTTGACGATGGCGTCGTCGAGCAGGGTCTGCGTCGCCGCCGGCATGGCGTAGAGTTCCATCGCCGGGAAGGAGAGCTCCGCCAGGGTGGGCGAGCCGGTCTGCGGGCGCGCCGCGCTCTCGCCGACCCAACCGGAAGCCGGCCCGGTAGTCGAGAACGCCTTCTTGTAGGTGCCGGACGAGATCGTCCGCACCGTCGCCAGGGCGCGGATCGGCGAGGCGGTCGAAAGCCGCCGCAGAATCTCGCTCTCGACGCTGGAGGGGGCGAGATAGCCGCCGTCCGGCCCCGAGCCGGCCGAGAGCGCCTTGGCCTCGAGCCGCTTGAGGCCGCTCGCCTCGCCGCTGCGGACATAGGCCGCGAAGGCGGCCTTGTGCTCGCCGACCAGCGGATCGCGCGGCTCGTCGCGCCCGAGCGCCGGGCGGCTGCGGTCCAGCGTCATCCGGTCGATGCGGCGCATCGTCTCGTCGAGGGCGGCGTCGATGCGCGCCATCTTCTCCTCGGTCAGCGGATCGACGCCGTGGCGGCTTTCGATCTGCGCGAGGCGCTCGTCATTGCTGACGCGGTAGCTCTCCAGCGTGTAGCGCAGATCGTCGAAGGCCAGCGACAGATCGGCGCCGGCGGCCTTGCTCTCGGGAGCGTGGTTGACAGTGGTCATGGTCTCTCCTTCGGGGAAAAGCAGTTTCAGGCGTGAGCGAAGGCGGCGTGAGAGGACCGCTGCGCGGGGCGCAGCGCCTTGACGGCGGAGATCCGGGCCTGCGGCAGCATCGGGAAGGTGACGATCGAGATCTCCCAGAGGTCGATCCGCTCCAGCCGGCGCAGGCCGCTGCGCGGCTCGGTGCGGGCGCGCTCCGAACGGAAGCCGATCGAGAGCCCATCCACCGCGCCTTCGCGCATCAGGGCGTGGATCTCCCGGGCACGGGCGACCGCCAGCGAGAGCTGGCCCCTGACGAAGAGCCCGCGCGAATCCTCGGTGAGCGCGATCCAGCGGCCGATCGGCTCGGCCGGATCATGCTGCCAGAGCAGCTTGACGCCCGCAGGCCCCCGCCGCGCCAGGCTCTCGCGAAAGGCGCCGCGCTCGACGATGTCCTTGCCGAGATCGGCGATGCCGAAGAGGCTGGCATAGCCCTCGAACAGCCCGTCGAGGCCGATGCGCGCCGGCGGCAGCGGCAGGAACTTGCACTCGCGGTCGCAGGGGCCGGCAGGAGCGCGCGCCCTCATCGCGCCCGCTCCCCGGCCTTGCCGACGCGACCCGCACCGCCTTCCAGCCGCGCCAGATGGCGCAGGAAGCGGCCGAAGGCCTCGGTGTTGGCCGGCCCGCGCGCCGGCTGCCGCGGCGGGCTGCGGCCCGGGCCGGAGGCTTTCGGCGGGGCGGGCTTATGGTCTGCGGAACGCGTCATGGCTGGTCCCCCTCGTGACGGGCGTTGAAGCGGTTGAGTTCGCGCACGAAGTCGTCGAAGCGGCGGTTGGCGGCGGAGAGCTCGCGCATCACGAACCAGGCTGCGGCCGAGGCCGTCGCAGCCCAGAGCAGGAGGCCGAGATGGCCGACATCGGCGCGCCCGACGAAGGCGGTGACGATCTGGTCGAGCAAGTTCACGGGCTCACCCCTCCCCCTCCGGCGCCCGGCCGTAGCCGACCGCCTCGCGCTTCTCGTCCTCGCTGAGGAAGGTCGCCGCGCCGAGCCGGCGCCAGAGCGATTCCCGCTCCTCGGCCAAGGCCTCGATCGCGTCGAGATCGGGCTCGAGCGAGAGATCGCCGCCGAAGGCCGGCCCGAGCCATTGCGCCAGCGACTGCGCGGTGCGCCGCACCAGCGGGATCGCGGTCTGACGCCAGAAGGCGCGGTTGGCCTCGGCGAAATTGGCATGGGTGTTGTCGCCGGGCAGGCCGAGCAGCAGCGGCGGCACGCCGAAGGCGAGCGCGATCTCCCGCGCCGCGACGCCCTTGGCCGCGACGAAATCGAGTTCGGCCGGCGTCAGCGAGAGCGGCTTCCAGTCGAGCCCGCCTTCGAGCAGCAGGGGCCGGCCGGCATTGCGGGCGCCCTGGAAGCTGTCTTCAAGCTCGGCTTTCAGCCGCTCGAACTGCGCGTCGGTCAGGCTCGCCCCGTCGGGCCCATCATAGACCAGCGCACCGGAGGGCCGGGCCGCATTGTCGAGCAGGCCCTTGTGCCAGGCGCTGGCGGCGTTGTGGATGTCGAGCGAGCAGGCGGCGGCCTCGATCGGCGAGAGGCCGTAATGGTCGTCGACCGGATGGAACAGGGTGAGATGCAGGATCGGCGGAACGACGCCCTCGTCCTGCCGGAAGCGGATGGTGTCGCCGCCGACCGTGTAGTCATAGGCTTCCGGCCAGCCATCGCGGCCGGGCACGACCTTCATCCGGTCAGGCCGCAGCGCATAGAGTTCGCGCGGCTCGGCCCCCGTGCCGGCGGCCTCGACATAGGCGTTGCCGGCGACCAGCAGATGCCCGAACAGCATCTCGCGAAAGGCGATGCCGCCCTGGCGCGGATTGGGCCGGTCGATCAGCGCGAGCGCCGGATGCTCGGGCCTTTCCCGATCACCGATCTTGGCGATCAGCGGCGTCTGCGCCGCCGCCTCGGCGATCAGCCGGACGCAGCGATGCACGACCGGGTTGCGCTCATAGCCCTCGCGGGCGAGCGCCGCATAGTCGCGCGGCGTCCAGACCGGACGACCGGCCTCGTGCAGCGCGATCAGCGGCCCGACTCGCGAGCGCTTGCGTTCCGGCGCGGCGAAGCCGCGCAGGTGGCGAAGGAGATGGAGCATGGAGGTCTCGCTGTTGAAGTGGTCCGTCATTGCGAGCACAGCGAAGCAATCCAGAACGGCAGCGCTCGACGGCCCCTGGATTGCTTCGCTGTGCTCGCAATGACGGCGCGCCGCCCGAGAATGACGGGCCTAAATCCCCCTCACCCGCGGCCGGCCCTTGGGGCCGAGCATCAGATGGGTCAGCGCCCAGACGAGCGCGTCGAGCCGGTCGGGCGAGCGGCCGGAGCTGAGGCCGCCGGGGCCGAAATCGCACATCTCGTCTTCGAGCGCGGGAAAGGCGCCGGCATGGCGCACCCGCCCCTGCGCATAGAGCGCCGCCACAGGCTCGGCCCGCAGATATTTGCCGCGCGTCGCCCTGACCGCGCTGACCGGCACGCCGGCATCGACCTCGCGGATGACCGCGGTCGCCATCTCGCCGCCCTGGTTGACCTCGACGACGAGCGCATCGGCCTCGAAGCGCCGGTAGAGCGCGACCGCCTTGGCCGCCCATTCATGCGGGCGGGCACCCGCCACCGTCCCATCCTCCAGCACATGGCCGAGGCCGTCTCCGTCGAGGCCGGCGACCACCAGCCCGCAGGAATCGGCGCGGGCCGAGGACGAGGCCGGCGGATCGACCGCGACCACGATCCGCGCCAGAGCCGGCGCCTCCCGCTCCCGGCACTCCTCGATCATCGCCCGCGTCCAGAGCGCATCCGCGCTTTCCTCGACCAGTTCGCCGTCGAGTTCCTGCCGGCCGAGCCGCGTGCCGCCATAGCTGAGCGTCACGCTGCGGATGAAATCGGCCGCGAGGTTGAAGCGGTTGGCGCTCGTCGCGGCGCGGCTGACGGCCACTTCGGGATCCGCCAGCAGCCGCTTGATCAGCGGCACGGGGCGCGGCGTCGTGGTGACGATCTGGCGCGGCCGGTCGCCGAGGCGTAAGCCGAATTGCAGCATGTCCCAGGTCTCCTGAAGGTTCGGCCATTTCGCCAGTTCGTCGGACCAGGCGGCGCCGAATTGCGGGCCGCGCAGCCCTTCCGGATCTTCCGCCGAGAACACCTGGGCGATCGCGCCATTGGGCCATTCGAGCCGCCGCCGCGAGGGATACCAGCTCGGCCGCTCCCAGCGGGTGTGGATCGCAAGCAGTCCGGAGACGCCCTCGATCATCACGTCGCGGACCTGGCCTTGCGTCTCGCCGACCAGCGCGATCCGTTCTGTCGCAGCCGGCGCATAAGGCTCCTGCCCCAGCGCCATGCCCTTGACCCATTCGGCGCCGGTGCGGGTCTTGCCCGCGCCCCGCCCGCCAAGCACCAGCCAGACACCCCGGAGCGGGGGTGGCGGCGGCATCTGGTCCGGCCGCGCCCAGATCGTCCATTCGACGATCAGAACCTCGTATTCGTCAGGCGTCGCCGTCGACAGGAGTTGCCGCAACAGCGGGATTCGTCTCTCCGGCGGCAAGGACTTCAAGACGTCGTGCAAGCTCCTTTCGGAGCTCGGCGACGTGGCGCAGTCCGGCGGCGGGCGAGAGTTCATCGTTGGATCTGTCCTCCCGGCCGGGCGACGCCGCGTCGAGCGCCACCAGTTCGCGCACCGTGCGGGCCAGCACCGCGAGCGCCTTCGCCTCGGATTCGCTGGCGGCTGCGCCCTTCGGCAGTTCGTCGAGCCGCGCCTCATGCGCGTCGAGCTGGCGCTGCGCCGCGCGCCAGAGCCGCGTCACCACGGCCTTGCGGGCCACGGACAGACGCTTGCCCTTCGCGACCGGCAAAGCCGGCGCGTCTTCCTCGGGATCGGACATGGGTAAAACCTCGCAGGGCCGGACATGCGAAAGCCGCCGGCGGATGGGCGCGGCGGCTTGGGCGTCAGTCACACTTCGTGAGCGTTCCTGATGTCTAGCGGATCAGCGTGACGCTGTCAAGGACTAATTTCCTACAACCGTGGGGCGATGATATGGAGGCGCTCACACCTCCTCCTTCTCCACCCATTTATACGTCACCGCCGGCACATACTGCTCCATGCGGTCGAGCAGCGTCGCGGGCTCCGTGTCGGTGATCGTCATGGCGCGGTGGGTCTGCTTGAGGAAGCCGGCCTCCACCGTGTTGTCGAGGAAGGTCGCCAAGGGATCGTAGAAGCCGGCGACATTCAGGAAGGCGAGCGGCTTGTCGTGGATGCCGAGCTGGGACCAGGTCCAGATCTCGAACAGCTCCTCGAAGGTGCCGATGCCGCCGGGCATAGCGATGAAGCCCTCCGAGAGTTCGGCCATGCGGGCCTTGCGGATATGCATGGTTTCGACGATCTCGAGGCGGGTCAGGTGGTGATGGCCGACCTCCTTCTCGCGCAGCGCGCGGGGGATGACGTCATGGACCTCGCCGCCGGCCGCGAGCGCGGCATCGGCGACGATGCCCATCAGCCCGACCGCGCCGCCGCCATAGACCAGCACCATGCCGCGCCTCGCAATCTCGGCGCCCATGGCGCGCGCGCCTTCGGCATAGACAGGATCATTGCCGGGGTTGGACCCGCAGAACACGCAGACGGATTTCATCGGCTCAGGCCCCCTTTGCGGCAAGCGCCTGCAGGATGCGGGCCCAGGAGCGCTGGCCCTTGTGGAAGGAGGAAAGGTCGTATTTCTCGTTGGGCGAATGCACGCGGTCGTCATCGAGCCCGAAGCCGACGAGCAGCGTGTCGATGCCGAGCAGGCGCTTGAAATCGCCGACGACGGGGATCGACCCGCCCGAGCCGATGGTCACCGCCTTGCGTCCCCATTCCTCGGTCAGCGCGTTTTGCGCCTGGCGCAGCGCCAGCGACTCGACCGGCACGGCGATCGCCGGCGAGGCGCCATGGGCGACGAACTCCGCCGTGACGTCGGCCGGCAGCCGCTCGCGCACGAAGGCCTGGAAGGCGGCGGCGATCTTGGCCGGGTCCTGCTTGCCGACGAGGCGGAAGGAGACCTTGGCCGAGGCCTTGCCGGCGATCACGGTTTTGGTGCCCTCCCCGGTATAGCCGCCCCAGAGCCCGTTGACGTCGCAGGTCGGGCGGGACTGGATCTGCTCGATCAGCATGCGCCCCTTCTCGCCGATCGAGTGCTTCAGCCCGATCTGGCCGAGGAACTCGTCCTCGGTGAGATTGAGATCGGCCCAGTCGGCCTTCTGCTGGTTGGTCGGCTCCTCGACGCCGTCATAGAAGCCCGGCAGCGTGATGCGCCCGTCCTCGTCATGCAGGGCTGCAACGATCTTCGCGAGCACATGGACGGGGTTGGCCGCCGCACCGCCGAACAGGCCGGAATGCAGGTCGCGGTCGGCGCAGGTGATCGTCACCTCCTGATAGACCAGCCCGCGCAGCGAGGCGGTGATGGCCGGGGTCTGCCGGTCCCACATGCCTGTGTCGCAGACGAGCGCAAAATCGGCCTTCAACTCGGCGGCGTTGTCGCGGACGAAGGCCGGCAGGTTGACCGAGCCCGATTCCTCCTCGCCCTCGACCATGACGGTGACACCGATCGGCAAGTCGCCCGTCTCGGCGAGCGTCGCCCGCAGCGCCTCGACGAAGGTCATGACCTGGCCCTTGTCGTCGCAGGCGCCGCGCGCGACGATGACCTTGCGGCCGGGCTCGATCTCCTTGATCACCGGCTCGAAGGGCTTGGTCTCCCAGAGCTCCAGCGGATCGACCGGCTGGACGTCGTAATGGCCGTAGAACAGCACATGCGGCGCGCCGGGCTTAGGCCGGTGGGCGAGCACGATCGGATGGCCGGGCGTCTCGCGCAGGCCGGCGGTGAAGCCGAGCGCTTCCAGATCCTTCGCCAGCCACTCCGCCGCGCGGCGGCTGTCGGCGGCATAAGCCGAATCGGTCGAGATCGAGGGGATTTCGAGCCAGGAGGACAGCCGCGCCAGCGAGGCGTCGAGATCGGCATCGAGGCGGGCGAGGATCGCGGGAAGCTGGGTCATGGCACTCGGCAGGGCTGGGCTCGTGCCGGGCGGCTGAGCCGATTCAGGTGACGCCATCATGGCAAGGCGCAGGGCCGGCGTCAGCCTCGTCCTGACATGGCATCGATGCGAAGGCGCACGTCATTCTCGGGCTTGACCCGAGAATCTCATGACCAGATGGCTGGTTTACGAGATGCTCGGGTCAAGTCCGAGCATGACGCAGGGCGATACGCTCAGCGCTTCCCGCCCATCATGCTCCCCAGCACACCACGCAGGATCGCGGTGCCGACCTGGCGGCCGATTGTGGTCGCGGCCGAGCGGGCGGCGGAGGTCAGCACTTTTTCCGCCATGCTCTGCGGCAGGGCGCCGCCGCGGCTGCCGGGGCCGGTCTTGGGGCGCTGCTGCGGCGCGCCGCCACCAAGCCAGCCGCCGATCGTGTCGAGAATGCCGCCACCACCCGCCGTCGAGGCTTCGACGGGGCCGGCCTCGGCGAGGTTCTTGCGGGCGGCCAGCTCCTCATAGGCCGACTCGCGGTCGATCATGGTGTCGTATTTGCCCTTGAAGCCGGATTCGGTCAGCGCCTGCTGGCGGATCTGCGCCGAGCAGGGCCCGACCTGCGCCATCGGCGGGGCGATCAGCGCGCGCTCGACGACCGTCGGCGAGCCCTTGCCCTCGAGCGTCGAGATCAGCGCCTCGCCGACCGCCAGATGCATGATCGCCTCGGCGGTGTTGATCTTGGGGTTCTGTCGGAAGGTTTCGGCGGCCGCCTTGACCGCCTTCTGGTCGCGCGGGGTGAAGGCGCGCAGCGCGTGCTGGACGCGGTTTCCGAGCTGGGCCAGCACGGTCTCGGGGATGTCGAGCGGGTTCTGCGTGACGAAATAGACGCCGACGCCCTTCGAGCGGATCAGCCGCACGACCTGCTCGACCGCCGTCAGCAGGGCCTTGGGCGCGCCGTTGAAGAGCAGATGCGCCTCGTCGAAGAAGAAGACGAGCTTGGGCTTGTCGAGATCGCCGACCTCGGGCAGCTGCTCGAACAGCTCCGACAGCAGCCAGAGCAGGAAGGTCGCATAGAGCCGCGGATTGGCCATCAGCTTGTCGGCGGCCATGATGTTGACGATGCCGCGGCCATAGCGGTCCGTCCGCATTAAGTCGGAAATCTCGAGCGCCGGCTCGCCGAAGAACAGGTCGCCCTTCTGGTTTTCCAAGACCAGCAGCGCGCGCTGGATCGTGCCGACCGTCTGCGAGGTGACGTTGCCGTATTTGGTCGTCAGCTCCTTGGCGTTCTCGGCGATGAAGCCGAGGATGGCGCGCAGATCCTTGAGGTCGAGCAGCAGCAGTTTTTGCTCGTCGGCGATGCGGAAGGCGATGTTGAGCACGCCCTCCTGCGTCTCGTTGAGATCGAGCAGGCGGGCGAGCAGCAGCGGCCCCATCTCGGAGATTGTGGCGCGGACGGGATGGCCCTGCTCGCCGAAGACGTCCCAGAACACGGTGGTGAACTGGTCCGCCTCGTATTTCACGCCGATCTCCTCGGCGCGCTTGACAAAGGGCGGCTTGGAATCGCCGGGTGCGGCGATACCTGAGAGGTCGCCCTTGATGTCGGCTGCGAAGACGGGAACGCCCTCGCGGGCGAAGCCCTCGGCCAGCACCTGCAGCGTCACCGTCTTGCCGGTGCCGGTCGCGCCGGTGACGAGTCCGTGGCGGTTGGCGAGCTTGAGCAGGAGGGTTTCCGGCTTCCAGCTCTTGCCGATCAGAATCGCGCCGTCATCCGCCATGGGGCTTCCTGTTGTGCTGTCGATGGGTCAGGGCAAGGATGTAGCGAATGGTGGCGCGCGGCGGAAGCCCGCCGCGCGCCGGGACTATCGGGCTTCGCGAATAGTTGATATGTGAACCATCTGGCCGTCCGCGCCGCAACCCACAGGACCGAAACAATGGAAGAACTGATTTCCCGCGTGATTGCGGCCTCGGGCCTCAACGAAGAGCTCGCCCGCAAGGCGGTCGGCATCATCCTCGCTTTCCTTCAGAAGGAAGGTCCGCCGGCCGAGATCGGCGAGCTGATGGCGGCACTGCCTGGCGCAGCGGAGCTCGCGGCGGCCGAGGGCGGCGCCAAGGGCGGCCTGATGGGCATGGTCGGCGGCATGATGGGCGGCAGCGGCGGCGTGATGGCGCTCGGCGGCCAGCTCATGGGCGCCGGCCTCTCGATGGGGCAGATCCAGTCGGTCTCGAAGGAAATGTTCGCCGTCGGCCGCGAAAAGGCGGGCGAGGATGCGATGGGCGCCATCGTCGGCGCGATCCCGGGTCTCGGCCAGTTCGTCTGAGCCGCGCCACACTTTGACCGTTGCAACGCCGCCGCGAGGCGGCGTTGTCGTTTGTGCCCTCCCCGGCGCGGGTTTGCGCAGCCGCGTTGCGACGAAGTAGGAATGGCGGCGCGGCGTCCTGCATGGCAATCACCGCCGCGCAGCCGCGCGCGACGGCTGATGACGAGGACAGCTTCGCATGACTTCGGCCCCGGACCCCGACCTGTCCTTCATGAGCGCGTTTCCCGCTCCGACGCAGGAGGCCTGGCGCACGGCGGTCGACAAGGTCCTGAAGGGCGGCGATTTCGAAAAGCGGTTGGTCAGCAAAACGGCCGACGGCATCCGGATCGAGCCGCTTTATGCGGCGGCCTCGCCGTCGGCCCGGCCTTTGCGCGCTGAGGCCGGCCGCTGGCAGGTCACGACCCGGCTCGATCATCCTGATCCGGCCGAGGCCCAGAAGCTGGCCCTGGCGGACCTCGAGGGCGGTGCCAACGCCCTCACGATCGCCTTTGCCGGAGCCCGCGCCGCACGCGGATACGGGCTCATTGCGCAGGATGTCGCCGCTCTCGACGTCGCTCTCGACGGCGCGATGCTCGATCTGATCCAGTTGCGGCTCGATCCAGCCCCGGAGGGTCGCATCAACGCGCTGCTGCTGGCCGCGCTGATCGAGACGCGCGGGCTTTCGCCCGAGGCGCTGTCGATCGATTTCGGCATGGACCCGATCGGCGTCTTCGCCGGCACCGGCGGGCTCGCGGCCTCCTGGTCCGAGGTCGGGCGCCGGCTCGCCGCGACCGTTCGGGCGCTGAAATCGCGCGGCTTCAAGGGCCCCTTCGTGACGGTCGACACCCGGCCCTGGCATGAGGCCGGGGCGAGCGAGGCGCAGGAGCTTGGCTATGGCCTGGCGACGGCCATCGCCTATCTGCGCGCGCTGGAAGCCGAGGGTTTTTCGCTGCAGGAGGCGCGCGACGCGATCTCGTTTACGCTGGTCGCCGACACCGACGAGTTCCTGACCATCGCCAAGCTGCGGGCGGCCCGCCTGCTCTGGGCCCGCATCCAGAGCGCCTGCGGGCTGACGCCCGTGCCGATGGTCCTGCATGCCGAGACGGCGTGGCGTTCGCTGACGAAGCGTGACCCCTGGGTCAATCTGTTGCGCGGCACCATCGCGACCTTCTCCGCAGGCATCGGCGGGGCGGATGGCGTGACGGTTCAGCCCTTCACCGCGGCGCTCGGCCTCGCCGACGGCTTCGCCCGCCGCCTCGCCCGAAACACCCAGCTCGTGCTGCTGGAAGAGGCCAATCTCTGGCGCGTCGCGGACCCCACCGCGGGCGCCGGCAGCTTCGAGACTCTGACGCAGGCGCTGTGCGAGCAGGGCTGGGCTCAGATGCAGGCGATCGAACGGGAGGCGAAGGACGGCCTGCCGGGCATCCTCTCGGCGCTGACCGCCGGGACGGTCCAGACTGCGCTCGGACGCCAGCGCGAGGCGCGCGCGAAGGCGGTCGCGACGCGGCGCGAGCCGATCACCGGAACGAGCGAGTTCCCGAACCTGAAGGAGGCCGCGGTCACCGTGCTGGATGTCGCACCGGTCACCGCCGGCACATCGACGGGCCGGACCGGAACTGTGCCCGACCCGGAGGTACTGATCGCTCGGCTCGCCGCAGGCGCCGAACGCGAAGAGGGCCTCATCGCGCCGCAGGACGGCTTGCGGGCGCCTGCCCTGCCGTCGCTGCGGCTGGCCGAACCCTTCGAGGCGCTGCGCGACCGGGCCGATGCGGCTGCGGAGCGGCCGGTCGTCTTCCTCGCGACGCTCGGACCGGTCGCCGATTTCACGGCACGCGCCGGCTTTGCGCGCAACCTGTTCGAGGCGGGCGGTCTCGCCGCCCCGGTCGGCGACGGCTTTGCAAAGAAGGGCGGCACCGGTCTCGCCGCGCTCGCGGCCGCCTTCACGGCCTCGGGCGCGCGTCTCGCCTGCCTCTGCGGGTCGGACGCCGACTATGGGGCTGAGGGCATCGCTGCCGCGCAGGCGTTGACGGCGGCCGGCGCGACCGTCTGGCTGGCGGGCCGGCCGGGCGAACTGGAGGCTGCACTGAACGAAGCGGGGGTGCGTTCGTTCATCTATGCCGGCTGCGACGTGCTCGACGCGCTGCGGCGCGCCCACGATGCCGCCTGAGGAGACCGGATCATGACCGCCATCGCCCTGACCATCGCCGGCTCGGATTCGAGCGGCGGCGCCGGCGTCCAGGCCGATCTCAAGACCTTCGCGGCGCATCAGGTCTATGGCGCCAGCGTCCTCGTCGCGCTGACGGCGCAGAACACCAAGGGCGTCACCGCCATCCACGCAGTGCCGGCGGACTTCGTCGCGCAGCAGATCGACGCCGTTTTCGAGGATCTCGACGTCGCGGCGGTCAAGATCGGCATGCTGGCGACGGCCGAGCTGATCGAGACCGTGGCTGCGGGGCTGAAGCGCCACGAAGCGCGCAACATCGTGCTCGACCCTGTGATGGTCGCGGCCTCGGGCGCGCGCCTGCTGGAAAACGAGGCCGTCGCCGCGATCCATCGCCATCTCTTCCCGCTGGCGACGCTGATCACGCCGAATCTGCCGGAGGCGGCCGCCCTGCTCGGCACCGGCGAGGCGGAAACCGAGGACGCGGTCGAGCGGCAGGCGGATGCGCTCGCGGCGCTCGGCGCCGCCAATGTCCTGATCAAGGGCGGCCACGGCGGCGGCGACAGCAGCAGCGACCTGCTCCTGCTCGCGGGCGGTAGCCGCCAGCGCTTCGCGGCGCCGCGCATCACCACGCGCAACACCCATGGCACGGGCTGCACCCTGTCATCCGCCATCGCGTCGGGGCTGGCAAAAGGGCTCCCGCTGCCGGAAGCCGTGGGCCACGCCAAGACCTACATCTCGGCGGCGATCGCGGCGGCCGACGAGGTTCCGGTTGGCCACGGCCACGGGCCGGTGCATCATTTCCACCACTGGTGGGATCGTCAGGACGGGAGACAGCCATGACAGCCATCCCGGATTTCACGACGCTGGCCTATGCCGACGGCACCAGCCCCGCCTCTCCCGCGCTCCCAACCGGCGAGCCCTGGCTGACGCCCGAGGGCATCCCGGTCAAGCCGGTCTACACGGCTCAGGATCGCGAGGGCCTGCCCTTCGTCGACACGCTGCCGGGCATCGCGCCCTATCTGCGCGGGCCCTACCCGACGATGTATGTCAACCAGCCCTGGACGATCCGGCAATATGCCGGCTTCTCCACGGCCGAGGATTCCAACGCCTTCTACAGGCGCAATCTCGCCGCCGGCCAGAAAGGCCTCTCGGTCGCCTTCGATCTGGCGACGCATCGCGGCTACGATTCAGACCACCCGCGCGTCGCGGGCGATGTCGGCATGGCAGGCGTCGCGATCGACTCGATCTACGACATGCGCACGCTGTTCTCCGGCATCCCGCTCGACCAGATGAGCGTGTCGATGACGATGAACGGGGCGGTGCTGCCGGTGCTCGCGCTCTACATCGTCGCGGCGGAAGAACAGGGCGTGCCGGCGGCCAAGCTCTCGGGGACCATCCAGAACGACATCCTCAAGGAGTTCATGGTCCGCAACACCTATATCTACCCGCCGGCGCCCTCGATGCGGATCATCGGCGACATCTTCGCCTACACCTCGGCCAACATGCCGAAATTCAACTCGATCTCGATCTCCGGCTACCACATGCAGGAGGCCGGGGCGACGCAGGACCTCGAGCTGGCCTATACGCTCGCCGACGGCGTCGAATACATCCGTGCCGGCCAGCGCGCGGGGCTGGGAGTGGATGCCTTCGCGCCGCGCCTGTCCTTCTTCTGGGCGATCGGCATGAATTTCTTCATGGAGGTCGCCAAGCTGCGCGCCGGCCGGCTGATCTGGGCGAAGCTCGTCAAGGATTTCGGCGCGCAGAGCGAGAAGTCGCTGCCGCTGCGCACCCATTGCCAGACCTCGGGATGGTCGCTGACGGCGCAGGACGTCTTCAACAACGTGCCGCGCACGATGATCGAGGCGATGGCGGCGACCCAGGGCCATACCCAGTCGCTTCACACCAACGCGCTCGACGAGGCGCTGGCGCTGCCCACCGACTTCTCAGCCCGCATCGCGCGCAACACGCAGATCCTGCTGCAGCAGGAGAGCGGCACGACCCGGATCATCGATCCCTGGGGCGGGTCCTATTATGTCGAGCGGCTGATGGCGGAGCTGGCGACGAAGGCTTGGGGCCATATCAGGGAAGTCGAAGCGCTCGGCGGCATGGCCAAGGCGATCGAGGCCGGCATCCCCAAGCTGCGCATCGAGGAGGCTGCCGCCAAGACGCAGGCGCGCATCGATGGCGGGCTGCAGGCGATCATTGGCGTGAACTGCTTCAAACCGGAGAACGAGGCCGCGATCGACGTGCTCAAGGTCGATAACGCCTCGGTGCGCGCGCAGCAGCTCGAAAAGCTGAAGCGCCTCAAGGCCGAGCGCAACGAAAGTGAGGTTCAGGCCGCGCTCGCCGCCCTGACCGAGGGGGCGAAGGGCGAGGCCAATCTGCTCGACCTCGCGGTGAAGGCGGCTCGCGCCAAGGCCACCGTCGGCGAGATTTCGCTGGCGATGGAGCAGGTCTTCGGGCGCCACCGGGCCGAGATCAAGTCGATCGCCGGCGTCTACAAGCGGGAGGTCGGCACGATGAACCCTGCGGTCACGCGCGTGCAGATGATGACGCAGGCGTTCGAGGAGGCCGATGGCCGCCGCCCGCGCATCCTCGTCGCCAAGATGGGACAGGACGGGCATGACCGCGGCCAGAAGGTGATCGCCTCGGCCTTCGCCGATCTCGGCTTCGACGTCGATATCGGCCCCCTCTTCGCCACGCCCGACGAGGCAGCCCGGCAGGGCGTCGAGAATGACGTCCACATCATCGGCGTCTCGTCGCTGGCGGCCGGCCATCTGACGCTGGTGCCCGAGCTCAAGGCGGCGCTCACCAAGGCCGGGCGGCCCGACATCATGATCGTGGTCGGCGGCGTCATCCCGCCGCAGGATTTCGAGGCGCTGCTCGAGGCCGGCGCCTCCGCGATCTTCCCGCCCGGCACGGTCATCGCCGATGCCGCCGAAAAGCTGCTCGAGGACCTCAACGGCCGGCTGGGCTATGTCCAGCGCACGGCCGCCGAATAGTAGACAGGCGCGGCCGGCGGGCCGCGCCTGTCCCATGATCACGGATGTCGCCGCGCGACACTAGCGCCAGCCGTGACCATAACCGTAGCCGTAGCGGGGCGGCGGCGGGCGGAAGCCGTAGCCGTCGGGGTGGTGCCAGCGGCGGCGGCCCCAGTAGCCGTGGAAGACGGGCGGCGGGGGCGGCCGCCAGCCGTGCCGGGGCGCCCCCCAGTCCTCCTCGTAGCGCCCTCCGAAAGCCTCGGCGGTGGCGGGCGCCACGACGCTGCCCGCAGTGAACACGGCGGCGCCGAGAGCGAGCCCGGCCAGCGCGGTAACGACGAATCTGCGGGCCATGATCCTTGTCCTGTTGCCGGCTCGGGCCATCCCCTCGCCTTGACCAGGACCATGGCGGATCGCGTCTGAACGGCGTTTGAGGCCGCCATTCACACGCCGTTTAGCGGGAGCCGTCTCCGGGGACGCCCCGTCGCGAGCGTCAGCCCGCCAGAGCCTGCCGGCGCTTCAGCAGCAGCGAGGCCGCGATCACCACCGTGGCGACGAAGCCGATCAGGATGGTGCAGGCGGCGTTGATCTCGGGCGAGACGCCGAGCCGAACCGCCGAATAGAGCCGCATCGGCAGCGTGGTGGCGCCCGGCCCGGTGGTGAAGCTCGCGATCACGAGGTCGTCGAGCGACAGGGTGAAGGCGAGCAGCCAGGCCGCCGCCACCGCCGGCGCGATCAGCGGCAGGGTCACCGTCCAGAAGGTCACCAGCGGCGTAGCGCCAAGATCGCGCGCCGCCTCCTCCAGCGAGCGGTCGAAGCCGACGAGACGGGCCTGCACGACGATGCAGGCGAAGCCGAGGCCGAAGGTCGCGTGGGCGATCGTCACCGTCCAGAAGCCGCGCTCCACATCCGCCGCCACGAAGAGCAGCAGCAGCGACAGGCCGGTGATCACCTCCGGCATCACCAGAGGCGCCAGCGCCATGCCGGAGAACAGCAGGCGCCCGCGGAAACGGCCCTGCCGCGCCAGCGCCAGCGCGGCCAGCGTGCCCAGCGCGGTGGCGAGCGTGGCCGAGACGAAGGCGAGGCGCAGGCTGAGCCAGGCCGCCGACAAAAGCGCCTCGTTGGAGAGCAGAGCGCCGTACCAATGCGTCGAGAAGCCGCCCCAGACGGTGACGAGCCGCGAGGC
Organism: Allobosea massiliensis; assembly: GCF_042655245.1. Classification (NCBI taxonomy): domain Bacteria; kingdom Pseudomonadati; phylum Pseudomonadota; class Alphaproteobacteria; order Hyphomicrobiales; family Alloboseaceae; genus Allobosea; species Allobosea massiliensis. Next base: position 88,195 of record NZ_JBHSLU010000063.1, on the reverse strand, counting down.
GTTGAAGGAATAGGCGATCAGCGCCAGGATCGGCAGGTAGAGGAAGGCGAAGCCCGCGACGAGGGCGAGGATGAGGCCGGGGCCGAGCCGCGTCATGCCGCGCCCCCCTCGCCTGCCCGCGACAGCCGCGCGCGCTGCAGCAGCGCCAGCGGCAGGACGAGCACCACCAGCAGCACGACCGCCACCGCCGAGGCCAGCGGCCAGTCGCGGTTGGAGAAAAACTCGGTCCACAACACCTTGCCGATCATCGTCGTGTCCGGCCCGCCGAGCAGGTCCGGAATGACGAATTCGCCGATGGCGGGGATGAACACGAGTGCCGAGCCCGCCAGGATGCCGGGCAGCGAGAGCGGCAGCGTCACCGTCAGGAAGGCCCTGAGCGGCGTCGCGCCGAGATCGGCGGCGGACTCCAGCAGGCTACGATCGAGCTTCTCCAGCGTCGCATAGAGCGGCAGCACCATGAAGGGCAGATAGGAATAGACCATGCCGATCAGGACCGCGGTCTCGGTATTCAACAGTCGCAGCGGCTGATCGCTCAGGCCGAGCGCCGCCAGCGCCATGTCGAGCAGCCCCTCGGGCCGCAGGATACCGATCCAGGCATAGACCCGGATCAGGAAGGAGGTCCAGAACGGCAGGATCACCAGCACCAGCAGGATGGCGCGCCAGCGCATAGGGGCGCTCGCCATCGCGTAGGCCAGCGGATAGCCGATCGCGAGCGCGATCAGCGTCGTCAGCGCCGCGATGCGCAGCGAAAAGAGATAGCTCTGCCAGTAGAGCGGATCCTCCGAGATCAGCCCGAAATTCTCGAGATCGAGCCCTGCCAGGAAGTCGCGCAGGGCCGCGAAGCCCTCGAAATGCGGGGCATAGGGCGGCAGCGCGGTGGCGGCATCCGACAGCGCGATCCGCAGTACCATGACGAATGGCGCGAGGAAGAAGAGCCCCAGCCAGAGATAGGGCACGGCCACGATGAGACGGCCTTGTGCCGTCACTTTCGAGACCGGCCCGCTCACGGCTTCAGCACCAGCCCGGCCTCGACGTCCCAGGACAGCCAGACCGCATCCTCCCAGGCGAAGGGGCGCTCGATGCGGCGGGAGCGGTTGGTCAGCGAGACCTTCAGGAGTTGGCCGTCGTCGCCGCCAATCATGACCTGAACCATGGTCATGTCGCCGAGATAGCCGATGTCCCAGATCTCGCCGCGGACCTTGTTGGTGCCCTGGGCCGGCTCGTCATGGCTCAGCGCGATCTTCTCAGGCCGCAGCCCGACGAGGACCGGCGCGCCGGGGGACAGGGCCGGCGCCTCCTCATCGAGTTCGACGATGCCCGCCAGCGGCGTCATCACGCTGACGAGATCGCCCTCGACGGATTCGACGCGGCCCTCGAGGATGTTGATGTCGCCGACGAACTCCGCGACGTGGCGGCTCACGGGGGCCTCGTAGATCACGTCCGGCGGGGCGATCTGGACGAGCCGGCCATGGTCCATCACCGCCATGCGGTCGGCCATGGTCATGGCCTCGTCCTGGTCGTGGGTGACGACCATGAAGGTGGTGCCGAGTTCGCTCTGGATGTCCATCAGCTCGAACTGGGTGGCCTCGCGCAGCTTGCGGTCGAGCGCCGCCATCGGCTCGTCGAGCAGCAGGAGCTTCGGACGCTTGGCGAGCGCGCGGGCGAGCGCGACACGCTGGCGCTGTCCGCCGGACAACTGGTCCGGGCGGCGCTTGCCCAGCCCGTCCAGCTTGACCAGCGCCAGCATCTCAGCCATGCGCCGGTCGATCTCGGCCCGCGGCAGCCCCTCGCGCTTCAGGCCATAGCCGATGTTGTCGGCGACGCTGAGATGCGGGAACAGCGCATAGGACTGGAACATCATATTGACCGGCCGCAGATGCGGCGGGACGGCGGTGATGTCGACGCCGTCGAGCAGGATCTGCCCTTCGTCGGGCGTCTCGAAGCCCGCCAGCATCCGCATCAGCGTGGTCTTGCCGCAGCCGGACGGGCCGAGCAGGGCGAAGAACTCGCGCGGGTAGAGCGAGAGCGAGACATCGGCGACGGCGGTGACGCCGCCGAAGCGCTTCGTCACCGCGCGGAACTCGACCAGCGGCTGCGCGGCAGGGTCGTTCCAGGGCTGGAAGGCGCGGCGCACGCTGCCGGGCGATGCCTTGCGCATCGCGCCCGTCCCTCGCTCCCTCTGGGTGGTCACCTGCCGACGCTCACTTTGGCCGTCGCTCACTTGCCGGTCTTCACCCGGGTCCAAAGGCGGTTCACCAGCCGCTGCGCCTTCTGGTCGTAAGGGGTGATCGTGTAGAGCCGCGCCATCACGGCGTCCGGTGGGTAGATGCCGGGATTGTCGCGCACCGCCGCCGAGAGCAGCGGTTTCGAGGCGATGTTGCCGTTGGCGTACTGAATGAAGTCAGAGTTCTTCGCCGCCATGGCGGGGCGGTTGACGAAGTCGATGAAGGCGAGCGCGGCTTCCGGATTGGCTGCATCCTTCGGGATCACGAAGGAATCGAACCACATCAGCGCGCCTTCCTTCGGGATGGAATAGGCGATCTCGACCTTGTTCTTGGCCTCCTCCGCGCGCTTCTTCGCCTGCAGGATGTCGCCGGAATAGCCGACCGCGAGGCAGATATCCCCGTTCGCGAGCGCGTTGATGTACTCGGACGAGTGGAACTTCTGGATGTGCGGACGGATCTTCCGCAACAGTTCGCCGGCCTTGTTCAGATCCGCCTCGGCCTTGGAGTCGGGGTTCAGGCCGAGATAGCGCAAAGCGGCGGGAAACATCTCCTCGACCGCGTCCAGCACATGCACGCCGCAGTTCGAGAGCTTCTTGAGCTGGTCGGGATCGAACAGGATCTTCCAGCTGTCGATCACCGCGTCAGGGCCGAGCCGCTCCCTGATCTTGGCGCCGTTGTAGCCGATCCCGGTGGTGCCCCACATGTAGTTCACGGCGTGCTTGTTGCCGGGGTCGTATTTGGCCAGCCGTCCCTGGATCTCGGGCCAGGCGTTCTTGAGATTGGGCACCTTGGCGGAGTCGATCGGCGCATAGAGGCCGAGCGGGATGTGGCGCGGCAGGAAGGAGGCGGTGACGACGATCAGGTCGTAGCCGGTCTTGCCCGCCAGCAGCTTGGTTTCGACCGTCTCCATCTGGTCGAAGGTGTCGTAGACGACCGTGATCCCGGTCTCCTTCTTGAAGGCGTCGAGAACCTCGGGGTCGACATAGTCGGACCAGTTGTAGATGCGCAGTTCCTTGCCCTGCGCAGCAGCCTGCCCCGCCACGGCCAGCGACAGGCCCAGCGCGAGACCCGAGACGATTCCCTTGAACCAGCGGCCAGCCATCATGATGCGTTCGATTCCTCTCCGGACGGGCGGCGCAGAAGCTAACAGCTTGGCGCCACGTCTCAAGCCGTTGTGATCCCGCACTGCGTCGATCGATCTTGCGATGCAACAGGCCTGCCACATATTGCGCCTATGCGTGCTGCCCGCCTCCTGCCCCTACTTTTCCTGCTGTTCTTCATCGTCCCGCTCGCCACCCATGCGGCCTGGTGGTCCATGCAGGGAACGGCCGATGACTGGCGCCGGGCCGACTGGTCGAGCGCGAAGCTCCTGCCCGCCGCCTCGACCGTCCCCGAAGCCACCGTGCATGTCTTCGCCGCCCGCGTCGGTCGCTGGCGCGGCGTCTTCGCGCATCATTCCTGGGTGGTGGTGAAGGAAGCCGGCGCCAGCGCCTATACACGCTTCGACGTCGTCGGCTGGGGCACGCCGGTGCGCGTCAACCACCGCGAGGCCGACGGGCGCTGGTATGGCAACCTGCCGGAGCCGGTGGCCGAAATCCGTGGCGCGGCGGCGGAAGCGCTGATCCCGCGGATCCGAGCAGCGGTGAAGAGCTACGCCTATGTCACGCCTGGCAGCTACCAGGCCTGGCCCGGACCCAACTCCAACAGCTTCGTCCAGCATGTCCTGGCCGAGGTGCCGGAGCTCGCGCAGGCACTGCCGCCGACGGCGATCGGCAAGGATTTCCGCGAGGACGGCCTGTTCGCCGGGCTGACGCCGAGCCGCACCGGCATCCAGGCCTCGCTCTACGGGCTCGCCGGCTTCACCATCGGCTGGGTCGAGGGCGTCGAGATCAACCTGCTGGGGCTGGTCGCCGGCCTCGATCTGCGCAGCCCGGCGCTGAAGCTGCCGGGCTGGGGGCGCGTCGGGATTTAGGACGCTACGTCGTTCTCGGGCGGAGCGAAGCGCAGACCCGAGAATCTCATGCAGAACAAGCGTGCGAGAGATGCTCGGGTCTTCGCCCGAGCATGACGTGTTCCGCCCTCACACCGCCTCCAGCGCCTGCGCCAGATCCGAGATCAGGTCCTCGATGTTCTCGATGCCTACCGAGATGCGGATCAGCGCGTCGGTCAGGCCGATCTCCTCGCGCAATTCGCGGGCGACGCCGGAATGCGTCATCGCGGCGGGGTGGGAGACCAGCGTCTCGGTGCCGCCGAGCGAAACCGCGAGCTTCATGATCTGGAGGTTGTCGAGCAGCGCGAAGGCCTCTTTCTCGCCGCCGACGACGTCGAAGGCGAAGGTCGAGCCGGCCGCCGTGCATTGCCGGTCGAACACCGCCTTGCGGGGGTCGCCGTCCCTGAGGTCCCCGAGATAATGCACCTTGGCGATTTTCGGATGGGCCGAGAGATAGTCCGCGACCAGCCTCGCATTCTCGTTGGCCCGGCTCATGCGGATGTCGAGCGTCTCCAGCGAGCGCATCAGCATCCAGCAGGAGTTGGGGTCGAGCTGCGTTCCGAGCGACCCGCGCCAGCTCTTGACCTGCCGCACCAGCACCTCGGAACCGCTGATCGAGCCGCCGACGAGGTCGGAATGGCCGCCGACATATTTGGTCAGCGAGAGCAGCGAGAGATCGGCGCCCTGCTTCAGTGGCTTCTGGTATTTCGGGCCGAGCATGGTGTTGTCGACGACGACCGGCGGGCGATGGCCCTGCAAGGCTTCGAGTTCGTCGGCGATCATCTTGCAGGCGGCGAGATCGACCAGTCCGTTGGTCGGGTTCGCCGGCGTCTCGACCAGGATCATGCCGACGCGCCCCTTGGCCGCGGCGGCCTTCGCCGTCTCGCGCATCTGCGCGATGTCGAGCCCGTCGGTGAAGCCGAAGGCGGTGACGCCAAAGGCGCCCATCTGGTTCTTCAGCAGGGTCTCGGTGCCGCCATAGAGGGGGCGGGAATGGATGATCGTGTCGCCCGGCCGCAGGAAGGCGAAGCAGGTCGTCGCGATGGCCGCCATGCCGCTGGCGAAGACGGCGCATTTTTCAGCCTCGTCCCAGATCGCCAGGCGATCCTCGAGGATCTCCATGTTGGGGTGGTTGAAGCGCGAATAGACCAGTCCGGGCTTTTCGCCCGGCTTTGGCTGGCGGCGGCCGGAGGTGAAGTCGAAGAAATCCTTCCCCTGCTGGGCGTTCTCGAAGACGAAGGTCGAGGTCAGGAAGATCGGTGGCTTGAGCGACCCTTCCGACATGGCCGGCGAGTAGCCGAAGCCCATCATCAGCGTTTCGGGATGCAGCTTGCGGTTGGCGATCCGGTCCTTGTGGTAGCTGTCGTCGCTCATGATGGCCTCGCTGTCCAACGGGGTGCGCCGCAGAATGCGCCCTGGCGGTAACATAAGCGCAAGACGCGGCGATTGCTTGGACGGTTCCGCCCCACTATGCCATCATAGCAGAGAGATTCTTCCATAATCGGGACAAGCAGGAGCATCTTATGCTCGATAACGTCGATCGCCGCATGCTCGCCGTCCTGCAGGAGGACGGCCGCATCACCAATCAGGACCTCTCGGAGAAGATCGGCCTGTCCCCCACGCCCTGCCTGCGCCGCCTGAAGCGCCTCGAGGAGAGCGGCGTGATCCAGGGCTATTCGGCGACCGTCGACCCCAAGGCCTATGGCCTGCCCTTCAGCGTCTTCGTCTCGGTGCGCCTCTCGCAGCAGACGCAGGAGCACATCGCCGAGTTCGAGAAGGCGGTCGAAGGCTGGAACGAGGTCACCGAATGCTACCTGATGACCGGCTCGCAGGATTACCTTCTGCGGGTCCTGACGGACGGCATCGAGGGCTATGAGCGCTTCCTCAAGCAGAAGATGACACGGCTGAAATGCATCCAGTCGGTCGAGTCGAATTTCGCGCTGGCGACAGTGAAGAAGCGCATCGGCCTGCCGCCCCTGTGAACAGCTAGCGCCCCGCGAAGAGGGCCTCGGCGGCAGCGGCGGCCATCCGACGCGACTCGTGCCCGACGCCGGGCACGAGGATCTCGCGCCAGGGGCTCTCGACCTTCAGCCGCGCCGCCTCGGCGGCCGCGACCGCCATGAAATGACGCCCGCGCGCGAGCCGGTTCGCCCCTTGCGCCTCGGCGCCACGGCTGTGGTTGAGCTGCGGATGGGTGGGCTCGTCGTCGCGCTCGCCGAGCATCACCAGGAGCGGCTTCGCGAAGGCGGCTGATATGGACACCTCGGTCGCAGGCGTACCGCCCAGGGAATAGGGATAGGCGAAGCCGCCCGCCTCGCCCCGCAGAGGCAGGGTGTAATAGCTGGCATTCGCGCTGATCGCGGTGGTGAAGCGCGCCGCCGGCATCAGCAGTGCCATGCGATGGACGAACTGCGCGCCGGCCGAGTGCCCGAACAGCACATAGCCCGTTCCCGCGACGCGGCCGCTGGCGAGAGCACGATCGAAGAAGCGCTCGATGCTGGCGTAAAGCCAGCGCGCCGGATCCGCCTCGTCCCGCACACCGCCCTGCTGGAACAGCCGCGTCGGAAACCGCTCCCTGTCGAAATGCGGCGCCGCGATCAGCAGGCCATGCCGCTCGGCCGCTTCGATCCAGTTGTCGCGGGCGGTCTCGGCATTGCGTTCGAGGCCGTGGATCGCGATCAACAGCGGGCAGGGCTTGGCCGTACAGGCCGCGGGAACATAGGTCTCGACATTGATCGGCTCGGTGCCCGAGGGCGAGACATCCTCGTGGATGACATGGCTGCGGCCGGCTTCCTGGAAGGGCCTCAGGTCATGAGCCTGGACGCCCTGCACGCCCCAGCCCAGCAGCAGCGCTGCCAGCGCACCCAGACCCGTCCTCGCCATGGCAAACATCCTCCGCGCGGGCGAGTTTGCGCGGGCGGCTCCGCCACGGCAATCCCCGGGATCAGGCTCCCTTGCCCCGGTCCATGGCGCGGCGGACCACCTGGGTGACCTCGCTGTCGGACAGGAAGAGGTCGTGCCGGAGCATGCTCCAGCCGCGGCCGGACGTATCAGCGACGCGGACGCCGAGCGCTTCCAGCCGGGCGCGGTCGGCGGCACCGGCGCGGGCGACGCCGCCGGCAATGCGGGCCGAGACCGCGAGAGCCCGATCGCCCGGATCGATGATCACGGTCATGCGGCGGGCCAGGGGGCCGAGGCGCGAAACGGTCTGCTCGAAGGCGTCGATGTCGACGTCGGGCGAGGCGAATACGACCGAGCCGATCCGGGCATAGACCTCGGCTGAATCGCGCAGCTCCCGCAGGCCCTCCAGGGTCAGGAAGCTGCCCATGGAATGCGCGACGATATGGATGCGCCCGACGGTAGGGTTGGAGACAAGGGCCTGCAGCGCCCTCACGAAGCCGTCGCGCGACCACAGCGCGCTCTCGCGGTCATAGGCGTAGTCGAAGAGCTTGCCGCCGGAAGGCCAGGTGAAGATCGCGGTGCGGCCCTGGAACTCCAGCGAATGCGAGAGCTGGCCTGCACTGCGGGCGGCCGACTCGAAGGTCTCGTTGAAACCGTGGACATAGAGCAGCACGTCGCGCCCGGTCGCCGCTTGGGCGAAGGCGCGGGCGGGATCGGATGAATCCGCGGCATCGACGCCGAGCACCGCCCAATCGCCGCTGACGACCGAGGAGATCTGGCCGGAGATGCCCCGGCCCGGCGGCGACAGCCGCACCTCGGCGAAGGTCAGGGAGCCGCGATCGCTGCCGAAATAGGGCTGCCGCGCGCCGAGCGAGCGCCGCGTCGTGACGACCAGCAGTTCCGGCTCCTTCCCCAGCGCCGACGCGTCGGCACGGGTCGGCTCCGCGAAGGGCGAGACCGTCGCCTCGCTCTGGGCGCAGGCCGAAAGCCCTACCGAGAGCAGCCCGGTGATCGCAAGACGGCGTGAGAGAGCGTGCCGCGAAACAGGCATCGTGTCAGGCATCCGGTGTGTTGTGGGAGGCCGAGTTGGCCAGCCCGCCCTTAACGACAGGCTAACGCGGCCAGATTGCGGCGGAGCACCGAAACAGCCTGGATGAATGTCGGCCGAGGCCTCAGCGGCGGCCCGAGACGATCGCCGCGGGCGCCGTCACGACGAGCCCTACCGTCGAGCCCACCGTGCCGACGACGCCGCCCGCGATGTCGCCGACCCGGTCGCCGAGGCCCGGCCCGGCAGTGGCGATGCCGCCATCCTCCTTCAGCCGCTGCCCGATGAGCTGGACGACCTTCGGTGAGGACGCGAACTTGCTGTGGTTCAGCGGGTCGCCGGAGGATTCCGCCGAGAGATCGATGATGCGCGCGCCGAGTTTTTCGAGGTCGGCGATGATCTGCGTGTCCTTAGCGGAGACCGCGCCGAGGCGCGTCTTGTCGCCGGCGAAGCGCCGCGAGAAGTCCAGCGCCCGGTCGTCGGCGGAGACGAAAACGGTCACCGGGCGCTTGATCTCGCGCATCTGCGTCTTGAACACGTCGAGATCGACGTCCGGCGCCGCCAGGATGATGTCGCGCAACTTGCCGCCGAAGGTGCCGTCCCCGCGGATCGAGGCCTGCCGGATCGTCTCCAGCGTCAGCAAGGTCCCCATCGAATGGGCCAGGATGTCCATGCGCGTCGTGCCGAGATCGCGGGCGATGGCGCGCAGGTTGAGTTCGAGGAAGTCGCGCGAATAGAAGGCGCTCTCGCGATCATAGGGATAGGCCAGGAGCTGCCCGCGCGAGGGCCAGGTAAACAACACCGGCACGCCTTTGAAGCCCGAATCATGGACGATCTGGGCAAACCGATACGCTGCATCGGCGAAATTGGTGTTGAAGCCATGCACGAACACCAGCACGTCGCGCTGCGACGGCGGCCGCCTCATGATCTCTCGGCGCACATCCGCCACGATCGGCGCGAGATCGAGGCGCTGCACATTGGTGACGGCGAAATGCTTCGAGGGGTCGCTCGGCCCCGAATCAGGCAATTCCAACTCGCCCGGCTTGTGGTTGGGCGGAACGGTGAAGTCGAGCCGCGCGAAGGCCAGGCGGGGCCCGCGCTCGCCGTTGAAGTAGACCGGCTCGGCCGACGCCTCGCGCGTCGTGGCGACGAAGATCTCGACCTTGCCCGCCACCTCGCCGGTGGCACCCCGGCTGATCTCCAGCACCCGCGGCGTGCCGCAGGCAGCCAGCGCCAGCGGGCCGAGCAGCGCCAGAACCAGGATCTTGAACCGTACCACCGCCTGCATCGTCCTCATCGCCCGAAGGCGCCGCCATGACGTAGGCCGGTCGGTCGGCAAGATCGGGGAGGCCGCCCTCCTCCGGAACCTTGTCGCAGGACCCCCGGCCTTGCTAGGTGGACTCATGGCCGATCTCAGCGCTCCTGTCACCGCCCTCGCCGACGGCCTGATCGCCGGCGACCGCGCGGCGCTGGCACGCGCGATCACGCTGGTCGAGTCGCGCCGGGCCGATCACCGCCGGCAGGCCAGCAGCCTCGTCCAGTCGATCCTTCCGAAGACGGGCGGCGCCATCCGGGTCGGCATCACCGGCGTGCCAGGGGTCGGCAAGTCGACCACGATCGACGCGCTCGGCAGCCTGCTCACTGGCCGGGGCCATAAGGTCGCGGTACTGGCGGTCGATCCCTCCTCCTCGCGCAGCGGCGGCTCGATCCTGGGCGACAAGACGCGCATGGCCCGTCTCGCGGTCGACCCTGGCGCCTATATCCGCCCCTCGCCCTCCTCAGGCACGCTCGGTGGCGTCGCCGCAAGGACGCGCGAAACCATGCTGCTCTGCGAGGCTGCGGGCTTCGACGTCATCCTGGTCGAGACGGTCGGCGTCGGGCAGTCGGAGACCGCCGTGGCGGAGCTGACCGATTTCTTCCTGGTTCTGATGCTGCCCAATGCGGGCGACGAGCTGCAGGGCATCAAGAAGGGCATCATCGAACTCGCGGACATGATCGCGGTCAACAAGGCGGACGGGGCCGGCGCGACGGCCGCGCGCGCCGCCGCAGCGCAGTACCAGGCTGCACTGCACATTCTGGCGCCTTCGTCTCCGCTCTGGTCGACGCCGGTGGTCACGATCTCGGGGCTCACCGGCGACGGGCTCGACACGCTCTGGGCCAGGATCGAGGATCACCGCGCCCGCCATGAGGCGAAGGGGCTCATCGCCCAGAAGCGCCATCGCCAGGATGTGAAATGGATGTGGGCCATGGTCGAAGACCGGCTGCGGGCAAAGCTGCGCGACGATCCCGATCTGAAGGCCCGGACGCCGGCGCTCGAAGCGGCGGTGGCGGCCGGCACCTTGGCGCCGACCCTGGCCGCCGACGACATCGCGCAGGCGCTGGGGCTCTGAAGCCATGACACCGAGCCGCCCCGACATTCTGGTCACGGGCTTCGGCCCCTTCCCGCGGGTGCGGGTCAATCCGACGACCGCGCTCGCGCAGGCCGTGACGAAGCGGCTGCGGGCCGCCGGCTTCGCAGCGGAGGCCCTGATCCTGGAAACCAGCTATGCAGGCGGGCTGCCGCGGCTGCGCGCCCATCTCGCGGAGGCCCGCCCGCGAGCGATCCTGATGCTCGGGCTGGCCGCACGTGCCCGTAAGATCCGGCTCGAACTCTTCGGCCGCGGCCATGCCAGCCCGCTCCATCCCGACTTCAGCGGGGCGACTCCGACCACGATGCCGGTGCCGGCCGCCCTGCCCCTGCGGACGACCGCCTCTCCGCAGGCCGCGCTGGCAACGTTGCGCCGTCGCGGGCTGTGCAGCGGGCTTTCTCCCTCGGCCGGGCGCTATCTCTGCGATGCCTGCTATGCGGCCGCCCTCCGGCCTCACCGCAACAGCGGCGTGCCGGTGATCTTCATCCATGTGCCCTGGCTGCGGCCAGCACCGGGCACCAAGCCGAAGACGCGGGTCGCTGCCTTCCGGCCGCCAGCGGCAACACTCGCCGCCAGCCTCGCAGCGATGGGAATCGACCTCGCCCGGCGCGGACGAAAGCCCGGCTGAGCCCGTCCCGGAACGGGACAAGTCGCCTCGGCATGGCCCTTGAACCACCCCGCCATGGCCTTGACCTCCCCCGTCCTCTCACGACGCGCGCTGCTCGCGACGGCCGTTTTCGGCACAGCCGCACTCGCGGCACCGCCGCTTCGCGCCCAGGCGCCGCAACGCGCCGTCCCGCTCGGCGGACTGGGCCTGGACGCCGCCCAGTTCGGTCTGAGGCCCGGTTCGCCCGACGACCAGTCTCGCCAGCTTCAGGCGGCTCTGGTGGAGGCCGCCCGCCGGCAGGCGCCACTCCTCATCGCGCCAGGCCGTTACCGCGTCGGCCGGGTCGCCCTGCCCGATGGCGCCAACCTCCTCGGCGTGCGGGGCGCGACCATCCTGCTCGCGGCCGGGCTCGGCCCCCTGCTTTCCGCCCGTGGTGTCGGGCGTGTCTCGCTGCGCGGCCTGAGCTTCGACGGGCTCGACATCCCGGCGGCTGGCCGCGAGGGGCTACTCGTGGCCGAGAGTGTCGGGCAAATCGACATCCAGGACTGCGCCTTCGCCAGGGCCGGCTCGATCGGGCTCCTGCTGAACCGCTCGGGCGGCGCGATCGAGAGCAATGAGTTCCGGTCGATGCGGGAATCGGCCCTGTTCTCGCTCGACTCGCTGGGGCTGCGGATCGAGCGCAACGTGGTCGAGGACTGCGGCAACAACGGCATCCAGCTCTGGCGCAGCCAGGCGGGCGACGAGCGCTCCTTCGTGAGGGGCAACCGGGTCGAGCGCATCCGCGCCGATGCCGGTGGCGACGGCCCCAACGGCAACGGCATCAGCCTGTACCGGGCCGGTGGCGTCATCATCGAAGGCAACCAGTTGCGCGACTGCGCCCTGACCTTCATCCGCAACAATTCCGGCACCAGCGTCCAGATCCTCGGCAATCAGGGCCGGCGCTGCGGCGAGGTCGGGCTTTACTCGGAGTTCGCCTTCGAGGGCGCGATCATCGCCAACAACCTCGTCGAGGATTGCGCGCAGGGCGCCAACATCACCAATCTCGACCATGGCGGCCGGCTCAGCGTCTTCGCCAACAATATCGTCCGGCGCGCCCGCAAGGGGCTCTATCCCGGCGTGAAGGAGCCGATCGGCGGCATGGGCGTCCATGTCGAGGCCGAGGCCACAGTGACCGGCAACGTCATCGAGGACGCCAGCGATATCGGCATCTCGCTCGGCTGGTCATGGGGCATGCGCAATCTCGCCGCGACCGGGAACATGGTGCGCCGAACCGGCATCGGCATCGGTGTCTCGCTCGTCCCGAAACAGCGCAACGCCGTGATCTCCGGCAACGTCATCGCGGAAGCGAGAAGCGGCGCGGTGGTCGGGACCGAGTACGGGAAGGCCGTCACCGGCGATCTGACGAAGGCGCCCGACGCCAGGGCCACGGGCGTGCGGGTCGAGAACAACGCGGTGGGGTGAGGATCAGCCGCCGAGGCCGAAGACGAAGGCAAGGCGGGTATCGATGGCCATCATCTCTTCGTCGGAGAGCCTCCCCACCACGGCGCGGCATTTCTGGCGCAACACCATGGTGGTTTTGTCCAGCATGACAGAGCTCTGCTCACGGAGACCGTTACCCACGGTCGGCGCGACGGCGAACCGGAAAGCCGCCGAGACATCCGTGCTCGTGGTGATGAGACAGACCAGCGTCGTGTCGACATCGTCTATCAGATCGTTTTGAACGACCAGAGCGGGTCGAGGCTTGCCGTGGTCGCCTTGCACCGCAACGAGGACCACGTCGCCCCGCCTCATCTTTCCTCAGCCGGCCAATCCGTCAGTGCCTCGACGAACGCGATGTCATCCGCCTCTCCAGGGCTGTTCCGGATCGCCACCATGTCGCGCTTCAACTGCGCCCGGAACGCCGGATTCGCGGTATTGAAGGTCCAGAGCCGAACCTCCTTGAGCCCCGCCGCCTTCTTGCCGGCACGGTAGCGGGCCTGCTTGCTCAGTCCATCCTTCAAGGCGGAACGCGGCATGGCGGTCTCCTTTCAACGAAAGGTAATGCGCGACCTTTCGCCGGTCAAACCCGCGCCGCCCTCACCCGGCCGACCTCGATGCCGTTCCAGTTCGTCATCACACTCTCGCGCAGCGGCGCGAAGGCGGCGATCTCGGCCTCGTCCATCGGCAGGAAGCGCGCGATCAGGCTGGCCATCGCCACCTCCGCCGCGCGGCCGGCACCGTCGTCGCATTTCAGCGCGATGCCATAGCCCAGTTCCGGGAGAGCCCCGCAATACACGCCTTCGGCGCCCGTCTTGATGAAGATGCGTTCGCGCAGCAGTTCCATGGCGCGGGTGTCGAAGCGGCCGGTGCCGGCGACCATGAAGGGATGCGCGGCGGCGGCCTGCCGGATGCGGGCGGCAGCTTTGGCACGCTCGGGGCCGAGACTGTGTCCGGTGCCTAGGCGGGCAAAGCCGAGCGCCAGGGCCTTCAGCGGCACGGCATAGGTCGGGATCGAGCAGCCGTCTGTGCCCATCAGCTCGCGCGAATGGGCGGCGCCGGTGACCTCCTCGAGCGCGCCGCGCACGGCCTTCTGCACCGCGTGCTCGGCCCGGATGTAGCCAGCCGGGTCCTCGTCGATGCCGCAGGAAAGGCAGACGAAGCCGGCATGCTTGCCGGAGCAGTTGTTGTTCAGCGCGGTCGGCTCGCGGCCGGCCCGGGCGAGAGCCCGCGCGGCCTTCTCGTTGGTCGGCCAATGCGCGCCGCATTCGAGGCAGCCGGGCTCGCGGCCCGCCTTCGCCAGCATGGCGGCGGAGGTCTCTGCATGGAGCGGCTCGCCGGAGTGGGAGGAGACGGCGAGCGCGATCTCGGCTTCGGTCAGGCCGTAGCGGTCGGCCGCGCCGCTCTCGAGCAGGGGCAGCGCCTGGATCGCCTTCACCGCGGAGCGCGGGAAGACGGGGCGCTCGACATCGCCGGCCGAAAAGACCACGGCGCCGTCGGCGTCCATGACGATGGCGGCGCCGCGGTGACGCGACTCGACCGTGCTTCCGCGCGTGACCTCGGCCAGAATCGGGTTGTCCATCGTCGTCTCCGGATCGCAGCGGTGTCGGCATCGGCGCGGGGCCATGCGCCCGGCGCGCAGCCTTGTGCCGCCCGCGGCTCGACCTGTCAAAAGCGATGGCGCAGACTGGCCGCAACCGCCATCAGGACCGTGGCGCCCCGAGCGGGCCGCGTCTGCCGATCGGGCGAACCGGAGCCGAGCCATGTCGAGCGACTACGAAACCCAGTACAACAATCGCGCCCGCGTGCCGGAGCACCCTCAGATCATCGCCGGCTGGGCCCGCGATGCCGAGGCCTATCGCGCCGAAGCGCTTTGCGAACTGGGCGTATCCTATGGCGAGAGCGAGCGCCAAAGCTACGATCTGTTCAAGCCGGTGACGATGCGCGGAGACGCCATCGTGCTGTTCATCCATGGCGGTTACTGGCAGGCGCTGGACCGCAGCTTCTTCTCGCATATGGCGCGCGGCCTCAACCGACGCGGCCTGCCCGTCGCCGTCGTCGGCTATGATCTCTGCCCGCAGGTCGAGGTCGGCCATATCGTCTGGGAGATGCAGCAGGCGGCCGCCGCGCTGTGGCAGCGCTACGGCCTGCCCGTGGTCGCGACGGGCCATTCGGCGGGAGGCCACCTCGCCGCCTGCCTGCTCGCGACCAACTGGGCCAATGTCGAGGAGGGCCTGCCGGAACAGCTCGTGCCGGCGGCTTATGGCATCTCCGGCCTCTACAACCTCAAGCCGCTGACGGAGACGAGCATCAACGGCGCACTCAAGCTCAGCTTCGAGGACGCCGAGCGCGAGAGCCCGCTGTTCTGGCCCGCCCCATCGGGCCTCGTCATGGACGCCGTTGTCGGCGGCGCGGAGAGCGAGGAGTACTTCAAGCAGAGCCGCCGGATCGTCGATGTCTGGGGGTTGTCGGGCGTCCGCACCCGCTATGAGGAGATCGCCGGCGCCAACCACTTCACGGTGATCGAAGGCCTCGCCGATCCCGAAAGCGCCATGACGCGCCGCATCGCGGAACTCGCAGGCGCCTAATGGGACTGCGCTTGATCTGAAGGGCTGTGAGGCTCTATCGAGAATCCTCGGCCAGACCCCGGAGCCCGCGATGCAGACCTTCTTCGTCGAGATCAAATGCAAGCTCGGCAAGACCTATGAGGTCGCCAGCGAGCTCGCAGACCGTGAGATCGCGTCCGAGATTTACTCGACGGCGGGCAATTACGACATCCTGGCCAAGTTCCATGTCGCGGCGGATGTCGATATCGGCCATTTCGTCGCGCAGAAGGTGCAGTCGATCCCGGAGATCGCCGACACCCACACCATCATCACCTTCAAGGCGTTCTGAACCCGGACCAAAGCAGGCCCGGCGTGTCGAAAGGCGATTCAGGTCAAGGACTTGAATCGAAAGCCTCACCCGCCGCGCAAATTGCTTCACATGCTGATTCAAGCTTGCTGTGCGGCTCTCCGAAGATCGGCCGGCGGCGGGCGGCGACCGCTGCTTGCGATTAATGCATCCGCCGCGCTTGACGACCTCGCCCCATTCGCGCGACCTCGGCTGCTCCTGACATTGAGCCTGCGCCGCCGGAGCCGCCGCGATGAAGAGCAACCTGTCCCCCGATCTCCGCTCCGGCGCGCTCGTCTATCACCGCCAGCCTCGCCCGGGTAAGCTCGAGGTCCAGGCGACCAAGCCGCTCGGCAACCAGCGCGACCTGGCCCTTGCCTATTCGCCCGGTGTCGCGGCCGCCTGCGAGGCCATCGTCGACGATCCGGCGCAGGCCGCGGAGCTGACCTCGCGGCAGAACCTCGTCGCGGTCATCACCAACGGCACCGCCGTGCTGGGGCTGGGCGACATCGGGCCGCTCGCCTCCAAGCCGGTGATGGAGGGCAAGGCCGTCCTCTTCAAGAAATTCGCCGGGATCGACTGCTTCGACATCGAGGTCGAGCAGAAAAACATCGAGAAGTTCGTCGAGGTGGTCGCGGCGCTGGAGCCGACCTTCGGCGGCATCAATCTCGAGGACATCAAGGGCCCGGAATGCTTCGAGATCGAGGAGCAGCTCAAGGCCCGGATGAACATCCCGGTCTTCCATGACGACCAGCACGGCACGGCGATCATCGTCTCGGCCGCGATCCTCAACGGGCTCGACCTCGCCGGCAAGAAGATCGGCGACGTCAAGATCGTCGTCTCGGGCGCGGGCGCGGCGGCGCTGGCCTGTCTCAACCTGCTGGTCGAGCTCGGCGCCCAGCGCAAGAACATCTGGGTGACGGACCTGGAAGGCGTCGTCCACAAGGGCCGCAACACCCTGATGGACCGCTGGAAGGAGGTCTATGCGCAGGAGACCGACGCCCGCACGCTGGCGGAAGTGATCCCCGGCGCCGACGTCTTCCTCGGCCTCTCGGCCGCCGGCGTGCTGAAGCCCGAAATGGCCAAGGCGATGGGCGAGAAGCCGCTGATCCTGGCGCTCGCCAACCCCAACCCCGAGATCACCCCCGAGGACGCGCTCGCCGTGCGGCCCGACGCGATGATCTGCACCGGGCGCTCGGACTATCCCAACCAGGTCAACAACGTCCTCTGCTTCCCCTACATCTTCCGCGGCGCACTCGACGTCCAGGCGACGACGATCAACGAGGCGATGAAGCTCGCCGCCGTGCGCGCCATCGCGGCCCTGGCGCGCGAGGCGACATCGGACATCGCGGCGCGGGCCTATGGCGGCGAATCCTCGACCTTCGGCGCGACTTCGCTGATCCCCAATCCCTTCGATCCGCGGCTCATCATCCGGATCGCGCCGGCCGTCGCCCAGGCGGCGATGGCGACCGGCGTGGCGCGCAAGCCGCTGCCCGATATCGAGGCCTATCGCGAGGAGCTGTCGCGCTTCGTCTTCCGCTCCGGCTTCATCATGAAGCCGCTCTTCGCCCAGGCGAAGGCGGATCCCAAGCGCGTGATCTATGCCGAGGGTGAGGATGAACGCGTCCTGCGGGCCGCCCAGATCGCGCTCGAGGAGGGGCTCGCGGTGCCGATCCTGATCGGCCGCCCGAGCGTGATCGAGAGCCGCGTGCAGCGCTTCGGCCTGTCGATCCGGCCGGGCGTGGACTGCGAGGTGGTCAATCCCGAGGACGACCCGCGCTATCGCGACTATGTCCAGACCTATCTCGACATCGCGGGCCGCCGCGGCATCACGCCGGAAGCCGCCCGCTCGCTGGTGCGCACCAACAACACGGTGATCGCGGCGCTCGCGGTGGCCCGTGGCGAGGCCGATGCGATGATCACCGGCCTCGAGGGCCGGTTCATGTCGCGGCTCCGGCACATCAAGGAC
The DNA here is from genome assembly GCF_042655245.1 of Allobosea massiliensis. Classification (NCBI taxonomy): domain Bacteria; kingdom Pseudomonadati; phylum Pseudomonadota; class Alphaproteobacteria; order Hyphomicrobiales; family Alloboseaceae; genus Allobosea; species Allobosea massiliensis. The sequence continues at coordinate 70,682 of NZ_JBHSLU010000063.1, read as the reverse complement.
ATCATCGGGCTGGCACCCGGCGTCTGCGACATCTCGGCGATGACCCTGATCATCACCAACAAGGGCGCCTTCTTCCTCGCCGACACCCATGTGAAGCACGATCCCAGCGCCGAGGAGATCGCGGACATGACGGTGCTGGCGGCAGGCCACGTCGCCCGCTTCGGCATCGAGCCCAAGATCGCGCTGCTGTCGCATTCGGATTTCGGCGCGGCGGACACACCCTCGGCCGTCAAGATGCGCAAGGCTCTGGGGCTGATCCGGGAGCGCGCGCCGCAGCTGGAATGCGATGGCGAGATGGAGGCCGACACCGCGCTGGTCGCCATGGTGCGCGAACGCGTTTTGCCCTCCTCGCGGCTGAAGGGCGTGGCAAACGTGCTGATCTTCCCCAATCTCGACGCCGCCAACATCGCCTATCAGTTCGCCAAGGTGCTGGCGGATGCGCTGCCTGTCGGTCCCATCCTGATCGGCGCGGCCAAGCCCGTGCATATCCTCACCGGCTCGGTGACCGCGCGCGGCGTCGTCAACATGACGGCGGTGGCGGTGGTCGAGGCGCAGGAGCGGGCGGCGGCGGCCGGCTGACAGCTACCTGCCGCCGTTGCAGACCCCACACCCGCTCTGCCATGATCGACGCGGCGCTGTTCCACGGTGCCGCAGCGCCGGTTGGGGGTGCAGGCCTGATGATCGCGATCCTGCGAGCGCTCTGTCTGCTGGGAGCCATGGCAGCGGCATGGCCCGGTCACCGCGCCTTTGCACAGGACGTTCCGCTGGGCGCGGCACTGCGGCAGGAGAACGGCTATCTGCGCATCCAGGCGAAGGGGCGCGAGGTCCGCCTCGAAAGCCTGATCGTGCGGCCCGAAGGTGTGACCGGGCAGCTGCCGCTGGCGATCATCACCCATGGCCGCAACAGCAGTTCGCTCAGCATGGGAGACCTCAGGGCGGCCCGCTACGCGACACTCGCGCGTGATCTCGCCCGCCGGGGCTGGCTCGCCGCGGAGGTGATGCGACGCGGTGCCGGACAGTCGGACGGGCCGCTGCCGTCGCTGGCCTCCTGCCCCACCCCCGATATCGCCGGCTCCTTCGGCGACGACACGGACGATATCGAGGGCGCGCTGCGCGCTCTCCAGGCGCGGCCGGATGTGGACGGGCAGCGGGTAATCCTGCTCGGGGAATCGGCCGGCGGCGCCACCGCGATGTCTCTGCTGCGCCGCAAGCCGCCCGGCCTGCGCGGCGTCATCAATGTCGCGGGCGGGCTCAATCTGGAGGGCTGCACCGAGCGGGGGCAGGACGCGCTGGTCGCCGCCATGACCGCCTGGCAGGGGCCGGACACGGTGCCGCAACTCTGGATCTATGCCCGCAACGACGAACTCTTCCCGCCGTCCCTGGTCGCCCGGATGCGCAAGGCTGCGCTCGATGCGGGCGCCGATGTGCGCTTCATCGACCTGCCGGAGTTGAAGCCGCGTGGCCATATGGCCTTCCTGCACGGACAGGGAAGGCATCTCTGGCTGCGCGAGATGGATGCCTCGCTACGCGCCTGGGGCCTGCCGACGATCCCCCGCGATCGCGGCCGGACCTTGCATGCGAAGCTCGGCCTGACCACGCGGCTCGATGTGTTCGAGCGCTATTTCTCAGGGCCCGGCGAGCGGGCGATGGCGCTGAGCCGCAGCAAGAAGGAGTTCCGCTACTGGTTCGGCACGCCCGATCTCGAGACCGCGAAGGCCAACGCGCTGCGTGACTGCGCGGCTCTGGCAGCCGATTGCGTGATCGCCTTCGAGAACGATCGCTTGCTGCTGGACGAGTCGAAATGACGCAAGAAGAAGCACGTCGAGCGCCATCAACTCGGTTTACTTTGCGTTAATCGTGTCGTATTGAAGAAGTCATCCCGCCTGTTTCGGGATCATAGTTGGCCTGGGTTGATTCGTTTTTGCCGATGGCAGCAACGCTGCTCGATCGAAGCCGAATTCCAGGAGCTTTCCATGGTCATGTCGCTGATTTACAGCAGCCATTGTCGGCTGCCTGATGACGCTCATCAATTCGAAGATGGGATGGAAGCGATCCGTCTCGTTGCTGCCAGGCAGAACCACCAATTCGACATCACCGGCTTTATGTTTTTCTTCGATCGCAAATTCGTCCAGATCATCGAAGGCGATTTCGACAACGTCGCCAATCTCTACAAATGTATTCGCCGGGACACCCGTCACGACAGCTGCCGCATCGTCGAGTTCTGCGAGGTTCCCCAGCGCTTCTTCGGTCCGCGAATGCTGGCTCATTCCATCGCGTTCATCCGCGACAATGCGGCCGAGTTGCAGGTCAAGATGCGATTCCTGAACAGGTTCATCGGCGAATCCGGCCGGGATTCGATCAAGATCAGGGATCTGCTGGTGTCGATCGCGTCGGAACTTCAGAAGAAGAGCCATTTTCCGAGGGACGACCTGAGCTCCAGGCTCGGTCTCGAGGCGCCGCTCCGTGACGTCGCCACCGGCCACGCCTGACTACAGCGGCGGCGCCAGCACCTGAGATCGCGGCTCTTCGCTGGCCTCTTGGCGGCGTCTCCGCATCGCGCTCTACTCTGATGCGACCGGCCGGTGCTCCCGCGCCAGCCGCAGCAGGGACAGCGTCTCATGCCAGGAATGCGCAAGCTCGCTTTGGTGTTCGCGGCCACTTTGGCCTTGGCGGGAACAGGCACGGCACTGGCCCAAGGCGTTCTCCACCGCAGCCATGACGGCGATCCGGCAAGTCTCGATCCGCTACGGACGACGAGCGTCGCCGAGGCGCATCTGCTGCGCGACCTCTATGAAGGCCTCGTCATCCATACGATGACAGGCGAGATCGCGCCGGGCGTCGCCGAAAGCTGGACGACGAGCGATGACGGGCTGGTCTGGCGATTCAGGCTCCGGCCGCAGGCGCGCTGGTCGAATGGCGAGCCGGTGACGGCATCCGACTTCGTGTTCTCGCTGCGGCGCATGCTCGATCCGCGCTCGGGCGCCCCTTACGCGCCCCTGCTATATCCGATCCTGAACGCCGAGCGCATCTACAAGGCCGCCGAGGGCGTGCGCGTGGAGGACCTCGGCGTGTCGGCTGCTGCGCCCGATCTGCTCGAAATCCGGCTGGAACGACCAACGCCGCATCTGCTCGAACTGCTGGCGCATCAGGCAGCCCTGCCGGTCCATCCGGCGACCGCGGACCGGCCGGGCCGTGTCGCCGCGCAGGTGGCGGACTGGGTCTCGAACGGCCCCTATGTGCTGAAGGAGTTCGTGCCCAGCTCGCATATCCGGCTGGACCGCAACCCGTCTTTCCACGCCGCCGCCGATGTCCGCATCGAGACCGTGATGTCCTATCCCATCGCCGATGCGGCGGTTGCGGCGCGGCGCTTCCTGGCCGGCGAGCTACACCTGACCACCGACATCCCCACCGACCAGATCGCGGCCCTGCGCGGACGGCTCGGCACGCAACTGCGCATCTCGCCGGCGCTCGGCACCTACTTCCTCGTCCTGAACACGGCCAAAGCCCCCTTCTCCGATGCGCGGCTGCGCCGGGCGCTGTCGCTCGCGATCGACCGGGAGTTCATCGCCGAACGTGTCTGGGCGGGAACCATGCTGCCGGCCTATGGCGTGATCCCGCCCCATATCGGCAATTACGGCGAGCGCGCCGAGTTCGACTTCAAGGCCGCCTCCCCGCTCGAGCGCGAAGACGAGGCGAAGCGTCTGATGGCGGCCGCGGGCTATGGACCCGGCCTGCCGCTGCGGCTCGAGCTGCGCTACAACCGCAACGACAACAACCGGCGCACCATCGCGGCCATTGCGGAGCAATGGGCGGCGATCGGCGTTGAGACCTCCCTGATCGAGACCGACAGCGCGGCACATTTCGCCCATCTGCGCGAGGGCGGCGACTTCGACGTCGCCCGCTATGGCTGGATCGGCGATTATTCCGATCCGCAGAGCTTTCTCTTCCTGTTCCGGAGCGACAACACCGGCTTCAATGTCGGCCGCTATGCCGATCCGCAATTCGATGCGCTGATGACGCTCGCGGCCGGCGAGGCCGATCTCGCCCGGCGCGCTGCGATCCTGCGCGAGGCCGACAGCCTGATCGTGCGCGAACAGCCCTGGATTCCGGTGCTGCATTATTCCCACAGGAACCTCGTTTCGAGCCGGCTCGCCGGCTTCGCGCCCAACCCGCTGGGTGTCATCCCGTCGCGCTTCCTGAGCTTTCGCCCCTGACGGAAGCGGGGCTGCCCCCGCATCGACGCCGGCATTCGCCCCTCGCGCCCGGCCTGCGTCTCGGCTAGGAGCGATGCTGTTGGAAACCCGCTGACGAGAGCCGACCGATGTCCCGCATTGTCTATGTGAACGGCGCCTATCTCCCCGAGGAGGACGCCAAGATCTCGGTCTTCGACCGCGGCTTCATTTTCGGCGACGGCATCTACGAGGTTTCGGCGGTGATCGGCGGCAAACTGGTCGATTGCGAAGCGCATCTGGCCCGCCTCGAACGCTCCTGCGGCGAGATCCGGCTTGCCCTGCCCTGGTCAAAGGCCGAACTGGTCGCGATCCATGAGGAGCTGATCAAGCGCAACAGCCTCGACGAAGGCGGCGTCTATCTCGAGGTCACGCGCGGCGCGGCCGATCGCGACTTCCCCTTCCCCAAGGACGTCACGCCGACGCTGGTGATGTTCACCCAGGCCCGCAACTTCGTGAATGCCCCGGCGGCGAAGACCGGCATCAAGGTGGTCTCCACGCCGGATCTGCGCTGGGCCCGGCGCGACATCAAGAGCGTCAACCTGCTCGCGCCCGTGCTGGCCAAGCAGTTCGCAGCCGAAAGCGGCGCGCAAGAGGCCTGGATGATCGAGGACGGGGTGGTGACCGAGGGCGCCTCCTCCACCGCCTGGATCGTCAAGGGCAAGACGCTGATCTCGCGGCCGCTCTCGCACAAGGTCCTGCCCGGCATCACCCGCAAGGCGGTGCTGGCCTATATCGAAGAGACGGGCTTCGCCTTCGAGGAGCGCGAATTCACGCTGGCCGAGGCGCTGGACGCCGAGGAGGCCTTCATCACATCGGCGACCAGCCTCGTCATGCCGGTGACGACGATCGACGGCCACAGCATCCATAACGGCGCCCCGGGACCCACCGCGCTGCGCCTGCGCGAGATCTACATCGATTTCGCCCGCAAGGGCGGCGTGCTGGGGTGAGGCGCGTCATGCTTGGGCTTGACCCGAGCATCTCTTGCCGGAGATTCTCGGGTCTGCGCTTAAGCTCCGCCCGAGAATGACGGAGGATTGGTTCGCTCGCCCATCACATAGGTCGCGACGACATTGCGCTCGTCGCCGAGCGTGACCAGCACGAACAGCTCCTCGGCGAGGTCGCGCGCCGTCTCCAGCCGATGCGCCATGGCGCGCTGGGCGCCCGCATCGAGCACGACAACATCGGCCTCGTGGCCGGGCTCCAGCGAACCGATCAGGTGGTCGAGCTTCAAAGCCTTGGCATTGCCCAGCGTGATGGCGTGGAGCGCGGCGAAGGCCGAGAGCGACTGCCCCTGCAATTGCAGTACCTTGTAGGCCTCCGACATCGTCCGGAGCATCGAATAGGAGGTGCCGCCGCCGATATCGGTCGCCACCGCGACCGGCACGCCCTCCGCCCGGGCGCGGGCCCAGTCGAACAGTCCGGAGCCGAGGAAGAGATTCGAGGTCGGGCAGAACACGGCGACGCTGCCGGTTTCGGCGAAACGCCGCCATTCCCGGTCGGTCATGTGGATGCAGTGGCCGAGCAGGCTTCTGGGTCCGAGCAGTCCGTAATGCTGGTAGATGCCGGCATAGTCTCCCGGCTCGGGATAGAGTTCGTTGGCGAGCGCGATCTCGGCCCGGTTCTCGTTGATATGCGTCTGGACGTGGCAGTCGGGATGCTCGGCGGCCAGCCGCCCGGCCGCCTCCATCTGCTCCGGCGTCGAGGTCACCACGAAGCGCGGGGTGATGGCGTAGAGTTGGCGGCCCCTGCCGTGCCAGCGCTCGATCAGCGCCTTGGAATCCGCATAACTGCTCTGCGCTGTGTCGGTGAGCGCTTCGGGCGCGTTGCGGTCCATCATCACCTTGCCGGCGATCATGCGGGTGTTGCGGCGCTCGGATTCGGCAAACAGCGCCTGCGCCGATTGCGGATGCACCGAGCAGTAGATCACCGCCGTCGTGGTGCCGTTCGCGAGCAATTCGTCGAGCAGGAAGGTTGCGAGCTTTTCGGGATGGCCCTGCTGCGCCAGACGCTGCTCCTCGACGAAGGTGTAGCGGTTGAGCCAGTCCATCAGCTGGGCGCCATAAGAGGCGATCACCTGCGTCTGCGGCATGTGCAGATGGGCGTCGATGAAGCCAGGCATGATCAGATGCGGGTGGTGGTCGATGATCTCCGCCCCGGCCGGCAGGGTCGGCAGGATGGCCTCCGCCGGGCCGACTGCACGGATCACCCCGCCCTCGATCACCAGCACCCCGTCCGCGACATAACGATGCGCCGCCTCCCCGACGTCGCGCGGATCGGCCACGAACCACAAGAGGCGGCCGCGCAGGGCACGAAGGGGGCTGGTCTGGCTCACTAATGCGCACTCCGGCTCGGATTCACATCACATCTGCACCAAATCAAAGCTTCCGGCCAAGCGGGGATCATGCCTAATCTGAGGGCATGATTTGTCTCCGGTCGTCTGGTTCGCTCGATCATAGGGAGTTTCCTCCGCCGTCATCCTGGCCGGAGCGAAGCGCAGCGCCGGGATCCATCATCGGGCGCCGTCGCCACCCGATGATGGATCCCGGACCGGCGCCGATGCGCGGCTGGTCCAGGATGACGACGGAGTTGGTCGGTATGGCAGAGCATGTCCACGATGCGTGACACGCTCCGCTTCCTGCTCGGCGACGCGCTGATCGAGATCGCAAACTGCGATCCGACGCTGACCGTGCTCGACTGGCTGCGGCTGGAACGGCGCCTGACCGGCAGCAAGGAGGGCTGCGCCGAGGGCGATTGCGGCGCCTGCACCGTCGTCGTCGGCCGGCTCGATGGCGGATGGTTGCGCTACGAGGCGATCAATGCCTGCATCCGCTTCCTGCCGACGCTGGACGGCTGCCAGCTGCTGACGGTCGAGCATCTGAAAGGCGCGGACGGCAGCCTGCATCCGGTGCAGCAGGCGATGGTCGATGGCCACGGCTCGCAATGCGGCTTCTGCACGCCGGGCATCGTGATGTCGCTCTTCGCGCTCTGGCTGAACGAGGATGCGCCATCCGTCTCGCGCATCGAGGATGCGCTGGCGGGCAATCTCTGCCGCTGCACCGGCTACGAGCCGATCATCGCGGCGGCGCAGCGGATGTCGGCTGGTGGCCATGAGAGGCCGGACCGCGAGGCGGTCACCGCGAGGCTGCACGACCTCGCCGACGACGCCCCGCTCGCCCTCTCCGGCCCCGGCGGGCGCTTCTTCGCCCCAGTGACCGTCGCGGGGCTGGCGGATCTGGTGGCCGCCCATCCGCAGGCGACGCTGGTCGCGGGTGCGACCGATGTCGGGCTCTGGGTGACGAAGGGCATGCGGCGGCTCGATCCCGTCATCTCGCTCGGGCGCGTCACGGCGCTGCGGGAGATCGCAGATCGCGGCGATCACCTCGTCTTCGGCGCGATGGCGACCCATGCGGAGGTTCGCCCCGTGCTGGCGTCGCTCTCGCCGCAACTCGACGAGCTGATGCGCCGCTTCGGCGGCGAGCAAGTCCGCAACGCCGGCACGATCGGCGGCAATGTCGCCAATGGCTCGCCGATCGGCGACCTGCCGCCGGCGCTGATCGCGCTGGGAGCGAGGCTGGTTCTGGCGAAGGCGGCGCCGGACGGACTGGCACGCCGCGAGATCCCGCTCGAAGACTTCTTCCTCGACTACCGCAAGCAGGACAGGCGCGAGGGCGAGTTCGTCGAGGCGGTGATCGTGCCCAGGCCGGGGCCGGATGCGCTCATTCACGTCTCGAAGATCTCGAAGCGCTTCGACGAGGACATCTCTGCGGTCTGCGGCGCCTTTTGGCTGCGGCTCGACGCCGGCGGCCGCATCGCGGAGGCCCGGCTGGCCTATGGCGGCATGGCGGGCACACCCAGACGCGCCGCCGCCGCGGAAGCCGCGTTGATCGGCCGGCACTGGGACGAAGCGGCGGTGGACGCCGCGATCGCTGCGCTTTCGAGCGACTTCACACCGCTCAGTGACATGCGGGCCTCGGCCGGCTACCGGCTGACGGTGGCGGGCAACCTGCTGCGGCGCTTCCTGATCGAAACGACACGGCCCGATGTCGAGACCCGCGTCGCGGGCCAGTTCGCGGTGGCCGCCCATGGCTGATGCGCGCCGCCGGCTCGACAAGGACGCCTCCGCCATGGTCGGAGCACCTCGCCTCCACGATTCCGCCGCCCGCCATGTCGCGGGCGAAGCCGTCTATATCGACGACATCGCCGCGCCCGAGGGGCTGCTGCACGCCTATCTCGGCCTGAGCCGCATCGCCCATGGCCGGCTGGTGTCGCTCGATCTCGCGCCCGTGCTGGCGGCGCCCGGGGTCGTCGCGGTGCTGACGGCGGCCGACATTCCCGGCGTCAACGACATCTCCTCGACGCATCGCCATGACGAGCCGGTCTTCGCGACGCAGACGATCCTACATCACGGCCAGCCGCTCTTTGCCGTGGTGGCGCAGACGCGCCAAGCGGCGCGGGAGGCGGCGGCCCTCGCGCAGGCGGTCTGTGAGGAGTCCCCGCCCGTGCTCGATGTCGCGGCAGCCCGCGCGGCCGGCGGCGCTCTGGTGACCGACCCGCTCAAGCTCGAGCGCGGCGATGTCGCGGCCGCGCTGGCGCAAAGTCCGCGCCGGCTCAAGGGCTCGATGACGATCGGCGGGCAGGATCATTTCTACCTCGAAAGCCAGATCGCGCTCGCCATTCCCGGCGAGGAGGAGGACATGCAGGTCTTCTCCTCGACGCAGCACCCGACTGAGGTGCAGCATATGGTGGCGCAGGTGCTGGGCGTCGCCTCCCATGCCGTCACCGTCGAGGTCAGGCGCATGGGCGGCGGCTTCGGCGGCAAGGAGACCCAGTCCAACCTCTTCGCCTGCGTCGCCGCGCTCGCTGCGCGCAAGCTGAAGCGGCCTGTGAAGCTGCGGCCCGACCGCGACGACGACATGATCGTCACCGGCAAGCGGCATGATTTCGTCGTCGATTACGAGATCGGCTTCGACGACGAGGGACGCATCCATGCGGTCGATGCGGTCTATGCGGCACGCTGCGGCTGGAACGCGGATCTCTCGGGGCCGGTGACGGACCGCGCGCTATTCCACATGGACAATTGCTATTTCTACCCGGCGGTGCGCGGTCGTTCCGAGCCTCTGCTGACCCACACCGTCTCGAACACGGCCTTCCGCGGCTTCGGCGGGCCGCAGGGCATGGTCGGGGCCGAGCGCTTCATCGAGGAGGTCGCCTTCGCGACCGGGCTCGACCCGCTGGAGGTGCGCCGCCGCAACCTCTATGGCGGCACGCCCGGCGAGGGGCCCGGCCGCGATCTGACGCCCTACCACCAGACCGTGACGGACAACATCGCGGGCGAGGTGATCGCACGGCTGGAGCGCTCCTGCGACTACAGAGCGAGGCAAGCGGCGATCCGGGAGGCCAATGCCAAAAGCCCGGTCGTGAAGCGCGGCATTGCGCTGACGCCGGTCAAGTTCGGGATCTCCTTCACGGCGACCTGGTACAATCAGGCCGGAGCCCTGGTGCATGTCTACACCGACGGTTCGGTGATGCTGAACCATGGCGGCACTGAGATGGGCCAGGGGCTCTATATCAAGGTGGCGCAGGTGGTGGCGCAGGCCTTCGGGATCGGCCTCGACCGGGTCAAGATCACCGCGACGACGACCGGCAAGGTGCCCAACACCTCGGCCACCGCGGCCTCCTCGGGCTCCGATCTCAACGGCATGGCGGCGCTCGACGCCTGCGAGACGATCAAGGCGCGGCTGACCGAATTCGCCGCCCGGCACTGGCAGGAAAGCCCGGAGGCGATCGTCTTCCGGCCGGGTTTCGTGCAGGTCGGCGCCCGCGAGATCCCCTTCACCGATCTGGTCAAGGCGGCCTATATGGCGCGCGTCCAGCTCTCGGCGACGGGCTTCTACGCGACGCCGAAGATCCATTGGGACCGCAAGGCCGGGCGCGGCCAGCCCTTCTACTATTTCGCCTATGGCGCGGCCGCCGCCGAGGTCGCGGTCGATACGCTGACCGGCGAATACAAGGTCGAGCGCGTCGACATCCTGCATGATTGCGGGACGTCGCTGAACCCCGCCATCGACAAGGGCCAGATCGAGGGCGGCTTCATCCAGGGCATGGGCTGGCTGACGACCGAGGAACTGGTCTGGGATGCCAAGGGCGTGCTGAAGACGCATGCGCCCTCGACCTACAAGATCCCGGTCGCCTCCGACCGGCCGCGCCTCTTCAACGTCGCACTGCTGGAAAACGCCCCCAATCGCGAGGCGACGATCCACCGCTCCAAGGCGGTCGGGGAGCCGCCTCTGATGCTGGCGATCAGCGTGCTGCACGCACTGTCGGATGCGGTGGCGAGCGTGGGAGGCCATCGGGTCTGCCCGCGGCTCGATGCGCCGGCGACGCCCGAGCGCG